>CANQLL010000019.1 GCA_947624705.1 uncultured Bacilli bacterium | reverse complement strand
GAATCAAAAGGAATTTCAAATAAACGGGGATTATTATCTTCAATAATATCTTTATCTTCCCCTTGTAATTTTAAATAGTCGCATAAAGCTATTTCCACCGAATCGCCAAAATAATCCCCATTTTTATCTTTTTCCACATTATTACATAAAGCCATGATATTAAATAACATTTTATTTTTTTGATAACTTAAGTTTTTACTTTTTTTATTTTGACTAAAAATTTCCATTACGGTTAAATGATTAGTTGTTAATGTTCCCGTTTTATCGGAACATATTACTTCAGTTGCTCCTAATGTTTCAATTGCTTTTAATTCTTTAACAATGGCTTTTTTCTTACTCATTTGCTTGACACCAATCATTAAAGTTGTCGTAATAGCAATTGGTAAACATTCCGGAACGGAGGCAATAACCATACTAATACATAACATAACAATATTTAAAACAGTATCGTGTTTAATAATTCCGACTACTAAAACAAAAGTTACTAGTAAGGCGGCGATGAAAGTTAATAAACGACTAACTTTTTCTACTTTAATTTGTAAAGGAGTTTTCACTTCTTCACTTCTTTCTAAAGAAGTAGCTATTTTACCAATTTCGGTATCCATCGCCGTATTTGTCACAACAGCGACAATTTTCCCATTGGTTAAACTAGTACCAGAAAAAATCATATTAGTTCTTTCGGAAATTAAAGCATTACCTTTAATAACATTTTCATTTTTTTCAACCGCTAAACTTTCTCCTGTTAAAACTGCCTCATCAACTTTGGCATACATCGCATCAATAATGCGGCAGTCGGCGGGAACTTTATCACCTGATTCTAAAACAATAATATCACCGGGAACTAAAAATTTAGAATCAACTTTATATAAACCATTATCTCTTTTAGTTGTTACTCTAGTTTCCGAATAAACTTTTAAAGAATCAACAATCTTCGCCGCTTTAGTTTCTTGGAAATAACCCATAAAAGCATTTACAACAACTGAACCTAAAATAACAATGGTATCAATAAAATCGCCTTTGGTATAAATCGCATATATAAAAGATAATATTCCTACTAATAATAACATAATTATCATTACATCTTTAAATTGACTTAAAAAAATACTTAAATTACTTTTTTTGTTTTTTTCTTCTAAAATATTTTGACCATATTTTTGCATTCTTACACTAACTTCTTCACTAGTTAAACCTTTTTCCGAAGTTTTATATTTTTTTAATATTTCTTTTATATCTAAATTATAGTCTTTCATTTAATCTAACCTCTTTATTTTAGTATAGCACTTCCCTCTTTAATTTATTTATTTTTTAAATAAATTAAAGCTAACTTGACGTTAAATTATGAAAAAAGCAAGAATCAAAAGTCTTGCTTTAATGTGAATAACCAAATCGGACGCGGTTTGGATTTTGACGGAGCAAAATCCAAACATACCCCGCTTAGTTTATTTTTCTCACTTTATGAGGTTTCGTTTCACTCCACCTCAAACGCACTATTTGTACTTCCGTCTCCAGAGGTGATCAGTGTATCAGAGGTCAGATTGATAACTGGCCGCACGCCGCTAGTACTACGGACACTGTTGCCGCTAAGATAGACGTCGTTACCGCCGAAGACATGCGCATAACTACTATAGAAGTAGTAAGGCGACAGGCCCCACCAATAATAACTTTTATATAAATAATTATTACTTGAAGCAGAACCACTATATGGTAATCCCGCATAATTCATTTCATCCGCAGTTAGTAAACCTATTTTCAATTTATATATTCCTCCATAAGTTCGCATTTGTCCAGTTGCATCTTTTGGTTCTGGACATTTTAACGTAGGTTTTCCATAGCTTACTGAACTACTATTAGCTAATCTTTCATAAGCTCCATAGTATAAAGTTCCCGCTTCATCTCCACTTCCAAAACTTGTATCATTACAATACGTTCCATAAGCGATTTTTTTATTAAAACTATCTCCGGTTAAATTGCTTTTATACCATGTTTCTAAAGCATTTTTAATTGTACTATTAGTTCCCCCATTACTATTAGTAAAGGTGCTATTCTTATATTCGGAAATACATGCATTTTCTTTCGTACAGGCATTATTATCATAAGTAAATCCGACATATTTTCGGTCATTATAATCACTATTAAAAGCACTATTTGAACCTGTATTATCATCTAATATTAACCTTATTGTTCCATCGCCATTAATTCGCACAATGCGCCAATAATGGCTGGCAAAATAGACATAATTATTAATTAAATTTTTATCTCCCCGAAAATAGTAACTAGTTCCATCATCATCTTCGGCTTTAAATAAGCCACTTCCTGCAGATTCTAAATCATCGGTAGGAGGCTCTCCCATACTAAAAGATGGTATCTCTGTTTTTACTCCTTGATTTAAAATTGCTTTAGCTAAAAGATTACTACCATTTCCAACTGTTGCTTCAATAGTAACTTTAAAATCAAAAGTTTTATTGCTTCCTGCTGATTCAGATGTATTTTCATCCATCCAAGTTCTAATATTTAGTTTTCTTTTTCCTTGGGGACCCAAAACACCAGTAGAAATTCTACGAGATATAGCAGGAGTAAATCCTATTACACTTCCAGTTGTTACAGATGGAGCTTCATTATATTTTTTTATATTTCCATCAACACTTACTTTAACATATTGTTCATCTAAATTAGAAGTATTACTTTTATGCATTATAACATCATAAGAAACACTATAATCACATTTATTAGTTATGGTAATTTGATAAGGTTTATTTTCTAAACCTTGTCCATCTGTTTGCGGGTAGGAATTAAGTTGCATAATTTCCTCAACTTCCTCCGCATATTCAATATCAAAACAATTAAAATTATGAACATTAGCATTTTGTTGTACAAATTTTTTATTAACATAAGCATAACTTAATGTGGAAATAACAACTATGATTAATAAAACTAAAATTGATATAAAGATAGTTCTTTTTTTCTTTGTCATAAATCCAACTCATTTCTTAATATCTTATATATATAAATTTATCATATTTTTCTTAATTTGAACATCCCTTTTTGATTAAAAAAACCACCAAAAAAGGACAAAAATATATTTTTGTCCTTTTTTATTCACTTCTTAAAGCTTCTACTGGATCTTTCTTTGAAGCCACTCTTGATGGAATTAAACCACCTATTAAAGTTAATAAAATACTTATGATAACTAGTATTATGCCACCCACAATTGGTAAAGCAGAAATATTAGAAACATCTAATAATTTCTTTAGTAAAATATTAATTGGAATATTCAGTAACATAGTAACCCCAACTCCTATTAGTCCGGCAGCTGCTCCAATTATTAAAGTTTCCGCATTAAATACCCGAGAAATATCTTTTTTACTTGCTCCGATACTTCTTAAAATACCAATTTCTTTGGTTCTTTCTAAAACAGAAATATAAGTAATAATACCAATCATAATTGAAGATACTACTAAAGACACACTAACAAATGCCATTAAAACATAACTTATTATATTAATAATAGAACTAACAGAACTCATCATTGTTCCTACTAAGTCATTATAACTAATGACATTTTCTTCTTTTTTATTATTTTTTTGTAATTCATTATAATCATTTATAAAAGTAGTTATATTTTCTTTGGAATCAAAGTCTTTAGGATATAAACCAATACTTTTTGGATTATCTAAATCAATAGCTCCTATTTTTTCTAAAGTTGTTTCATAAGTAGCATTATAATTATCTTCATAACTACTCATTACACTGGCTAATTCTTCTTGAGATAAAGAAGCTAAATATCTTTTTTGATCTAAAGATAAATTATCATAATTAAATTTTTCATTAGAATTATTAAATTCTAAACCAGTTAAAACATTAATATCAGGATTTTCTTTTTGTTCTTTAACTATTTGCGAGTCATTAATTTTATTAATGACATATTCTTTTAATTCTTTAGGATAAAATATTCTTCCATAATTATCTTCAATAATACTATCATCATTTGGTTTAATAATACCAACTATTTTTAAATCTTCAGCCTTACTTACAATTTCTTCTAAATATTTTTCATCATTAGCTTTATTTATCCAAACTTTACCATTTTTTTCATAATAATCGGAATTTAATATAAATTTAAATTTAGTATTAAGTAAATCTTCATAAGTATAAGTTTTATCTTCACTTTTTTTAATTTTTTCGCCATTTATTAAAGCATTAAAATTTTCTTTTAATTCATCTTGATTCATTAAACCTAAAGTATACAATGTATAATCGCTTATTTCATTATTTTGATTAACTACAACTACTATCTCATTATAATTTTTAGGCCAAGAACCAGCGACAATGTCATATTGACTTTGCATTAATTTTTCATTATCTAACATTTCACTAAAAACATCATTATTCATCATCATCGATGAAGTTGTCATTTCTTCATTTTGCATTCCTATTGTAGCTAATACTTGGGAAGGATTTATTTTAATTAAGCCACTTTCACTATTTTCATTAAAAATATTTATTTTTAAATTATAACCATAAGATATAGCATTGATATTATTATCTAATTTAGATTTATTTTCTTCTAAATATTTTTTAAATTCTTTTAAGTTATTAGATTCTAACTTTGATGACATTGTATCTAAAATATCATTCATTAAAGCTTGAGAATGAATTTTATCATCATTATACTCTTTATTCTTTTTATTTTGCATATTAGCCATAGCTTCCATCATAACTGACATATCTAAAGAATTTTCTTCTATCGTAATGGGATAAGAAGAAAGAGTATCTTCTTCCACTTTATCTATATATCTTTGAACTCCATTAGATAAAGACATTATTAAAGCAATTCCGATAATCCCAATACTTCCGGCGAAAGCCGTAAGGATTGTTCTTCCCTTTTTAGTCATTAAATTATTTAAACTTAAAGATAAAGCAGTTTGAAAAGACATATATGTTTTTTTATCTTTTTTAATTGTTTTTTCTTCATATTCTTCTGTAAAAGGATTAGAATCATCTATTATTTCCCCATCTAAAAGTTTAACAATTCGTGTAGAGTATTTTTGGGCTAAATCGGGATTATGTGTAACCATGATAACCAATTTATCCTGAGCAATTTCTTTTAATAAATCCATTATTTGAATACTAGTTTTAGAATCTAGAGCTCCAGTTGGTTCATCAGCCAGTAAAATATCAGGATCATTGACTAAAGCTCGAGCTATAGCTACTCTTTGCATTTGTCCACCTGACATTTGATTAGGTTTCTTATGCATTTGATCTTTAAGACCAACCTTTTTTAAAACATCTTTAGCTCTTTTTCTTCTTTCTTTTTTATTAACTCCCGATAAAGTTAAAGCTAATTCAACATTGGCTAAAACGGTTTGATGAGGAATAAGATTATAACTTTGAAAAACAAAACCAACACTATGATTGCGATATGTATCCCAATCATGGTCTTTATATTGCTTAGTTGATTTACCATTAATGATTAAATCCCCACTTGTATAATCATCTAAACCCCCAATGATGTTTAGAAGAGTAGTTTTTCCACAACCACTTTGACCTAAAATAGAAACAAATTCACACTCTCTAAACTTAATATTTAATCCTTTTAGAGCTGTAACACTTTCATCATTTGTTTTATAAATTTTTTTGATTTTTTTAAGTTCTAACATAAATTCCTCCCACTTTTAAATTTTATTTATTTTTTATAATTTTACCACTAAATTAACGTGTTTAAATTATAACGCATTTTAAACCTTAAGGCAATCATAAAAAAAGAGGCTTAACCTCTTATAAAAATTCTACAATTGCTACATTATTTTTTATTTTTTCAATTAAATCTTCTTTAACATATTTAGTAAAAATATTACTAAATTTAGAAGGATCCATTAAAAACATGGAAGCAAAATTTATAAATACTTCTTTAAAATTACTAACACCATAATCTTTCAAAAAATTAATATTATGAATAACAATATCTTTGGAAGAAAGTATTTCGTTAATAATTAAATCTGTAACATTACTTTCAGCTAATTCGATTTCATCTTGATCAAAATCTAAATCTTTTAAAAAACCCATTTTTATTCCTCCTAATTTTATCTTAATCCTCTGGTATTAGGATCAAGAGCTAATTTTATTTCTCTAATGGCATCTGGAGAAGTATGAGTATTAAACATTAAACAGCCAACTAAAACATTTTCATTAATATCTATACCCTTACTAATTAAATATCTAATATTTTGATAGACAGAAGCAGCTAAGAAACTATATCCACCTATGTTAATAACATTACTATCTTTACTAGTATTAATTTGTAATAAATCGTCAACAATTAATTTACAATTATTTTCTTCATCAGGGTTTAAATTAATAAACTTTAAGAAATTATCTAATTGAGTAGCTTCATTAAGAGCAGCAATCACTTCATCATTTAAATCATAAGCTAAAGAAGAATTACAATCTTTAACTGTTGGTATCAATTTCTTATCAATATCTTCTCCATTAAGTGATTTCCATTCTTTGGCAACTTCAATAAATGATTCATAGTTACCATAACCATCTTTATAATTTTGTCCATTTTGTTGACAATATAATATTCTAGCCATTCTGCTTGATACTTGATCATCCATTTTATTAGGATTTTCTTCAAAATAATTTAAATCAACATTAGCACATAAGCTTATAGCTTGATATAGTTTTTTTGGTTCCCGAGTTATAACTTCAACAGCAATCTTACCAGTCTTTTTATTTCTTAAAGAAAGACCACTTTTAGCTACTATTTCTAAATTTCTACGTGTCAATTCAGGAACAGCAGAATCTAAATCACATATACGATCAGCAATTGTTACATTATCTAAATTATAACCATATTCAGCAAAGATTTTTTTGTTTTCAATAACATTATCTACACGATCTTCTACTAAAGTTTGCATTCTTACACTGGCTGGATCTATATTATTTTCAATTAATTGTTTCGCATATTCATTTAATTTAGTTGGAGAGACTTTTTCTATCAATTCATTAAATTTTATATCTTCTGCCGTTATTTTAAAAGTATTATTTAATACATCTTGATATCTTTCCATTTTAATTTCTTTATATTTTTCTTTTTTCTCTTCAACCCGTTGTTCTATTTTATCAATTTTTTTCACTTGATGTTTTTCTTCTTTTTTATCTTTATCAGCAGCTTCATTTGCATCATTAAATAATTGTTTCATTGAAGTTTTTTTATTATCTTCTTTATTTAATTGATATTCTTCATAAATTCCTTTTAATTCAGGAACTGGGAAAGATATATATTTTAAAATAGCTTGAATTTCTTCTTCAGTATAAATATCTAAAGCTTCAATTAATTCTTTAGTTTTACCAATCTCAATATAATTTTCTTCAGCCGTTCCATTAAATATTGGTTCTAATTTAGAAGTAATTGTTTCAATTCTTTTTTTCGTATTTTTAATATCATCTTCACAAAAATTTAAGGTATCAGTTATACTTTCTAAGGTTTTATTATTGGCAGCAATTTTATCTTCATCTTCTTTTATCTTACTTGTATATCGATCATAATTTTCTTTTTCTTCTTTGACTAAATTATGATACACCTCTGCGCGACCTTCTTTTTCTAAAACCTCAACATTATTTTTAATTAATTCTTCAATAGCATTTTTTAAATCTACAAGGCCAGTTTGATGATTTTTGGCTTCTTTAATTTCTTCTTCTAACAAAGGATTTTCTTCTTTTATTTTTTTATCTATTTCTCTGGC
Organism: uncultured Bacilli bacterium; assembly: GCA_947624705.1. GTDB lineage: Bacteria > Bacillota_I > Bacilli_A > RF39 > UBA660 > HGM10766. Next base: position 13,607 of record CANQLL010000019.1, on the reverse strand, counting down.
GTCGTCTAACTCTTTTTGCAAGGCATTTATTTTTTCATTTTCCGGATCAATTGCTTCCACAAATTTTTGTAATAATTCCTTAACTTCTTCACTCATGTCTAAGTCACTCCCTTATTTTACTAATCTGATTATATCAAAACTAAAGTTTAAAGTAAATAAAATTTTGACGGAATTACGCAATTGTTTTGATATAATACAATTATAAATTTAGTATAAGTTAGGAGATTAGCTATGACAATTGAAGAAGAAATATTTAAAAATGAAAAAATAAACTTTAACAAATTAATAAAATATGGTTTTAAAAAAGAAAATAATTTATATTTTTATTCTCAAAACATTCTAAATAATACTTTTAGAGTTGATATTTATATAGACGATAAAGAAATAGTTAAAGGTAAAATTTATGATTTAACTTTTAAAGAGGAATATTTTAATTTTCGAATCAAAGATTTTACTGGTTCTTTTATTGAACAAGTTAGAGAGAAATATATTAAAATTTTAGAAGATATTAAAAATAAATGTTCAATAAAAGAACAGTTTAAATTTAATCAAACTAACAGAATTGTTGAACAAATAAAAAAAGTATACAAAGATGAACCGGAATTTAAATGGATTAAATTTCCTAATTATGCCATATTTCGCAATTTTTTTAGCCAAAAATGGTATAGCGTAATAATGAATATTCCTAAAAATAAAATAGGTTTAAATTCTGAGGAAGAAATTGAAATAATTAATTTAAAATTAAACCCAGAAAAAATAAAAGATTTATTAAAACAAAAAGGTTTTTATCCCGCTTATCACATGAATAAAAAGAATTGGCTAACTATTACTTTAGATAATACTTTAACTGATGACGATTTAATGAAGTTAATTAATCAAAGTTATAATTTAACTATTAAATAATTTTATTAAAATTAAGTAAAAATGTTATAATTTAATTAGATATTTTAAAAGACTTAATTTTATATCAAAGTCAAAATACTAACAAATCGATTGAAGTTTTATATGATAAAGAAGACTTTTGGTTGACCAAAAAAACGATGGTCGAGCTTTTTAATGTTAAGCTTAATACCATTAATTATCATCTAAAAGAAAGATTTTCTAATAATGAATTAAAAAATTCAGTTATTCGAAAAATTTGAATAACTGCAAGATGTTAAAAATTATAATACTAATTCTATAGTTTGGATGCTATTAATGCTGTGGGATATCGAGTTAATTCCAAAGAAACTGATTTTAGAATATGGGCAATTAATACTTTAAAAGAATATATAAAAAAGGGATTTGTTTTAAATACTGAATTTTTAAAAAACAAATCAAAATTTGGTAAAGATTATTTTGATGAATTATTAGTTAAAATTAAAGAAATTAGAGATATTAAAAGAAGATTTTATCAAAAAATAACAGATATTTATAAAGAATGTAGCGAAATTACGAAAGAGTTTTACAAATGTTCAAAATAAACTACATTTTGCCATTACAGTAATGACTGCTCCTGAAATTATAAAAACAAGAGTTGATGCCAAAAAGGATTATATGGGACTTCAAACTTGGAAAAATGCTCCTAATGGCAAAATTTTAGAAACTGATGTAGTCATTGCTAAGAATTATTACTCAAAATATTGAATTATAAAAAATTAAGTTTTATAAACAACTTAATTTTTTATTAATTTTTTTTCAATATAAGAAATAATTTTATACAAAATATATGAAAATACTAATAACAAAAATATGCCACTCATAACTAAATTTAAATTAAATACTTGCGTACCATACATAATTAAATATCCTAACCCTGCTTTTGATACTAAAAATTCTCCCATAACTACCCCAATTAAAGACATGGAAATATTTAATTTTAAAGAAGAAACTATCGTTTGTAAACTAGCTGGTATAACTAGTTTAAGTAATATTTGTTTTTTAGTTGCTCCAAATGATTTTAGTAATTTAATTTTATTGGCATCAATATTTAAAAAACCATTATATATTGTAATAATACTAACTATTAAATTAATTAATAAAGCCATGACGATAATTGACTTAACATTTGCGCCAATCCAAATAATTAAAATTGGTCCTAAAGCTACTTTAGGAAGGGAATTAATTAAAGTTAAAAATGGATCTATTACTTTAGCAATAAATTTAAATGAATATAAAATAATAGCTATTAATAAACCTAAAACTATTCCTAAAATAAAAGCGATGGCGGTTTCAATAAAAGTTGTAAAAATATGCGTAATTAAATTACCGTTTAATAATAAATCTTTAATCGTTTTAAAGATTAAACTTGGTGATGAAAAAATAAAACTATTTAAAATTCCAACTCTAGTTAAAATTTCCCATAAACTTAAAATTAAAACTATTAAACCTATCTGCGTAATTAAAACTAATAAATTAAATCTTTTTTCTTTTTTTATTTCAGATGAACACATCTAAATCTTTCCAAATCTTTTCATAGTAAGAACTAAATTCTTTAGCTTTACGATTTTCAATAGGATTTGATTTATTAGTTAAATTTATATCATAAATATTTTTAATGCGACAAGGTCTTTTTGATAAAACAACAACTTTATCAGCTAAAGATATGGCCTCGGCTAAATCATGGGTAACCATAATAACTGTTTTCTTTTCTTTTTTTATAATTTTATAAACATCATCACTGACAGCTAATCTCGTTTGATAATCTAAAGCTGAAAAAGGTTCATCAAGTAATAAAACATCAGGATGTATTGCTAAAGTTCTAATTAATGCTACTCTTTGTTTCATCCCTCCGGATAATTCTTTGGGATATTTATCTTTAAAACTATCTAAATCATAAGTTTTAAGTAAATTTTTAACATAAATAATATTTTCTTTAGTTTTTTTACCTTTAATCTCTAAACCAAGTAAAGCATTATCTAAAATAGTTAACCAATCAAATAAAGAATCATCTTGTAACATATAACCAATGGTAAAATCATCTTTATTAAATTTAATTGAACCTTTCGTTTTAGATTCTAAATTAGCAAGTATGGAAAGAAGAGTTGATTTTCCACAACCCGATGAACCAACTATGGCAATAAACTCTCCTTCTTTAATATCTAAAGTAATATTTTCAATAGCTTTTACTTCTCCTTCTTTTGTACAATACGTCTTTTCTAAATCTTTAATTTCTAACAAACTATTCATGATAGAAATTATTAATTAATTTATCATAAGGGACATATTCATCTATTTGTTTAGCATTAATCATAATATCTTCCAAATTTTGAAAACTTTCTTCACTTATATAAGGGTTATCTAACCATGAATCACTATCTTTATAACGTTTAACAATTGTAACTACATCATTTAAAGCTTCATCAGGAAATTGTTTCACTATAGCATTAGCTATTTTCTTTTCATTATTATCTTTAACAAAAGTTATCCCTTTATTAATAGCTTTTGTAAATTTTTCAATAATATGTTTATTTTCTTTGATATAACTTTTTTTAGCATTAAAAGCTGTGTATGGAACTTCACCTGCTAACATACCAACTGAGCCAACAACATAACCATATCCTTCTTTTTCCAGTTTAGTTGCATTAGGTTCAAATAAATTAACAAAATCTCCTTCTCCACCTATAAATGATCCCGATAAAGCCGCAAATTCAATGCTATAATTCATGTTAATATCGTTTTTAGCAATATCACTATTTTTAACAGCATTTTCAAAATTTAAAGCAGGCATTCCGCCAGTTCGACCAACTAAAACTTCTTTACCTATTAAGTCAGTCATTTTAAAATCCGTTATTTTTTCGCGTGAAACAATAAATTGACCATCTCGTTTTGTTAACCCCGCAAAGGTTTGAATGTAATCTTTTTCGCCACCATTATAAACATAGATTGAACTTTCCGGTCCACAAAAACCAATTTGAACATCTCCTGATAAAACCGCAGCACTAACTTTATCAGCACCTTGAGTTAAAATTAATTCAACATCTAAGCCTTCCTCTTCAAAATAACCATTTTCTATAGCTGCATATAAGGGAGCATAGAAAATTGAATGGGTAACCTCTGCCACTTTTATTTTTTCTAGTTTTTTATCTTCTTTATAAAATGTTTTAAAACCTATAAAACCTAAAGCTAAAATTAAAACAATAATTATGAAGAAAATAATAATTCTTTTTTTCAAAATAAATTCCTCCTTTATTTCACTTTATTATATTCAATTAAGAAAAATGGGTTACGTTCCTATGAAAATCTATTAATTAAAAATAAATACTAAAATATGTAATTATCTTGTATAATAGTATTAAAGGAGGAAGTATGAAGAAGTATTTTGCCGAATTTTTAGGAACGGCTATTTTAGTATTTTTTGGTTGTGGAACAGCCGCGATTGCTGGGGCTTATGTCGGTACTTTAGGAATTGCCATTGCTTTTGGTTTAGCTTTAATTATTGCCGGAATGTTAATTGGTAAAATTTCTGGTTGTCACATTAATCCCGCGGTATCTTTAGCTATGTTTCTTTTAAAAAAATTATCTTTAAAAGATTTAATTGGTTATATTATAGCCCAAATTTTAGGAGCTTTATTTGGTTGTTTCTTATTAACTTGGATTATAACTGGAGCTAATATGGGTAGTTTAGAAAGTGTAGGCTTAGGAGCGAATGGCTTTAAAGAATTGTCAAGTGTTAATCTTTCTTTAGGAGCAGCTTTCTTAGTTGAAGTTATTTTAACTTTTATCTTTGTTTTAACAGTTATAAAAACTACTAGTGATAAAACTAAAGAAAGTTATGCAGTCTTTGTTATTGGTCTTTGTTTAATCTTAGTTCATATTATTGGTATACCTTTAACAGGAACTTCAGTTAACCCGGCCCGTAGTTTAGCTCCAGCTTTAATTTTAAAAGGTGAAGCTTTAAAACAAGTTTGGTTATTTATTATAGCTCCCTTAGTTGGTTCCCTTTTAGCTACAATTACTTACAAAGTATTTAAAAGTCCTAAGAAGTAAAAACTAAAAAATACTAAATTTTGAAAAAGAACTGAAATTTTGCTTTCAGTTCTTTTGGTGTGTTAATTATAGTAGTAAATTTATGCTTTAATATTCTTTTTATCACCTTCTCTTTCTATTTTCATTCTAACTAATGAATATGAAAATTAAGTGATAGATAAGTGAATTATTATTTTATATAGTTGGAAAGTTTTAACCAAAATTCATTTAAACATTGTTCTAATTTTTTAAATTTACGATTATTCAAAATTGTATTATGATTTAAATAAATTCGTTTATTGATTTCAATCATTAAACTTTTAACTCGATAATCTTTATTTAAGATAGCATAGTTAGGAATTATACTGCTGGCATAAGGATAATTTATTTTAACGGAATACCCATAATTTTGAAAATGGTTTAAAGCTAAATTAACTATTTCTAAATCACCAAACATTTCATCATAACCTAAACAAATATCCGGATTATTTTCTTTATTTAAAATGGTTTTAACAAATTCATCGGAAAAAGAATGTAAATCAATAATATAACAAGAATTATATTGAGTTAAAATTTTTTTCGTTAAATTATCTAATTTTTGATGATGGGGCTCATAAAAATTGGTAATAACCCAATTTTTATGAGCTTTATCATAATTAATAAAGTTTTTTAATTGAGAATTATTTTGATAAACAACACCCATTTTATATTGAGTCATAACTTCTTGTTTATCATCTTTAAATCGTTCGACATCACAAAATAAGCGAGAGTAAGGAAATTTAATAATATTAGACGGAAAGGAAGATTAATTTATCTACTAAATAATCACTAATAAAGATATTTTCTTTTTCTAACTCTTCTGGCGTAATTATAACTTTATCCAAAAATTCTTGAGGATACTTTAATGAACTATGGGGAATATGAATTATAATTTTTTCATTTAATCATTTTAATGATTCCTTTCTTATTTCAAAATAGAAGATTGTTCCTTTGTTTTTTTGACTTTTAACCCCATAACTAAAATTATGTTGAGTTAAAATAGCTTTAACAATGGATAAGCCTAAACCTGTACCAATAACATTACGTTGGTGATTTTTTTCATTTTTATAATATTTATCCCAAATAAATTTTAAATCTTCTTTTTTGATACCTTTACCTGTATCAATAACTTCGACTAAATAACAATCTTTATTATCAGTAATATGTACTTTCACTATTTTATCTTTACCTGTATAATTAATAGCATTATTAATCAAGTTATAAATAACTTGATTAAGCTTATTTTTATCAGCTTTAATTAAAACTTTTTTCGGAGCTTTTAAAGTTATTTTATAATCTTCAGTTTGTTTAATAATTTCATATTTTTTAATAATATTTTTAACTTCTTTAACTAAATCATATTCTTCAATTTCTAACTTAACTTCACTTTGCGATTTAGATAAAAGTAATATATCATTAACTAAAATATTTAATCTATCAGCTTCATCAATAATAATATCTAAATGTTCATTTCTTTTTTGCGGGTTTTTATAAGAAATATCTTTAATCATCTCCGCATAGGCTTTAATCATCGTCAAAGGAGTTTTTAAATCATGAGAAACATTAGCCATTAAATCTCTTCTTAGTTCATCAATCTTCGCTATTTCCTCTTTAGCATAATTTAAAGTATCAGCTAATTCATCTATTTCCGTAATACCGCTTTTTTCAAAAACAACTTTAGCATTATGATTAGTTAATTCTTTGGCTTTTTTAGTCATATCTACAATTGGTTTAGTTAATTTTTTGGAAATATGAATAGCAATCAAACATGAGATTAAAATAGCAGTTAAAGTTAAATAAATAAGTTGTCCTTTTAAAACTTTAGAAGTTGCGTTAACATCTTCTAAGTTAGTATAAGTAAAAATTAGATAACCATTATTTCTAATCATCGATAATAAACCCTTAACTTCTTTTTCAGTATTAACTAATTTAATGGTAGCAATATCTTTACTTGAAGCCATTAATTTATATTTATAATTGTTAAGGGTTGTTGAATGTGAATTTAAAAGACAAGTTGGCATTTTGGTATTAAAAGAATATACTTCATTATCCCTATTAAGTTCAATACAAATATTATTTTCATAAGCAACATTTTCTAATTCCGTTAAATAATTATCATCAATATTTTTAATTTTATTAGAAATTTTACTCATAGTTTTAACTTGGTATTGTTCATAAAATATTCTTAAAAAAAGAATTTGAAAAAACCAAAGTAAAAGTAATATAGAAGTAGCAAAAATAACAAAATAACCTATAGTTTGAAAATTAATACTTTTCGTCTTTATATTCAAATTTATACCCCATTCCTCTAATTGTTATAATAAATTTTCGATAAACGCCTAAATTATTACGCAGTGTTTTAATATGCGTGTCAATTGTTCGATCTTCGCCATAAAAATCATAATCCCAAACTTTTTCTAAAAGTTGCTCACGAGCTAAGGCAATGTTTTTATTTTTAACTAAATATAAAAGTAAATCATATTCTTTAGGAGTTAAGTTAATTTTTTTATTATCAACTAAAACTTCATGAGCCGCTTCATTGATAATTAAACCATCAAAAACTAAAGTTTCTTTTTCGTCTTTATTTCTTTTAGTAACCGCTTTAATCCGAGCCATTAATTCTTTAGGTGAAAAAGGTTTAGTCATATAATCATCTATTCCCAGTTTAAAACCATAAAGTTTATCATACTCTTCGCTTCGAGCGGAGAGCATGATAAAAGGAATATCTTTAAGTTTTTTAATTTCTTCAACCGTTTTATACCCATCCATATGGGGCATCATTATATCCATAATTATTAAATCATAATTATTATTTTTAACTTTTTCTAAAGCTTTTAAACCACTATCAGCTTCATCGGTTTGGATATCTTCTAAGAGAGCATATTCTTTGATAACATCGCGAATTAATTTTTCATCATCAACAATTAATATTTTCATAATCTTCACCTAACAAAGATATTATACTACTTATGTGAAAGATACATGAAGTTTAATAGTTGTTTTTTCAAAATTTTTATTCTATAATAAAACCCTAGGAGGTTTTAGAATGTTAAAAAACAAAGAAGAATTAGAAAATAATTTAAAGAATAGTAGTAATCCGGAATTAAAAGAATATTTAAAATCATTATTAGAATTAGAATTTTCAGTGGTTAAACCAATTTTATGTAGCGAGGATCAAACTTTAATTGCCGATGTTCCAATTTATCAAGATATTGCTCTTTATAATATATATTATCGAGCTATAAAGCTAGCTCAAAAATTAGGCTTAGATATTAATGAACAAACAACTAAATTACTTTTATCTAAAGATAATTATTCCTTATATGATTTTGATTTTAACTGTCCTGAAGAAAAAATTGGAATAATTAAAATTAATCAAACATTAGATAAAAAAAATATAAGAAAAATGGAATTAAATCGACAAAAAAGAAAATTAAGAAGATTACAAAGACAAAATAATCCTCATCTATTAATGGAAAATGAAATGAATTTATATGGAGGTCAATCCGGTCCCTGGGCATTAAATCACGCCCGCGAAATTAAGTTATGTCAAAATAAAATTCAAGAATTAAAACATAAAAAGTTAACTGATGCAGAAAAACGCGAAATAGAAATTACTAATAAAGTTTATGAAGCTTTCATGAATGACTATGGTTTAACTGAAGATTGCTTTCAAATGGATTATATCGACGTAGTTAAACGCGGACAATATTTTTCTCGTAATCCCATGATTAATGAAAAAATAACAAATGAAACATTTATTAATGAAAACCCAAATTTAACTTTAGAAATTCATAAAAAATATTTATAGGAGAAAGTTATGATAGATAATAGATTAAAAGAAAAAGCGGAGTTAAAAGAACAGTTATTAAAATATAAAGAAATATTTAGTCAAGATATTTATGCTTATTTAAAGGCTTTATTAGAACTAGAATTTTCCGTAATTAAACCCAATATTAGTCAAGATAAAAGAAATTTAATCGCCAATATGGCGATTTATCGAGACATTGCTCTTTATAATATTTATCATCAAGCTCTTAATTTAGCTAATAACATGCCTAATGTTAGAGCTCGACAAATTTATAATGATTTAACATTGCGAAATATGGATATACTTTTATGGAAATTTGATTATAATCAACCTAGCGATTCTCTTTCTAAAGATTATGAATATAAGACTATTGGCCAAATTAATTTATATCGAGCTATAGAAGATAAACAAATGAAACAAGCGGAATTAGAAAGAGTTAAAAAAGAATTAGAAGAGTTATATGAGGCTAAAAATCCTTATAGTTATCAAGGAAACTTTGGGGGACCAAGAACTAATTGGGAATTTGAACATCTCCAAGAAATTCGCAAATATGAAACTCTTTATAATAAATTAGCTTATCAAAAAGAATTAACTGATGAGGAAAAAGAGGAAATGGAAATTACCCAATTATTTTATCAAAAATGTCTTGATAATTATGATTTAACTGAAAATGATTTTACTAAAGAAAAATTAAATTTTTATCCAAAAGAAACTTTAGTAAAACATGAACCGAATTTAACTTTAACAATTCACAAAAAATATCTCTAAAATTTAGAGATATTTTTTTAAATCTTCAACATCTTGTTCTTGCATATCAACATATTTTTGAATAAGTTCATTTACTTCCGGTTCTACATCTTTATGATTTAAAAGCTTACGTCCTTCAATAATTCCCATGTTAGTACCTTGCATTAAAAGCTCAGCTATTTTCGAAGTAGAATCATCCGCCATGGTTTTCATTTCAATGCCCCACCAAGTCATAACTTTATTCATTGTACTTGTTTCATGGGGTTCTTTATGCGAATATTCGGGATAAAGATTTTCAATTGAGGCCGCTATATCTTTATAACCATTATATTGATCATCTAAAGTTTTGTTTAAATCTTCATCATTAACTTTATCTTTGATAAAGTTAATAGCATCCATTCCCATACAAGCTCCTTTGTGTAATTCGTCTAAAACATTTACTTCATTATTATTTTCTTTTTCCATATCTTTTCTCCTTTGTTATTAGGATAAACACAATTTAATTTTTTATGCTATTTTTTAGAAAAGTTAATTTGCGACTTAAAGCTTGATAAGAAGTATTATTAGTAGCAACAACATCAAAATCTTGTTGATAATAAGGTAAATTTTGGCCAATATTTTCTTCTAAAAATCCTATCTTTAAAGTATTTTTTAAATTATTTTCTTGATTCATCTGGGCGTCCCCTTGGGCATCGCCCAAAAGAATAATATTATTTTTAAAAATTAATTGATTTTGAATATCTAGTGGTAACAAATCTTCCTTTTTATTTAAACCATGAATAATTTGATTTTTTAAACCAATCATTTTCCCATTTTTAAATTCAATAAAATTCGCTAAAATATAAATATTATCATAATAGGCTTGATGATGATTTAAAAACATTTCAATTAAATTGCCTACTCCGGCCGAAAGAATAATAACAGGTATTTGTCTTTCTTGCATATTTTTTAAAAACGAAAAAATTCCTTTCCGCGCTTTAAATAAAGATAATTTTACTTTGTTTAAAGCTTCTTCATTTAATTCATATTTTGCTAAAAGATTTAAATGTTTTTGCCACCACTCTGCCATTAAAGCATTTTTCGTGGTTAAATCAATGGTTGGATCTACTTCAAAAGGCCGATAATAATTAAATATCTTCTGGCGCTCTACAACATAATCTTTAGGCACTAAGTTACTAGAAGAAATTATTCCCCAACTACTCTCGCTATCCGCACTTGTAATTGTTCGATCAAAATCCATTAAAAGGTAAGTATTATCATCTTCCATTTGGCTTATTTTCGTTAAAACTTTATCATTACAATAAATCATAGGCATTCCTCACTTAAAAGTTTATATAATATTATAGCAAATTTTTAATATTTTGCTACTTTTCAACAAATTTAGCATCAATTTGACAAAATAGTGTAAATATGTTATGATTAAGCCAGTTAAAAAAGGGGTTTTGGTTATGAATATTTTAAAAAATTTAGATTATAATGAGGCTTATATATTTTGGGCAAATAAAAATGAAAAAATAGAACTTTCAAAAACTTTAGATAAAAATACTAATCATGATTATTACTTTTTAAAATATTATTTTCATAATGGTATTGAAGATATTTTTTTAGGATATATGTATTTTTTCATTGATTTTAATACGAAAAAAAGTAAATATATAGGTACTAAAGTAAATAAAGAATATCGTGGTCAAGGAATTGCAACAAAATTAATGGCTAGTTGGATTAAACTTTGTTTAGATAATGATATTTTATCTTTACAAACAAATAGAACCCAAAGAAAACCCTATTTATTACATCTATTAAAACAATTTTTCTTTGAAATAGATAATGTTACTTTATATGAAACTTATCCAAATGTAATTTATATTTGTAAAAATCAAGATAAACAAAAAACTTTATATTTTAAAGATGATAAACAAAAACAAGATTTTATGAATAGTAGTATTTATCATAGTGATGATTATCTTATCAGTAATAATTTAAATAAAGAAGAAATTATTGATCAAGTTATCTTAACTAAATATTATCGTTTACACGATAATGAAGTTGGTTATACTAAAACTTTACATAGATTATAATTTATTTGACAAATTTCGCCATTTCTAGGTATACAATGTTTGTAAAAAAACAAACTATAACTAGAAAGGAGAAATTTTTTATGTTTAAAAATAAGAATATAGTTATGGCTTTTTTAATAACTTTATTACTTATTCCCATTTTAACTGTTAAAGCTGATTCATCAGTTACCGTTAAATCGCAAGATGAATTAAAACAGGCTTTAGGTAATAATGAAGTAACTTATATTACTTTAGCTAATGATATTGAAACAACTGAAAAAATTAATATCACAAGACCAGTTGTTATTGATGGAGCTAATCACACCATGAAATATGTTGGTACTTTTGGATCTGAAAAAAGTACTGATAAAAAAGTATGGGGAGGTATTTATTTATTACAAGTTTATAAAACCTCAGCTACTATTAAAAATATTAAATTAACGGGTGGAAATGCGGCGCTACTTGTTAATGGGGGTTCCGTTAAATTAGAAGGAACAATTGATGTTTCAGGTAACGGCTTTGGTGGCATTGAATTAGGCCAAGGCAAAGGCGTTACTGAACAAGTTAAATTAACTTTAAGTGATGATATTAATTTAGTTAATAGCAGTGATTCTAACGATGCTCCAACTTTATGGGTTCCTAGTGATTCCGCCGCGGCGATTGTGGAAATGAATGACGTTGTTAAAACTATTGAATCAGGTGATGAATTAATCCTTGATGTCATTGAAGAATTATTTGGAATTAATAATCCTGATACAGGCGATTTTATCACTATTCCTTTAATAGTTGGAATGATTGGAACAATTATTTTACTAATCAAACAAAGACAATTAAAAAGAAGCTTTTAGAAAGTTTCTTTTTTTAGTAATTTAGCATGAATAACAATGCGATGACCTAAATTATCTTTACAAGTAGATAAAGTTAAAACTTTATCATTTTCATTTACGCTTGTTTTAAAATTAATTTTACTTCTTCCTTGAATCGTATTTAAATATTTTAAATACGATTCATTATTTAAAAAATTCGTAGTTAAATAATAATATTCTTTAGAAATAGTATAAACACTAAATATTTGCCAAATCGTATTTTGCGTTTTACTAACTAATTTTATTAAATGATTATCTTTGTTGGTAAAATAATCTTCATTTAACATATCTTTTAGGGAACCAAACATCGATTTATCTTTTCGATTGTGACCATAAATAATAGTGTTTCGATTTAAATTTTCCAAATCATTACGAAAATCTAAATAAATCCAACCCGAATTACTTTTAGTTTTATCAAAATTATGATCAAGATAATAATCATTATTAGCGGTTTGGACAATAGGATAATCAACTTTAGTATTAGGAATATTTATCCACCCTACTGTCTCATTATTTTCTTTAATTGCTTCATTTAAAGAAATATGATAAAATTTTTCATCTATGTATTGATAAGATGAATCATCTTTATTTGCAGGGGGATTATAAAGTTCTTCACTTATCTCTATATTTTTTTCTTCTTTAGTTGATACTTCTTTTAAAGTTATAGCAATTTTATTACTTTGATAATTTTCATAACTCCAATATAAGATACTTATAGAACATATCAAGATAATAAAAGCTAATATATAGGTACTTTTTATCTTCATAAAAACCATCCTTTATAAATAGTATGGTTTATATTAATAAAATTATTTTTAGTTTATCGAACATATTAACTCATTTTTTATTATGAAAATATCCCTATCGAATCAGATAGGGATATCTAAATAAGCCTAATAAGGCTTTTTTTAAACATACATGGTGCCGACTAAGGGACTTGAACCTTTGACCTACGCGTTACGAGGGCGTTGCTCTACCAACTGAGCTAAGTCGGCAATAGAAATTATTTAATTTCTAAGATTATTATATCCTATTTTTATAATTAAATAAATTATTTTTTTAATTTCACTAAATTAAATTCAAAATTCCCGAAAAATAAGTAATGGGAAATAAGTCTTGAAAAATTTCTTTCCACTTTCT
>CANQLL010000018.1 GCA_947624705.1 uncultured Bacilli bacterium | reverse complement strand
AAAAAAATGTTTTTAATATTGAATATATTTAGATACTTTGTTAAAATATTAATAGTAAGGTAGGTTTTACTATGAGAAAAAGTGAAAGGATAATAATTGGTTGTACTGTTTTAATAATGGTTTTAATGTTAATTATTTCATCTACTTATGCTTTTTTTTCTTATAAAGCTGAACAAGAACAATTAAATGAATTTACCGCTCCTTGCTATGATGTAACTTATGCTCAAGGAGATAATGATAATGTTCAAATACTAAATGCTTATCCTTCTACTGATGAAGAAGGGTTAAAACAAACACCTTATACTTTAACAGTTACTAATAATTGTCCAAATACTATAACTTATAATACTATTTTAAATGTCACAGAAGAAAGTACTACTCCTAATTATTTAATGAAAGTAGGAGTTACTCACGATAGTGAAGATGAAATTTTAGAATTAAAAAATATAACTCCGGATGAAACATCTTCAGAATTTCCTTATCGTTATATTTTAACTACCGATAGTTTAGAACAGGGAAAAAGTAAAACTTATGATTTTCGAGCTTGGATGAATGAAAATGTTAAATTTACTGATGTAGACAATGGATTTAATACTTCTTTTATTAATAAAATAAGTATTGAATTAATTTATAGAGAAACTAAAACAATCTTAGGAGTAACATATCCAATAATCGAAGAAGAACCAAACTTTAAAGAGGGCTTTCCTAATGCAAATACATCTGAAGATGATATAACTAAAGGAAGTGGATTATATAAAACTGAAGATGACTATGGAGGAACAAGTTATATCTTCCGAGGTCAAGTAGACAATAATTATGTTCATTTTGCCAATCAAGACTGGCGCATTCTCAGGGTTAATGGGGACGGAACAATCCGATTAATGTTAAAGGATAGAATAACTTATCAAGAAACGACAGATATTATGTTCAATGATTTTGTATACAATCCTTCAACTCCACAACATGATAAAGTAGGCTTTACCAGTGGAGGAGACCCATGTCTAATAGATAATCCTTGTGAAGTAACATATGATAATGTATCAAGAAAATTTACTAATGAAAATGGAGGAACAAATAGCAACATTAAAGAAGCTTTAGAAGAATGGTATAAAACAAATTTAAATGAATTTGATGAGCAGATAGCTTACGGTTTATTCTGTAATGATATAAGCTATGGAAGTGGAACCGATGATACGGGTTCAACAAGTACTCTACATTATGGAGCGTACCAGAGATTAGCTTCAAGTTCAACAAATGTAACCCCAACCCTGGTATGTCCAGAACAAGTAGACCAAAATAAACAACCAAGAACATATGGAGGACTATATAAAAGTAAAATAGGTTTAATAACAGCGGATGAACTAGCAATAGGAGGATATAGTCCAATGTATAGTACTAGTAAAAATACCACTGACAAAAATTATTTAAGACGAAGTTATTGGACGGCCTCGCCTTACAGCTCTAATGGCAATGCTAATGTATTCGCTGCTGTCTTTACAGGTAACTTGGAAAACGACGGTACTTATAATAGCTGGGCCGTGGTGCCAGTTATCAATCTAAAAACTGATAAACTAACGTATTCAGGTACGGGCGAAGTTAATGACCCAATCGATATTCAATAAAGGAAACGAGATGTAATTGTTTGAATTTTGCTCCGACAAAATTCAAATCAAAGTCAAAAAGTTATAAACAAAATGTTTATATTATTGATGTTAAAAAATAATAGTAATTTATTATTATTTTTTTAATATAAATAAACTAGAATAGAGGAATAATATGATAATTAAAGATGGAAATAAAGCCGTATCAGATGTAGCTTATTATTTTAGTGAATTAAGTGCAATTTATCCTATTACCCCTTCTTCACCAATGGCTAGTAACATTGATGATTTAGCAACTCATCATGTTAAAAATATTTTTAATGATGAAGTAAAAGTAGTAGAAATGCAAAGTGAAGCAGGAGCAGCTGGCGTAATGCACGGTGCTTTAATAAGTGGAACTTTGGCTTCCACTTTTACTTCTTCGCAAGGTTTACTTTTAATGATACCTAACATGTATAAAATAGCGGGCGAAAGATTACCAGGAGTTATTCATGTCGCGGCCCGGAGTTTATCAACCCATGCTTTATCAATTTTTGGGGATCATCAAGATGTTTATGCTACCACGAAAACCGGTTTTTGTATGCTGGCTTCTTCTTCCGTTAATAACGCCCAATACATGGCCGCTATTGCTCATTTAAGTGCGATTGAGGGAAGTCTACCTTTTTTACATTTTTTTGATGGCTTTCGCACTAGTCATGAAATAAATACGATTGATGAAATTGATCTAAAGAAAATTGGCAAATTATTAAATCAAGATAAAGTTTTAGCTTTTCGCCAAAATAGTTTGAATGTTGGACATAACATTCAAAAAGGAATGGCCGAAAATGAAGATATCTATTTTCAATCTACCGAAGCCCGGAATATGGCTTATTTAAAAATCCCCACTATTGTTAATGATTACATGGAAAAAATCAATCAAATTGCGGGGACGGATTTTAAACCTTATAATTACTATGGTGATCCGGAGGCTGAATATTTAATTATTGCCATGGGAAGCGTTTGTGATACAATTCGTTTAGTTATTGATCAAGAAAGGCAAAAGGGTCAAAAATATGGTTTGATTGAAGTACATTTATATCGTCCTTTTGCGGCCGATTATTTAAAAGAAGTTTTACCAGAAACTATTAAAAACATTGCCGTTTTAGATCGGACTAAAGAATTTGGTTCAGTTCATGAACCATTATGTTTAGATGTTATTAGTGCTTTAAAAGATATAGATGTAAATATTGTGGGAGGAAGATATGGACTAGCTAGTAAAGATACTTCTCCGGCTCAGATTAAAAGTGTCTATACGATGTTAGAAACTAATTTAGTAGATAACTTTACTATTGGTATAGTTGATGATGTTACGCATTTAAGTTTAGATGTTGATAATGATTATAAATTAAACCTAAACGCTCAAGAAATTGAAGTTTATGGTTTTGGCTCCGATGGAATGGTTAGTGCTTGTAAAGATATTTTAAAAGCGGTTTTTCAAGCGAAAGGGGAATGTGGTCAAGGTTATTTTGAATATGATTCAAAAAAAAGTGGGGGAGTTACTAAATCTTCTTTAAGATTTAGTCCTACCCCTCTAAAAGCCCCATTTTATATTGATCATCCTTTATGTGTTGTTATTGCTAAAGAAGATTATATCTCTAAATTTTCTTTAATTGATACCATTAAAGAAAAGGGAATAGTTATTTTAAATACTTCTCATGAAAATAATTTAAATGAATTTTTACCTAATCATTTTAAAAAACTTATTCAGGAAAAACATTTAAAATTAATTACCATTGATGCTTATAAAATTGCGCAATTACATAATTTACATGGCAAAATAAGTATGATTATGGAGATCGTTATTTTAGAAATATTAGGAGTTAAAAATAGTTTAAATATTTTAAAACAAAGTATTAAAAAGAAATTTAAAACTAAGGGCGCAGATGTTGTTTTAAATAATATTGCGGCGATTGAAGATACTTTAAAAAATGTTAAAATTATTGATGAAGATTTTTCCTTTACAGAAGAAGAGTTAAGAGAAGATGATAATTTAATTTCTTTAATTGCTAAAAAAGAAGGTAATAAAGCTAAAGTTAGTGATTTATTAGCTTATCAAGAGGGAACTTTTCCTTGTAACTTTAGTGCTAATTTAAAAGATCAAACTTCTAAAGTTGTTCCATGTTGGTTAAGTGAAAATTGTATTCAATGTAATATGTGTTCTTTAGTCTGTCCGCATGGCGTTATTAGACCAACAATTAGTGAAGAAGAAGGAATTGAGCTTTTAGGTAACAAAGAAAATAAAAAATTTAAGTTATTAATTAATGCTAGTAAATGTACAGGTTGTGGTTTATGTATTGAAGCTTGTCCTGGTAAAAAAGGAAGTAAAGCTTTAGAATTTAGCGAAAATAAAGAAGAAAAAGATTTTATTACTTCGCCTAATCCCGAAATTTTTAATAAATATACGGTTAAAGGTAGTCAATTTTTAGAACCAAAATTTTTGTATAGTGGAGCTTGTAGTGGCTGTGGTGAAACTGCTTATATTAAACTGCTCACCCAATTATTACAAGATGATTTAATTATTGCTAATGCTACAGGTTGTTCTAGTATTTATGGCGGAAGTGTTCCTATTACTCCTTATCAAATTCCTTGGGCTAACAGTTTATTTGAAGATAATGCTGAGTTTGGTTATGGAATGTATTTATCTTATCAAAATTTACGTAATAGAGTTATTAAGATAATGCAGAAAAATTTAAATGAAGTTTCTTTAGATGTTAAAGAGCAATTTGAACTTTTTATTGAAAATAAAGATGATTATCAAATAACTAGAGAAGTTAAGAAAAACTTAGAAAGTCTTGAATTACCAGATAATCTAAATAATTATTTAGATTATCTGCCTAGCCGCAGTGTTTGGATGATTGGCGGGGATGGTTGGGCTTATGATATTGGTTTTGGCGGAATTGATCATGTTTTAGCCAGTGGTGAAAATGTTAACATTTTAGTTTTAGATACGGAAGTTTATTCCAATACCGGCGGTCAAGCAAGTAAATCCTCAAGTATTGGGCAAGTAGCTGAATTTTCGGATTTAGGTAAAAAAACTTTAAAAAAAGATTTATTTAAAATTGCTATGTGTTATCCCAATACTTATGCGGCTAGTGTTTCTTTAGGAGCAAATCCTGCTCAATGTTTAAAAGCTTATAAAGAAGCTATAGAACACAATGGTCCGTCTTTAATTATTGCTTATGCACCTTGTATTGAACAAGGAATTAAACAAGGTATGAAATGTTCTTTAGCTGAACAAAAAGCTCTAGTCGATTGTGGCTATTTACTTTTAATGCATTATGATGGCAATAGTCTAACTATTGATTCAGCCAAACCTGATTTTACTAAATTGGAAAGTGTTTTAAACAATGAAGTTCGTTTTAATGCTTTAAAAATAAAAGATGCAAATTTATTTCAAGAGTTAATAAATTTACATCAAAAATACTTAGAAGAGAGATATAATTATTATCAAAATTTTAATAAATAAAAATAGAGGTTGCCCCCTGAAGACAACCTCAAAAGAATAAAAAGGGGTTGGCTAGTGTGATACTAGCACCAATTCGCCTTTAAGTGAATTGGTGCTTTATATACTAATGGAAAAGGCGTTTTTTGTCAACACTTTTTTGGCGTTTTTTTAAATTTTTTGCAACTAGGGCAAAAGTATCATTATTTTTTATTGACTTTAAATAAAAATATATATTAAAATGGAAATGGATACACAAAGCCTTTAAGGCCTAGTGCTTTCCTTCTTGGGAAAGCACCGTATGACCCCCTGTGGCATTCGGTGCTCTTTTAATTTATTTTAAAATGTATCAACCAAACCAATATTATGTTAAATCTAAGTTGTTTAGTTTGAAAAATCTAAGTTGTCTAGCCTACTACTAAATAGTAAGTAGTATTAGTGCTAGCAAAAGTAGCACAATAATTAATTGATAAAAAAATTTTTCTCGCATAATTATCAGCCCTCCTTAAAAATTAAGGAAAGCACTAGTCCGGGTGCTTCGTGCATCCGTCCTAAAAATTACCATATTTAAAAATGAATAGCAAATTGCTAAAAATGGATTTTAGCATCAAAAATCATTCTAAAAAGCTTTTTTTGCTAAGCAGAAAAACGATTTTGGCTTCAAATTTTAGGCTAAAATTAATTTTTAGGATAAATTTTATATAAATAAAAAAACTATTATTAATCATATAAAATTAAGATTAATTATGGTATTATTTAATTGAAATGTTGGTGTTAATAATGGAGTTAAAAAATATCAAAGGGATAGGGCCAAAAACAATTGAACATTTAGAAAAATTAGGTATAACTAATATTGAAGAATTATTATCATATTATCCTTATCGTTATCAAGTAATTAAGTTAAGTAACTTAAATGAAGTTATTGAATCATCAGGTGCAATTGTAGGCGTAATTGAAAGTAATGCCTTAATTAAGTATGTAAAAAGAAATTTAAATATTTTATCGTTTCAATTTTTAACTAATCGAAAATTAATTAAAGTAATAATTTTTAATCGTTCTTTTTTAAAAAGAAATTTGATTATTGGTAAAGATTTAACTTTAATAGGTAAATATAATCCTCAAACTAATACTTTCATTGCTAGTGATATTAAATTTAAAAAATTAGAAAAAAGTATGATTGAACCTAAATATCATTTAAATAAAGAAATTAAACCCAGTGCTTTTCATAAATTAATTGATATAGCTTTAAAAACCGATATTGAGGTTTTAGATTATATTCCTGTGTATTTAAATAAAACTTATGATTTTTTAGACAAAAAATTAGCTTTAAAAGAAATTCATCATCCTACTAATCCTCAGCTTTTAAAAAAAGCTAAATTAAAATTTATTTATGAAGAATTATTTGTTTTTATGTTTAAAATTAATTATTTGAAACATAAAAATTCTTTAAATAAAGAATTTTTAAAAAGAAATATTAACAAACAAGATATTAATAAATTTATTGATAATTTACCCTTTACTTTAACTAGTGATCAAATTAAAGCCACTGATGATATTATTAATGATTTTAATGCTCCTAAAAGAATGAATCGTTTAATTCTTGGTGATGTTGGTAGTGGAAAAACAATTGTTTCCTTTATTGCTATTTATGCCAATTATTTAAATAATTATCAAAGTGTTTTAATGGCTCCAACCGAAATATTAGCTAAACAACATTATGAAAATATTTTAAATATTTTTAAAGATTATAATTTAAATATAAAATTGTTAGTTGGCAATACAAAGAAAAAAGAAAAAGAAGCTATTTTAGAAGATGTTGCTCAACAAAAAATTGATGTTTTAATCGGAACCCATGCGGTGTTAAATGAAGAATTGAAATTTAAAAATTTAGGTTTAGTTATTACCGATGAGCAACATCGTTTCGGTGTAAATCAAAGAAGTAGTTTACAAAATAAAGGTCAATTAGTTGATGTTATATATTTAAGCGCGACACCTATTCCCCGTACTTATGCTTTAACTTTATATGGTGATATGGATACATCTATGATTAAAACTAAACCAAAAGGTCGTCAAGAAGTTGTAACGGATATTAAAAAAGAAAGTGAATTAAAAGAAGTTTTAACTAAAGTTTTAGAAGAAGTTAAACTTGGTCATCAAATTTATGTTGTTGCCCCAGCTATTGAAGAAAATGAAGATATGCCTACTCATGATGTTAATACTTTAAAAGAAAAATTTTCTAAAGCTTTTAAAGGTTTAGTTAAAATAGGAGTTTTACATGGTAAACAAAAACCAAAAGAAAAAGAACAAATTATGCAAGATTTTTTAGATAAAAAATATAGCATTTTAATTTCCACTACAGTTATTGAAGTGGGAATTGATGTAAAAAATGCGACCATGATGATTGTCTTTAATGCGGAGAGATTTGGTCTTGCTACTCTTCATCAATTAAGAGGAAGAGTGGGCCGAAGCAACTTAGCTAGTTATTGTTATTTAATCAGTAATTATGAAAAAGAGAGATTAGAAGTTTTAAAAAATAGTAATGATGGCTTTTATATAAGTCAGAAAGATTTTGAATTAAGAGGCGAAGGCGATTTATTTGGGTCTAAACAAAGTGGGGATATGGTTTTTAAAATTGCTAATTTAAGTCGTGATTTTAAAATTTTAAAACAAGCTAAAGTTGATTCTTTAAAATATTTAGAAGAAATTTTAAAAGGTAATACTTCGAGTACTTATTATCAAAACTTAATTAAAGAAATGGATTTTATTGATTAAAAAATGTTATTAAGTCGTTTTACGCAAAAAACGTACAAAATGTACGAAAATTATTATATTTTTCGGGCATTTTGTCCAAAAATTACTAAATGGGTGGAGGTTAAATGATGTATAGAAAAATTCAAGAAAATTTAATAAAATGGCAAAAGGATTTTAAAAGACCATTAATGTTAGTAGGAGCAAAACAAACGGGTAAAACATATATTTTAAATGAATTCTGCCAAAATAATTTTGCTAATTATATTTATTTAAATTTAGATAAAGAAGAAGATATTAAAAATATTTTTGAACAAACCATAGATCCTGATGCGATAATTGAAAAAATAGAAATTTTAAAAAATATTGTTATTAATCCTGAAAATACTATAATTTTTTTAGATGAAATCCAAGTAAGTGAAAGAGCTATTTCTTCTTTAAAATATTTTTGTGAAAGTTCTAAGCCCTTTAAAATTATTTGTGCCGGTTCACTCTTAGGCGTTAAAATCAATCGCTTTAAGTCATCCTTTCCGGTTGGGAAAGTAGATATAAAATATTTATATCCTATGGATTTTGAAGAATATTTAATGGCTTTAAAAGAAGATAAATTAATTCAAGAAATAAAAAATCATTTTGAATCTAATGAAGCTTTATTAAATCCTATTCATGAAAAAGCTCTTGATTTATATAAAAAATATTTAGTTTTAGGAGGTATGCCTGCTATTATTAATAATTTTATTGAAAATGTAAATAGTATTGCTCATGTTAATTTTGAATTACAAGAACAAATAATTACTTCATATTTAGCTGATATGAATAAATATACAGAAAATAGTGAAGCTATAAAAAATAATCAAATTTATAAAGCAATTCCTAAAGAATTAGCTAGAGTCAATAATACTTTTAAGTATAGTATAGTGGATAAAGATGCAAGAAGAATAAAATATGAAAGTAGTTTGGATTGGCTAATAGCTAGTAATATGATTATAAAATGTGATTTGGCTGATAAAAATGAATCACCTTTCAAAGCTTATGCTAATTCTGATAAATTTAAAATATATTTAAGTGATACTGGTTTACTTAGGTCTTTGGCTAATATAGAGTATAATGAGATTATTTTAGATAAAAATGAGATATTTAATGGAGTTCTTACCGAAAATTATGTAGCTTGCCATTTATATCCTAAAGCCAAAGAATTATATTATTATACGTTTAATAAATATGAAATAGATTTTTTGCTTAAAATAGATGGCAATATTATTCCCCTTGAAGTTAAAAGCGGACGAAGAAACAATAGTAAAAGTTTGAATGAATATCTAAAAAAATATAAACCATCTTATAGTATAAGAATATCCTCTAAAAATTTTGGCTTTGAAAATAATATTAAATCAGTGCCTTTATATGCTGTCTTTTGCCTTAACAAATAAAAACTTTTCTGAAATAAATTCAAAAAAGTTTTTATTTGGCTTTATATAATTTTATTAAATCTTTAAAACTAGTTTTGGCTCCATAATTTAAAATTGCATTAGAATATATTTTAATAGCAATATGAGCAACAATTAAAATGGTTATGATTAAAATTATTAAAGATAGAATAATTTCTTGCCAACTTGATAAGCCCATCATTACGCGAAATGGCATCGCAAAAGGCGAAGAGATTGGACATAAACAAGCCAAAGTTGTTAAACCACCGACTGGTGTAGATATAATTGATTGAGATAGATAAAAACCAGCAATTGCTATAAATGCCACAGGTGTATTGGCCGCTTGAATATCTTCTGGTTTACTTACGGTAGAACCAGTTAAAGCATAAATTAAAGCAAATAGATAATAACCTAATATAAAGAAGATAAACATTAAAATGGCATTAATAGGACTAATTTGGGTAGATGTTAAAACTAATTTTAAAGCTGCTTTATCTAAGAATAAATTAGCACTGAGTACAGCTGTTAAAAGTAAAATTACCATTTGAATTAAACCACCTAAGCCAATACCAATGGTTTTACCAATTACTATGGTTCTCGGACTTGTTGATGTAACTAAAGTTTCCATAATTTTAGAAGTTTTTTCGGTCGTTATAGAACTAGAAACTTGATAAGCGCAGAAGTAAATAGCATAAAACAATAAACAAGATAATAATGTAATAACTAAAGTATTACCCTTTACTTCTTCTGTTTGTTCTACTACTGTTGTAAATTCAGGTGTAATTTGCTTAATTTGTTCTTCCCTTAAATTTAATTTAGAAATTTGGATATTTGTATATAAATCTTCTAAAGCTTTACTTAAATCTTCCGGCATCATAGCCATTGTATCATTTACAATATATCTAAAATTAATTGTATTATCATTTTTTTCAACTATTATTCCCGCTTCAATTTTATTATTTTCAATATTTTTCTTAATTTCTTTAAAAGAACTATTTTTAACCATTATATTATAACCTAATTCTTCTTTATTAAGATTTTCTAATTTACCTTCAAAAATATTATCATTATCTGTTACTAAAATTTTACTACCGGCATATAACTCATTATCATTAGAAAATATTTTAATTATATTAGGAATATTAAAACCTAAAACAATTAAAATCATCATAATAATAGTTGAAATAATAAAAGATTTTCTTCTTAACATTTCTTTTAAAGTAAATTCTGATACTGTTAATATATCTTTCATTTTGTTTCACCTACCTTTTCAATGAATATATCATTTAAAGTTGGTTTTTGAATTTCAAATTTATTAACTTTAATTTTATTTTCCATAACTTTAGTTAATAATTTATGGGCTTGTTCTTCATTATTAATTCTTATTTTATATTGATTATTTTTAACTATTTCAATTTCTAATTTTAAATCTTTTATTATTTTACTTATATCTTGATTAACATCTATTTCTAATCTATTAGCTTTATAAGTATTTTTTATTTCTTTTAAATTTCCTTGTAAAATAGTTTTACCTTTATTAAGGATTAAAATATCACTACAAAACTCTTCAATTGTTAACATTTGATGAGCAGACATAATAATATATTTTCCTTTTTGAACTAAATCAATAATAATATTTTTAATTATTTCTGTGTTAACGGGATCTAAACCACTAAAAGGTTCATCTAAAACGATTAATTCAGGATCATGGAGTAAAGCTGTCATAAATTGAATTTTTTGTTGATTACCTTTAGATAATTTTTCCGCTGTCATATCTAAGTATTCTTCAACTTCTAAAATTTTAGCCCAATATTTAATAGCTTCTTCGGCTTTTAGTTTAGACATTCCTTTTAACTTAGCAAAATACATTAATTGATTCTTAATAATTGTTTTCGGATAAATTCCTCTTTCTTCTGGTAGATAACCAAAGTTAACGGATTTACGATTGACTTCTTTATTATTCCAGGTAATTTGACCTTTATCTTTATTTATAATGCCAAGTAACATTCTAATTGTGGTTGTTTTTCCGGCTCCATTAGTACCTAATAATCCATAAACCCCTGGTTTAGTAAAGGTTAATGATAAATTATCAACAGCTAATTTATAGCCAAATTTTTTTGAAACATTTTTTAATATTAAACTCATAATTTTCTTTTCTTTCTATTTTGCTTGAATATTTAAATTCCCTGTGGCTTTATTTTGAGAAGTAACGCTAATGGCATAAGCCCCAGCTGCTAATTCATATTCTTCTTTATCAGTTTTAGTAAAATCTTTTTCTTTTAAAGCCTTAGTATTCTTATCAAACTTTTCGGGTAATATTTCGACTTTAAGCGTACTTTTATCTTCTAAGTTAGCTTCTACTACAATTTTTTGTCCTTCTTCTAAAGTAATATACCCAACACCTCCAGATTCTTTACTAGCATTTTTAGTTGTTACAACAACTTCATTACTGCTTTTAGTTTCAATTTTAAAAGTAGATTCTTTGGTCATGAAAATAAACAAGGCAATCGCTATACCGATAATAAGAATCAATATTATACTGCCAATAATAATTTTTTTCTTCATAATTTTTAATTCCTTTCTTTCTTTATATTAAACTAGCAAGTTTATATATGTCAATTTATTTAAAAATATTTTTAAATAAATTGAGATTTTTTTCTTAAAATTTGCTAAAATTTAAGAGGAGGATTATTTTATGAAACAATTAGATCAAAAAGTAATAAAAAATGAAGCTAAAGAAATAGTTAAAAATAAATTTGGCACTATATGGTTAGCTTTAGGAATCAATTTTATAATTTCTTTTCTTTATTTATTGTTCTTTAATTTATTAATTAAAGATCCGCAAAGTAATATGGCCTCAGCTATATCTTTACTTTATAATATTATAACTATTCCTTTTTCGTTTGGATTAAGTAAATATTTACTAACTCTAACTAGAAAAGAAGAACCTAATTTAAAAGACTTAATTTATTATTATCGTTATCATTTATTAGATACTTTAATATTATCGATAAGTTTATCGATAATATATAGTTTAGGTTTATCTTTATTTATTTTTCCTTTAATTATTTTATTTTTAATGTTTGGGATGGCAGAAAATGTTTTAATTGATGGAACTTATAATTTAATTGATGCTTTATCTGGTAGTTATAAACTAATTAATGGTTATAAATGGGATTATTTTAATTTTTTAATTAGTTTTATTCTTTGGTTTTTTCTCGGAATAGTTACTTTAGGAATTGGCTTTATTTGGGTTTTACCATATTTTATGATTGCCCAAAGAATGTATTATGTTAAATTAGTTGAACTACAAGAAAAGCCAAAAAGAGGTAGAAAGAAGAAAAGTAATTAAGATATAATTTGGTTAATTTTGGAGAGGAAATCCCGAATGGAAATCCCGTTTTTTAATAATTAGTAACCAATAAAGATAAACTTTATTGGTAAAATAATTTTAAAAATATGAAATAAAAAATCAAGAATCAAGATAAACTCACTTCGTTCGCTCTTGATTTTTTATTATCATATCCTTCATATTTAGTTAATTAATAGGCAAATTCCAAAACAGATAAATTTTTGTAAGAATAATTACAATCCATAATTTTCTAGACAAAAATTATTGTATACAAGGATATATAGGTTATTTTTATTTCGGGATATCCAAATCAAAATTTATATTAAAACGGGATTTCAATTTAAAAATTAACATTAAGATATAATTTATAGTAAATTAATTAAAATTGTGTTATTCTTTAAGTAGAAATAGGAGGGTTTATGGAAAATAGTAACGTTAGAGGATTTGTTGAAAAATTAGCTTTAGTTAGAAAAAATGTCATATTTGATATTATTGACATGATTCAAGATCAAAACTATTTGCAAGAAGTATTACTTTTGGCTAAATTAACTGAAAAGAATTATTCTGCGGAGGGGGAAAGAAGTGATAATGGTAATTGGCGTGAGTATCATCGCTATATACCAGCTAATGTAGAAAATGATACTCCAACATATTTTCTAACTGCTGCAGATAGATATTATGTTATTAGACAAGCCATAGCTATAAAGAGTAATCTTTCTGAAGAAATAAAAGAAATTTTATGTGAAGATAAAAACCTCAATGTTTTAACTGTGGTGGCAACTCGAAAAGATCTATCCCTTAAAATGATTAAAAGTATCTTAAAAATAGTGGAAACAAATACCCTGCCAAGATATGGACAACGGCAGGATATAATTAATAATTTAATCTTAAATTATCCAAAGGTTTTTAATTCGAAAATAATCAGTGAATATCCTTGTTTAGAAAATACTTATTTACCTCAAAAAACTAAAGTTGTATTTGATAAGCAACGAAAAATACCTTATGAAGAACCTAAAGATTTAAAGTCAACTTATAGTATAATGCGTAGGATGATTGAAAAAGATGTCAGTAAGTTATCTAAAAAAGAAGTTGAAGAAATTTATTTTGCTTATGTTAAACCAATTCTAAATAATCAAACATATGATAAAGAAACCCAAGCGATTTTTAGTTTATTTATCGAGTATTATCCTAATAGATTAATTTCGAAAAAAGTTATAGAAGATTTAACCGATAGTGTAATCAATAGTAATATTGGTTACGATTACGAAGATAAAAGAAACTTTATCATAGAGACTTTTAAAACGTTAGTGCAAAATAAAATAAAATTTGATTATGAAAAACTTATAAATAAATTTATAAATATTTTTACTTCTGTCCAACTGCGTCGAAATGATCCAGTATATGAAGCAGAATCAGAATATATTTGGTTTTGTGGTGACATACCTATAAAATTTGCTGATATTTGTAGTATCCCCAATATTGATGTTGAAGTAATAGAATCCATAGTAACCAAATTTAAAGAATATGAATCTACTAAATATAATAAATATAGAGCATTTGAATTAAATCCTATTTATATGGCTATATTAGATAATAAAACTATTGATTTTTCTAGTCTCCATGTTAATATAGTAAATAATATATATAATTATTATAATATTAAAGAAAATGAAGATGCTATAAATAAAATGATTCATAAAGGCTTTGATGATCCTTCTCTAGTTTACAATCGCAAAATTGTCGAAAGAGTAGATACACCTTTATCAATTTTAAAAAAATTTATGAAAAGTAATGATCCATTTATTCATTTAAATTTATTAAATAATCCTAATTCAGATAAAGATATTATTCAATATATTTATAATAATACAAATTTTATGTATATAAAAAATAAAGCTACCGAATTATTAAATCAATATAAATTAATTAAATCTTAATCAATAAAATATAATGAATTCTAAATAAAGAAGCTAAAATATAAGGGATAGTTTGACCAAAGGTCAAACTATCTTCATTTTTATATTCATTATATATTAAAAATAAAACATCTATTGTATTTAATTCATTATTATCAATAATAAATTCATTTAGATAATAAGTTTTAATTAAACCTATAGCAAAATCAAATCCATCTTGATTAGCATATTTTCCCATATTAATTATTAAATTATCATAAACATTTATATCAATATTATCTTTTAAATTTTTTAATATTTTTTTTAAAGTTAAATCAAAAAGAGTTGTAAACTCTTTTTTGTTTTTTACTAAATGTTTACTATTTTGTTCAATAAAGGTAAAATAATCTTCTATTGAGTCAGTCCACGAATTATTAATAATTACTTGATATAAAATATTTACTTTATCTGTACTCATGTTCTCATTCCATTCAATCTTAATTTTAACATATCATATGTAAAAATAAATTACTTTTTTGTCAAAATAGATTACTTTTTAAAATTAGGTCTTATGAGAAAATTTTTATGAGGTGAGGGGAAATGGTCGATGTACCAACATTTCAAATGCTTGAAGAAAAAATGTTAAAGTTTAATTTAACTTATTATCAAGCAACGATTTGTAAAAATATCAAAAGAATTAGAAAACAATTATTTGAAGAAAATAAATTATTTTATAAAAGTCATAATTTACAAAATCCTTATTCAGCCGCTGCAGTAGCAGAGTTATTAAATATAACTTATGAATATTATAAAAGAATTGAAAGTTATGATAAAAATAAACCTATATCATTAAAGTTATTTATTAAAATTTATGTTTTATTTGGTAAAGATATAAGTGAATATTTAAAATAAAAAGCCTATATTTAACATATAAACTTTTTAATTTTATTTCTTTACTTCTTTTTTTAAATTTTTAATAATTTTGGGATAATTAATATTACTATCCTTACAAAAATTTAAATAACGAGAAAACCATTCCTTTTTTAAATAAATCATATTTGCTAATTCTTCTATAAATTTATCTTGATCTAAATCTTTAGTTTCATTTAATATATAATTAGAAATAGCTAATATTTTCTTTTGATCTGTTTCATTAATTAAATTTTTTCTTGTTTTTAAATCCCCTTTATAAAAAGGTTTCATTTCAATTAGCCAAAGAATTAATTCACTAGATTCCATATAACCATGATAATATAGAAAATTTATAGGACGATCATTTATAAAAGTTTCTAAACCATATTGATTAAGAATATAAAGCATATTTTGAAATTTTCTTTTAGTTATTTCTAAAGAAAAATCAGGATATTCTTTATAAAATAATTTGTAAATAGTAATAAGTTTTAAAGAATCATCATCTAATTTTTGGGCTTCTGCATTTTTAAAATTGAATAAATCATTTAATAAATAAGAAACACTATCATACTTTTCAATTTCAAAGGGAGAAATACTTAATTTATTATCTTGCGAATAAGATATAGTTATATTACTATTTTTATTATTATAAAAGTAAGAATATAATATTCCCTTTAGATAAACAATATCAGAATCAAGATATTTATTGTGATATTTCATTTCTAATTTTTGAATATTATTTTTAGCAAAAATAGTTTTTAAGTTAATAATTGTATATAAATCAATATTAAGATTGGTTTGATCATTTATTTCATTATTTATTAATCTTTCTAAATAATTTTCCTTATCTTTAAATTGTTTATCATCATTTTCTTTAGTGTCTAAAATAATTTGTAAAGTTTGATCATTATAATTTGTTTTAAATGTTTTATTTAATTGCATCGTTAAACCTCCTGTGACTTTACTATAACACTTATTATATTTTTAAGCAAATAAATTAAAGAAAAAATGAAAAAAAGACTATTCATTATCAATAGTCTTCCAAGTAGTTTCTCCACAAGTGGTACAAACAAAAGGTACTAAAACTTTTTTACCTTTAGGTTTTTCATATTTTTCTTCTAAAGAAACGCATAAAATACCCGTTTCTTCATCAATATAAGCTCGACCTTGTAGAGTACTTTCTTCACATTTACTACAACCTTTATTTTTCATTAATATCACCATTTATATTATGGTTTAATTTTTTTAAATTAAACTAATTTTTGCTAAGTTATATATTACATTAATCCATAATAACTTTATTTTTGAAATTTAAGTGAAATATTAAATTTTAGGATTGACATAATTTTGAGCAAAGATTAATATGTTATATAGTGCATTTAAAGGAGGAAAGAAAATGTTTAAATTACTAAAAAATTTAACTAAAAGAGAATATATTTTAATGATTATTAGTTTTATATTAATCTTTGCTCAAGTTTGGTTAGAACTTAAAATGCCCGATTATATGTCGGAAATTACTGTTTTGGTACAAACATCAGGTAGTAAAATGAGTGATATTTTAAAAAATGGTGCGTTGATGATGTTATGTGCTTTCGGTAGTTTAGTATCTGCTATAATTGTTGGTTATTTTATTGCAAACGTGGCGGCTTCTTTTTCTAAAATAGTTCGCGGTAAATTATTTAATAAAGTAGCTCGTTTAGATACCCATTCCGTTAAACAATTTAGAACTTCTAGTTTAATTACAAGAACAACTAATGATATTACCCAAATAGAAATGTTTTTAGCTATGGGTTTACAACTATTAATTAAAGCACCCATTACAGCCATTTGGGCTGTAACTAAAATTTTAAATAAATCTTGGCAATGGAGTATGATTACAGGTATTGCGGTAATTGTTCTTTTAAGTGTGGTCGCTTTTATTACAGCCATGGTTATGCCAAGATTTAAAGTTATTCAAAAATTAATTGATAAAATTAATGGGGTAACTAGAGAAAATTTGACGGGAATAAGAGTAGTTAGAGCTTTTAATGCAGAGGATTATCAAGAAAAGAAGTTTGAAGAAGTTAATCAAGAATTAACCCAAAAACAAACCTTTAATCAAAAAACCTTTGCTATTATGATGCCAGTTATGTATTTAGTTATGTATTTACTTACTTTAGCTATTTATTATGTTGGTAGTCATTTAATTGATCAAGCTTTAATGGCTGATAAAATAAGTTTATTTGGCGATATGGTTGTTTTTTCATCTTATGCTATGCAAGTAATAATGTCTTTCTTAATGTTAGCCATGATATTTATGTTAATGCCTAGAGCTTTAATCTCTGCCAAAAGAATTTTAGAAGTTTTAGAAACGAAAGAAACTATTAAAGATGGAAAAATAAGTAATCCTAAAACTAAAGAAGTAGGAACAATTGAATTTAAAAATGTTTATTTTAAATATCCGGATGCAGAGGAATATTTATTAAAAGATATTTCTTTTAAAGCTAAAAAAGGGCAAACTATCGCTTTTATTGGTTCAACAGGAAGTGGTAAATCAAGTTTAATTAATTTAATCCCGCGTTTTTATGATGTAACAGCCGGAGAAGTTTTAGTAGATGGTATTAATGTTAAAGATTATACCTTAGAAGCTTTACATAAAAAATTAGGTTATATTTCTCAAAAAGCGGTGATATTTGGGGGCAGTGTTATTGATAATGTTGGTTATGGTGATAATGGAAAAGAAAAAGATTTAAAGAAAATTGCCGAGGCTATTAAAGTGGCCCAAGCCGAAGAATTTGTGTTAAAAATGGATAAACAATATGATTCTTCTTTAACTAGTACAAATATTTCGGGTGGTCAAAAACAAAGAATTTCTATTGCCCGGGCGATTGCTTTTAATCCGGAGATTTATATTTTTGATGATTCTTTTTCAGCTTTAGATTATAAAACTGATGCTACCTTGCGACATGCTTTAAAAGAATATACAAAAGATACAACTACTTTAATTGTTGCCCAAAGAATAGGAACCATTATGAATGCTGATCAAATAATTGTTTTAGATGAGGGTAAATGTGTAGGCATGGGAACTCATAAAGAACTTTTAAAAAATTGTCAAATTTATAAACAAATTGCTCTATCACAATTATCAAAGGAGGAATTAGAAAAATGAAAGAAGGTAGTAGACCAAGAAGGGGACCAATGGCCACCCATGAAAAAGCTAAAGACTTTAAAGGTTCAATCAAAAGATTATTTAAAGAATTAAATCCTTTTAAATTTTTAATAACTATTTCCATGTTACTAGCAATAATGGGAGCCATTCTTTCTATTTTAGCTCCTAATCGTTTATCAAAATTAACTGATACTATATCTGAGGGATTAGTAATTAATACAAAAAACATGGAACAAATAACAACTAAAATAACTAATTCTTTACAAGATAGAAAAACTTTAATTCCGGAAATTTTAGCTTTAGATTTAACCCCGGAAAATATAACTAATCTTTTAACTAATTCTAATTTAAATGAACAAGAAAAAAAGGAATTACAAGATTTTACGATGAGTATATCAACTAGTAAACCAGAAGATATTTTAACTTCTTTAACTAACTTAAGTCCTAATATTTTAAACTATTTAGTTCAAGATACAACTTATAAAGGGCAAATAATAAAAAAAGAAGATAAAATAAACTTTATTGAAGGTTTAAAAAATCTTCAAGAAAGTAAAATACCAGAAAGTATTGGTTCAGTTTTATTTAAAGATATAACTATTGATAATGTTAAAATATCAGCATTAGATCAAACGAAATTTATTAATTTATTTCAAGATAGTAAAAATGATACCCAAAGTTTATATAAACACTTAGACCAAGCTCCTAAAAGTATTCAAACTTTAATTAAACCAAAAATGAATATGTCTAAAATTAAAAAAATAACTTTATTTTTAATCTTCATGTATTTATGTAGTGCGATTTTTACTTATGTTCAACATCTTATAATGACTAGTGTTTCTAATAAATTTGCTAGACACTTAAGAAGTAGTATTTCAAAGAAGATA
This sequence comes from uncultured Bacilli bacterium, assembly GCA_947624705.1. Classification (GTDB taxonomy): domain Bacteria; phylum Bacillota_I; class Bacilli_A; order RF39; family UBA660; genus HGM10766. The sequence continues at coordinate 3,019 of CANQLL010000018.1, read as the reverse complement.
AATATTTTACCTTTAAAATATTTTGATTTACATAAAGTAGGAGATACTTTATCCAGAGTAACTAATGATGTTGATCAAATTGCGATGAGTATGAATCAAGCCTTAGCTCCTTTAGTTTCTTCTTTAACTTTATTTTTAGGAACAATCGTAATGATGTTTTATACTAACTGGATTATGGCTTTAACGGCAATATTTTCAAGTATTATAGGTTTTGCGTTTATGTCCTTGGTTTTAGGTAAATCCCAAAAATATTTCATTGCTCGCCAAGAACAATTAGGTAATTTAAATGGGCATATTGAAGAAATTTATTCTAATTTAAATGTCGTTCGAGCTTATAATGGCGTGAGCGATGCGCAGGCTAAATTTGATGTTTATAATAATAGAGTTTATGAAGCTAATTTTAAAAGCCAATTTTTATCTGGTTTAATGATGCCAATGATGGCTTTTATTGGTAACTTTGGTTATGTAGCTGTTTGTATAGTCGGCGCTTTACTAACCATGAATGGTCATATTAGTTTTGGGGTAATCGTTGCTTTTATTACTTATGTTAGATTATTTACTTCGCCACTTTCCCAAATAGCCCAAGCGATGACATCTTTACAATCCACGGCTGCGGCCGGAGAAAGAGTCTTTGAATTCTTAGATGAAGAAGAAATGGCTAGTCAAGAAAATATTACAAAATCTTTAGCTAAATCGAAAGTTAAAGGTAATATTGAATTTAAAAATGTAGTCTTTAAATACGCCGGAAATGAAAAGCCAACAATCAAAAACTTTAGCGCAAAAGCTTTAGCTGGACAAAAAATTGCCATTGTTGGCCCAACGGGAGCGGGTAAAACCACGATGGTTAATCTATTAATGAAATTTTATGATATTGATAGTGGGGATATTTTAATTGATGGAATTTCGACTAAAAATTTAACCCGAGAAAATATTCATGATTTATTTACCATGGTTTTACAAGACACTTGGGTTTTTGACGGAACAATTAAAGAAAATATAGTTTATAATCGCAAAAATATTAGTGATGAAGAAATTAAAAGTGTTTGTAAAACCGTTGGTTTAGATCATTTCATTAAAACTTTACCTAATGGTTATAATTCAACGATGACAGATAATGACACTATTTCATCTGGTCAAAAACAACTTTTAACTATAGCTCGTGGGATGTTAGAAGATACGCCATTCTTAATTTTAGATGAAGCTACTTCTAATGTTGATACCAGAACTGAAGAATTAGTCCAAAAAGCCATGGATAAATTAACTCAAGGTAGAACTTCCTTTATTATAGCCCATCGTTTATCAACGATTAAAAATGCTGATTTAATTTTAGTTATGAAAGATGGTAATATTATTGAATCAGGAAATCATAAACAATTAATGAAACAAAAAGGTTTTTATCATGATTTATATAATTCCCAATTTGAATTATAATTTAGAAGATAAATTAGTATAAAAAATCCATATATTTGTTATATGGTTTTTTTATACTTTTCTTTTATACATAAAACACCCCTCTAAGCGCACTTTGTAAAGTACGTTCATCACCTTTTCTGCAACTTTTGTTTTTTAAATTTATCACCATAATATTAACATTTGCTGAAAGAAAAAAGTGTCAAGTGTAAAGAAAAATAAATTTATACTTGACAAATGTTCGGGGGGGGTTATAATGCTATTATGTAAACTTAGAAAATATACTTTACATAATGTCTTATACAATGTATTGCAAAAAGTATTAAGTATATGTTAAAGTAAAATTAGGAATAATAAAAATGAAAGAGTGAAGAAGGTTGAAAATAAAAACATAAGTTAAACCCATGACAAAAATCGTCAATGAAGACGCTAAAATAAGCAAAAACACATGTTCGTGTACGTTCTTTGAAATAGTAAATTGTTATTAGGTATTCTGTAAAGTAATGCAGTAACCCAAATTGGTTAATTTATCAATCATTTCTTGTTCAGATAATTGCTTTTTACTGGATTTAGTTTTTTTCTTGTTGGTAATATTAGTGTATCTTTCATAATCAAAAGCTTGATTAGATTTAAGAATGTGATATATACAAACTAATAAAAATCTAGCAATAGCAATAATAGCTTTCTTATAGCCATGTTTCTTTTTTAAAGTTTCAAACTTAGCTTTAATGTAAGGACAAGATTTATCTTTGATAGCACAATGAGCACATTCGACAAGTAAAGGCTTAATATATTGACCAGCATGAGTAATTTTAGTAGATTGTTTTTTACCACCAGATTCTTTACATCTAGGAGTAAGTCCAGCTCAAGAAGCAAGATGTTTGTCATCAACAAAAGTATTCATATCTACACCAATTTCTGATATAATAGTAATTGCTGAGATTTCATTAATACCAGGAACAGTTAAAAGAAGGTTAAGCTGATTAGTGTATTTCGTAGCAAGTTTAAGGACAGATTATTCAATAGTATCAATACAATCATTTAAAGAATCAAAATGACTTAAACAAATGGACATTTTTGAAGACTGAGCATCATCAAAAGTGCCATTAATAGATTTCAAAATTTCTTCTGGAGAAGACTTCAAATTTTTTTTGAGTAAAGGTGTAATATCATCTAAAGTTAAATTAGGATTGGAAAGCATTAATTTAAGAATAGATTGAGCAGTAACACCAAAAACATCAGAAACAACACTAGAGATTTGAACGTTAGAAACAGTAAGAGAATTTTGAAATCTATTTTTTTCTCCAGTTCGATTGTTAACTAGTTTTTTACGATATCGTAATAAATCACGCATATCTCTGATATCTTTAGGTGGCATAAAAGAAGGTTCAACAAGACCATGTTTAAATATATCAGCAATCCATTTAGAATCTTTCTTGTCGGTTTTTTTGCCAGGAATACTTCTAACATATTTGGGATGAGATATAACACATTTACAATCTGTCTCTAAAACATTAAATACAGGAATCCAATATTTACCGGTAGATTCCATACAAACATCAAAGGTATTATTTGAAACTAACCATTCACGACATTTGATTAAATCTTC
>CANQLL010000017.1 GCA_947624705.1 uncultured Bacilli bacterium | reverse complement strand
ATTAAAATAATCCCAGATAGTTAAGCCAATAAAAACAAAAATTGGAAAGTTCGGTTCTTTACTTTTAAATACTACTACTACCACAAACATATAAATAAGCATCATACATAATGGACTTAAAATCCACCATAAAGAATTTAGATAAGAATCTGCAACTTCGCTTTTTAATTTAGATTTAGTACTATAAATAATAAAAGCAAAATATTTTTTAATATTTTTAATAATTTCTCTCATAATTACTTCTCATTAAATCTTTTTAACCAATTATGAAAATCATAACCATTAACAATCTTCTTAGGTATTTTTTTATAAGGAGAATTAACAAAATCAACTAAATTATCTAAATTATCTTTACCTAAAACAAAAATGTTTTGCGGATTATAAAAATCATAATTAACAATATCTTGATTAGTTGTAATATATTTTTTTTCAAAAAATATTGATTCCATTGCTCTTAAATCTAAACCAACTTGATGACCAGCCATAACACTTAATATAGCTTTTGATCTACCTACTGTTTTTAAATATTTTTCATAAGGAACGTAATCTTTTTCCCTTAAAACAATATTAATATCGGTTTTTAATCCCATTTGTTGAAATTTAGTTTCTAAATCTTTTAGTTTTTCTAATCTTCCTTTGTCTCTCCCAATAAAAACAATATCATTATCAATTACTGAACAATCAATAGAAAAATCTTTCGTATAAAACTGAGTATTAAAAGGAAGATTATAAGTTTTAGCATCATTACGGTCAAACGTCCAAATCTCATCTAAATTTTTATCCTTAAAAGCTGCTTGATAATTTGGTTTATCGCTATTATAAGGAACAATAGCATTCCAGATAAACATCGTAATTCTCGCCTTAGGATTATGCTGTTTAATATATCTTGTAAATTGTGGAGTAAAACTATTTTCTCCTAAAATAAACCAATCATATTCGTTTACATGCTTTTTCCAACTCCCCCAGAAGAATTTATTTTTTAAAGCCCATTTCCGAACTAATTTAAACAATTTATTTTTTTCATTTACTAGATAATAATCTTGTAAATTAGCATCTTTAATTTTCTTTAAAAAATAAGCTTTAGTATTATCTTTTAAATAAATATAGTTATATTTTTTCTTCACATTAATTCTCCTTACTTAAAATATAAATTATTCCATCTTTTAATAATCCATATTTTTCTTCAACTTTTCTATTATTAACTTTAAATTCTTCTACTTTTAATCCATATTTTTTAATTCTTTCCGTTATATCTCTTCCATATAAACGAACATGGTCTTCTTGGCAAAATTTACTCATTCTTTCTTGTGGATCAGTAATTGTATCATCTTCAATTGTATGAGCATTAGAAATACATACTGGAACCGTAAAAATTATTTTACCAGTTGGCTTAATAACTCTTTTTAATTCTTTAAAAGCTTTTTCTTCCTCACGAACATGTTCTAGAACATGATTACATATTATATAATCAAATTTATTATCCGGAAAATCAATATTAGTAATATCAATTACCATATCAGCATGAGTAGGATCTAAATCTCCGTTATAGTATTTAAAATTTTTATTAATTTTGCATTTCTTTTTAATTTTTTTATAAATTAATTTTTCGGGTGCAAAATGCAGTATTATACATGGTTTTTTTAGTATATCTGTATATTTTTTAAGATAAAAATAAATTAAACGATCTTTATCTTTCACCCCGCAAACTGGACAATTAAAAGTTTGACGATAACCCGCTCCAATAATATGATTATCAAGAAAAATTTGATGCTTAATTCCTCCGGGTCGCCATTTTTTAATTTTACAATGACACACATTACAAGTATGTTTAAAACCAAAATTCAAAATTTTTCGACGCAAATTGATTAATTTTTCAAAAAAACGATTATGGCTAAAATTATGCTCGTGTATTCTAAATTTTGAATTTTGATAAATATTGTTACCTAGAATACCGACATCACTAAAATTAAAATTATTTTTCCATAAAACATATGGTAAACTTAATTGATCTCTTTTAGTATTTTGTTTTACAAATTCCTCGTACCATTCATCTAAAATGTTTTTAGCAGTAGGATTTTTTAAGTCAATCGTTATAACACTTGCTTGATATAAACCGTAATTTCTAGGAAATTTTTCTTTCTCATATTTCTTAATTAATTTTTTAATATTTTTTTTATTTCCTTTTTTTAATTTAACACAAGCTTTAGCTTCTTCGTAAACATCACTCCTTTTGGCATGTTGATGCATGGCTAAACCTGTTTTATCATTAATATAACTAAAACATTCTTCTATATCGGATACCACTCTAACATTACCATCAATATACAAAGCTAAATCATATTCTGGAAATAATTCATGAGGATGCATTTTAATATAGCGATTTATTAAAGTGGGGTTGTTTGAACATTTTTGAATTATAGCTTTATCAATTTTACGACCTTGCCAACAATCATCGTGAATAATATTCGATTCATTGGAAAATACTATATAATCAGTGTTTGGTGTTCTAATTATTGGCTCCAGTAATTTATCATAATTATTGACTATACAAGTATAAACCACCTTTTTTCCTTTTCGAACCTTAGGTTTGTTTTTTATTTCTATAGATTTTTTTAAAGGCTTGTTAAATCTATTATATAAAGCTGCCTTTAATGCTAGGTACAATCTTTGATAAGAAAGGGTTCTTAAATATCGTTTTAATTTGCGTTTTCGATTATTTTTAAGATATATGTTAGAATGAGTAAAATCTAAATATTCTTTGTTCAATTCTTCTATAGCTTTAATATATTTTTTATTATTCATTTAATATAATCTCTCCTCCTAATTATTTTTCTATTATATTTTTATTTAAAATAATATAGTTAGAAGTCATTCCTAATGTTTTAATTTTCTTTAAATAAATATCATTATTTAAATTTTTTATATTTCTTTTACTTAATAAATTTAAATTATTAATATTCGCCCAAAAATCTTTTTTTAAAATATTTAAAATTTTTTGAAACCATTTCCAAGGCAACCAGTGTAATAGTGGAATGAAAGTGTGCATTTCTAAGAAAAAATAGCGATTTGGAGTTATCATAAATACTTCCTTAGAAACTCTTAAACATTCTTTTAAAAAAAATTCCTGATTTTCCCTTGTCCCTACATGTTCCAAAACAGCTGAACAAAATAATTTATCAAATTGTTTATTTTTAAAAGGTAATCGTTGATGCGGTTTAATTTTTACAAAAGACTTTAATTTATATTTTTTTACCATAAATTTGCAATCTTCTATTGAACAAATTGTTATTTTATCTTTATAAGGATACATTTTTTCAAAAAAATTAGAATCTGCTAAGATTGTATCTGGTGTAACACCTAAATCCAAAATTTCATCTTTATTAGTTGGTTTACACAAATCTATAAATTTTTTGTACATTTTCTTTCTTGCCTTTAAAGAAAAAAATATTTTAATTTTCAGAAAATTGCTATCATAACCGAAATAATCTATGGTTTTAACTTTTTTATCATTATTCATTTATTTTCACCACTTTAACTTTGCCTTCTTTTATCATAATTATGAGAAGTTCTTCTAAATTTAGCATTTGCGGCTAAATTCTCACCAAGTATTCCCATGTCATCATAACTATAATTTAATTTCCATAATACGTAAGTTAAAATCAATTGATCTCGACCTGTTTTACTTTTTAAAAATTCTTCCCACCATTTATTCATAATTTCTAATGCTTTTTTATTATGTAAATCGATAGCTATAACCGTCGCTTCAAATAAACCAAATTTAGTGGGAAAATTTTCTTCACGATATTTAGCAATTAATTGTTTTATATATTTTTTATTTCCCAGTGAAGATTTTATACATGCCTTAGCCTCTTCATATACATCATTTCTTTTTGGATGAGCATGCATAGCTAGACCAGTTTTATCATTTATTTTATAAAACAATTCTGCTACATCCGACATTACTCGAACACTTCCATCAATATATAAAGCTAAATCAAAATTTGGGAATAACTCAAAAGGGTGCATTTTGATGTATCGATTTATTAAAACATGTTTATTATCACATAATTGTTTTATATTTTCAGGTATTTCTCTATACTCCCAATTTTTAATATTCTTCGTTATATCTTTGTTATCTGAAAAAACAATATATCTAGTATTATCAGTTTCTATTAAAGGTGTATATAAATTATCATAATCATCTAGTATACAAGTATAAACAACTATTTTTCCCTTTTTTTCTTGACAAACTTCATTATATTTTTTTTCTTTAACTTTTTTTCTTAATAAATTGTTAAATCTACTTTTGATAGGATTTAACTTAGTTTGTAATGCTAATTTATAGCGTTTAGTTTTAATGAACTTATGGATAAGCTTTTTATCCCGATAATTTTTATAATACCTAACATTATAAAGATTCATTAATTCTTGATTTAAGTTTTCTATTGCTTTAATATAATCTTCTTTATTCATTACAACCTCTATTTCTTTTTGAAAATATATAAATTATAACCCATATATTTAAATAAGTGCTTTCTTAATCTAATATCTCTTATTTTTCCAAATATTTTTTCTAATTTTATTTTTCCTAAATTTAAAATCTTTCCTTTTAAAACTGTTATAATCTTTCCTTCAAAAGTTCGGATATAAAAACACGTTAATATCATATCATATTTTTTAAATAATTTAGCAACTCCCTCAAAAGTTTGTTCATTAAAATGAAAGCCCAATGCTTTACTACCTGTTGGTAATTTAGTTTTGGATATATCATGGGGTCCAACATAAGAATTAGGGATAATTAAAATAGCTAAACCTCCATTTTTAATTTTAGATATTATTTTCTGACAAGTTAATTCATATTCATCTTTGACAATATGCTCTAAAACATTATCAGCATAAAATATATCAATAGTATTATCATTTATCTTATCCAAAGCCGTATATAAATCTTGTTCAATTAAAGAAATATTTTTGTTATCTTTTGCTAAAATTTTTGCTTCTTCGGATAAAAATATATCACAACCTTTAATAATTAAATTATCTCTATTAATATTTTTTAAAGCAATTCCTTTACCAACCCCAGCCTCATAAAATAATAGTTTATCTTGCTTTTTTAATTTTTTATTGATAATTTTATTTAATAATTCTATTGTATAGTCAGTTACTCCATTAGCTAATTTTGGTATTGGATTTTTTAATTCTTTATAATCAGCAATTTGAAATATTTTTTGATAAGCTTTTTTCATATAATTATTTCTTTGTTTAGAAAAAGGAGGTAGCTTTAAAATTTCTTTAGCAAAATATGTTTCTTCCTGATAATTAAGTTCTTCTAATTTTTGAAAGGACAATTTTGATAAATCAATTTTTCTTCCCATTCTGTCTGTATATATTTTATTCATCGGTTTTCCCTCTTATTTCTTTGCATAGTATTTGAATCCCAAAAATTATACATAAAACACTAAACATGGATTGAATAGGATATGAAGGTGCTAAATATTGACATTTTAAAATAGCACTTTCATATTCAGCTGCAGCTACATATCCAACCACCACTATGCGTGATAGATATAAACATAATAAGCCATTTATTAATAAAGTTAATTTATAATATTTAAATCTAGTTTTTGGTAGGAAGAAAATTATCATTATAATTAAGTAAAAAACTAAAGAAATCATAAATATTAAATAATTAAATTTTGTAAAGATGCTTAAAATAAATTTCATAATTTTAAGATTAGTTGAGTTTAAATCTCGATTAGTATACTCCAACTTATTATAAGTTATGCTTACGTAATTTCTTTTAAGTCCTTCTTTTTTTGACTTTAGTTCTTTCTTTAAGCCAGGAATTTGCACATAAACGTATTGATAATTTAATTGAGTTCTAAAAGTTTTGGGAATATATTTTTGAATTTCCTCGACTAATTCTTTTTGAAAAGGGGCAATTAAACTACTTCTTTTGGGTAAGCAATCAATTTTTTTGTTATCACATAAAGAATTAATTTCTTCAGCTAGTTTTTGATAATATTCCTTAGTAGTCTTAGCATTAGTACAATAGCCTTTTGCACACACTGCTTCACGCACGGCCCAGTACAAAAAGCCTTCTTGATAATCATAATACGTTTGATCATTTTGAGAAATCTTATATCGATATTTAGTGCTGCTTGAATTTTCTAAAAAGTCTTCTAATTCCCGAAAAGTTGGGCTTACAGCATACAATCTTTGCCGATCATAACTATTTAAAGGCACTCTTTTTAGATAATTAGTTGGTTTAATTCTAGTTAGAGCACCATAAGCATCTTTAAATTCCTTAGAAGTAAAATCATTGGTAACAAATCGATCATAACAAATATAATTAAGGGTGCTAATTGCAAAAGTATAACCTAAAAAAATAATGATAGGAATACTTATTAACGTTACTATTCTCTTAACTTTATTTAAACATTGTTTATCAAAAATAATAAATAAAATAGTAATTAAAAAAGCTAAAATAACATAAGGAGCAAGCCATAATGTTTCTTCTCGGCAATATATAATGGAAGCTAAGATTATTCCTAATAATATTTGATATACTATAACACTTTTTAATTTATCTTTATAATGAAAGAACATTTCAAATATTAAAGCTACTAAAAGTAAAATAAACGATATATAAATTCCATCTCGATAAACAAAAGAAACAGCATCTGAATAAGAAATTGGATTAAATAATAAAATTAAATAAATTAACAGTAATATTATTTTATTTTTCGTTACATGTTTTAACATCTTAACAAAAGTAAAGCAAGCCACAAAATATAATATTTGGCTAGCTAATAAATAACTTAAATGAATTTTGGAGTTAAAAGCAATAAATATAATGCCAATAACTCCCTTACTTAATGTAATATCGTTATAAGTACCTAACCAATGTCCTCTTAACATGCTGGCTGCTCTTGTAATGAACATCCCATCATCATGAGTGGCATTTTTAATTCTTAATGGTTGAATACTGACCATCCAACATTTAAATATAAATATTAAAACAAATAAAATTTCTAACCAATATTTTTTTATAAAATTTTTAATATGTTTCATCTTTTACCAAACTCCCTAAAAATTATTTGTAAATGCCTTAGTCCATCTCTAATTGCTCTTAAATGAGGTTTTCTATCTCGATGATCTTTATAAAAATCAATTGGTACTTCTTCAATAGTTAAATTAGCTTTTCGAACTTTAATTATCATTTCACTAGCAAATTCCATTCCCGTTGTCGTAAATTCTAGTTTCGAAATATTTTCCTGATTTAAACCTCTTAAGCCACAATTAAAATCACCAATACTAATTTTATAAAGTTTTCTTCCTAAAAAAGATATGAAAGGAGTGCCAATATATTTATGCGAAAAAGGCATTGCTCCTTTTTCCATCTTTCCTAAAAAGCGATTGCCTATAACTAAATCGGTTCCTTTTTTTAATTCTTGATAAAATAAATTAATATATTTAAAAGAATAACTTTGATCACAATCGCCCATGATGATATATTTCCCTTTAGCTTTGTTTATTCCTGTTTGTAATGCTTTGCCATAGCCGCGCTCTTTTTCTTTAATAACTCTGGCTTTTAAACTTTTAGCTATTTTTACAGAATTATCGCTACTACCATTATCAACTACAAGTATTTCTGAGGAAACATTAAGTTTATTTAATTCTTCTTTTATTTCGTTTATAACATTAGCTAATGTTTTCTCTTCATTTAAACATGGTAATAAAATCGTTAATTCCATACTTCCTCCCAATTATTTTATATTTGGATTATACTTAGTATTTTTTTCTTTAATACTTTTTAATAAGGTTACATCTATTCCTTCTTTTTCGGCTTGATAGATAATATTAGCTAAATCTTTTGGTAAACAAGACTTCCCATAACCGCGATTTTTAGCATAGACAAAAGTATGATCTTTATTAATACGGGGATCTAAAGTCCAAGCTTCTCGCGCTTTGCTATAACTTATACCCATCTTTTTAGCTATATCATAAAATTCATTACAAAAAATAACTTTCATCGCAAAATAAGAATTTTCCATATATTTAGCTAATTCGGCTGCCGATGAATCTATTAAACAAATTTTAATGTTGGCATTATATACCGTTTGATAAACTTGAACGGCTTTTTCCACATCTTCATCTTCTCCACCTAAAGTAATCCACTTTCTTTGCCTTAAATCTTTAAAAGGATGATCTACAGTTTCCCCATAGTATTCCGGTTGAAAAACAATACTTGATTTATGAATGGCATTTTTTTCTTTTGTATAACCTACGGGAACCGTTGAACGAATAACTATTAAATCAGTTTTAAGCCAACTTAAAACCTCATCAACCATTGATGTATCACATGAACCATCCTCATTTTGAGGAGTTGGTACGCATACAAAAGCCACATCACATTTATTTATTTCTTTTTTGCTTCCTAATTTTTTATATTTATCATAAACATAAGCATCTTTAAATAATTCTTGCATAGCCATACCAACATGACCAAAACCTACAATACCAACTTTCATAACTACCTCCCACTGCTTAATAAAAGTATATCATGAAATTAACCCGAGATATAGACATTTTAGCTAATTATTATTTAAAATTTTAAAAACTACCAAAATTAAAAATAGCAAGAAATTTTTTCTCTAAAATGGCATTTTTGTCTAGTCAGAAAGCTTTTTTAGAGTATTTTTTTTAAAGCAAAATTTGTTTTTATACTTTTTGGTTTATTACCTTTATATTACATCGAGTATTACTTGATGGTCAATGGTGTCTTTACATTTAAGTGATAATCATTTAGGATAAATTTTTATCAAACTATTATTATTTTTTATTATTAGCAAATTTTTTATTTAAGTATTTCTTTAATAATATCATTCCATAAATTTTCAATTCGTTTTGGATTATATTCTTGGCTACTTATACGTCCTTGTTGAGCAAGGCTCCAACTTAAATTGTCATTTTCTATTAAATTTAGCATTGCCTTAGTTAATTCTTTTTCATCATTAACGGGTACTAATATACCATTAATATTATTTTTAATTATTTTTCGCGGTCCGCCACATGGACAATCTGTTGCGATGCAAGGTATACCTAAAGCCTTAGCTTCTAATAAGGCATTTGGCATTCCCTCATAATCGCTACTTAACACAAATAACCTAGCTTGTGCAATATGCTTAGCAATATCATCAACTTCTCCTTTAAAAATAACATCATTTTCTAAATTTAATTGTTTAACATAATTTTTAAGTACAGTTTCTAACGGACCTTTTCCATAAATTAAAAGTTTTAAATCCGGATGTTTAATTTTAACTTTACTAAATGAGGCAATCAATAATTTATGATTTTTTTGTTTAACTAATCTTCCTACTGTCACAATTTCATTTTTTCTTCTTTTATTATTAGGCCTTTCTGCTAAGAATTCAGGAGCAATTGGGTTGGGAATTACACCCAATTTATTATTAGGCAATATTTTTTGAAAATATTGATAAGCCTCCGTTGTTTGTAAAACCAATTTATCAACATTTTGATATAAATATTTCATTATCATATATATTATTTTATTTTGATATTCTTTTTGAGGGTCATTTCTAATTGATATAATTGTCGGTATTTTTTTTATTTTCTGATTAAATTTTTTAATTAACATTAATTTTAAAGATGGCTCGGGCAAAAAGCTAATAATTACATCTGGTTGAATATTTTCTATCTGCTTAGCCATTTGTTTTAATTTTAATAAAGATATTTTAGTTAAAAAATTATTTTTAGAAGATTTTTCTAAACTAATTACTTTTATATTAGAATTTACTTTATAACTTATTTCATTTCTTAGCATTAAAATAGTTACTTCATTATTAAGACTAAATTCATTGGCTAAAATTGATATAACGCGTTGAGCTCCGCCTTTTTCTAAATTTAAACAATTAAATAATATTTTCATTGCTACTCCTTTATTTTATTTGCATAATATTAAGCATTTCTTTATTTATTAATTTAATATCAAATTTTTGCCGACAAATTTTATAGCTTTCATCACCCATTTTTTGTAAATTTTTATGATTTAACATTAATTCCATCTTTGCTACTAAATCATCAACATCTCTTGGTTTAACAAAATAACCATTTACGCCATCTATCGTCGTTTCTTTACAACCAGGAGTATATGTAGTTATGATTGGTCGTCCCATTGCTGTTGCTTCTAATAAAGTTTTTGGAATACCTTCTCGATAATAAGTGGGCAAAACAAAAATTGCCTGTTTTTTTAAATAATCAGCTACTTTATTAGTTTCCGGAATGTACTTTACTATCTTTTCATCTAAATATTTTTTTAATTCTAAAAAATCTTTTTTATAACTTTTATCAAAAGCCCCTATAAAAGCAAATTTAGTATCGGGGTATTTCTTTTTAATTATTTTTGCTGCTTGAAAATATTCGATTATTCCCTTTTCTCTTATAACTCGAGAAACCATAATAAAAGAATTATTATTTGGTAATTTATTTTTCTTAAATAAATTTAAATCTACACCTGAACCATTCACTAAAGCTGTTTTCTCTTTTGTTATTAAATGATTATTTACCATTTCTTCAATATCTTCTTGATTTTGAAAAATAACTTTTTCATTATATCTCAATGCCTTTTTATAAGCTTTATTACAAATTATTTTTAATATTTTGTTTTTAAAAGAATTGTTTGAATAAACATAACCAAGGCCACACACTAAAGAATAAATTTCTTTCACTCCGGCTAAATGCGCAGCTATTGATCCAAAGATAACCGGTTTTATACTATAAGAAAAAACTTTATCCGGTTTTTCCTGCTCCAAAATTTTTTTTAAATTAAACATATATTTTAAAGTTTGCCCAACTGATAAAGAAGATCTATTAAGTTCTAGAACTATTTTTTTAACACCCATTTTGCTAAATTCTTGTTTAAATTCATCTTCTGGGACAATGGCAACTACTTCATGACCTTTAGCAATAATATCTTTCATTAATTGCCCCCTAAAGTTAATTAGTGATGAAGTTTTTGAAGCAATAAAAACTATTTTCATAAATATTCTTCTTTCCGACTACAAACAAATCCCACATATAAATAAAATATTGGTGCCACTTGAATGACGCTTATATTTATAAAAGCTTGAATTAAATAAGCTATTATTCCGTAAAATAAACCAATATTATGGGAACTTTTATTATTTCTTTTTTTATATTTAATAATAACAAAAGCAATAAAACTTAAATATGCCATTAAAGTAAATAAACCTTCAGTTAATAAAATTTGAAGATATTCATTATGAGCTTTATCAAAACATTCTTTAGGTGAACAAAAATACTCACCGTTATTCAAATAACCAAAATTATCTATCCCAATTCCCGTTAAATAATATTTAGGAAACTTTTTTAAACTTTCTTTCCAAATCAAAATTCGATAATTTCCCGTAGAATCTTGAATTCCATTATTTATTATATCATGAACCTGATAAATATCTTTTGTTATTTCTCTTTTAAAGTTAAAACTAAAAAATTTATTACCAATCAAAATTATTAAACTTAATGCCAAACAACCAATTAAAACACTAATCCCTGCTTTTTTTATATTTTGTCGATTTATTTTTCTAATTAAAGTAACAATTAAACAAAGGATAAAACTCATTATACATCCCAATGTATTACCAATTATAAGACCGTAGCTAAAAATCACAAATAAAATAAAATGTAATACTTTATTTTTTTTATTATTTATTAGTAAAGACCAAATATACATTAATAACAATAAAATAAAAGTTGAATAAAAATTTGGATTACCAAAGGTGCCACTGGCAAAGCGATATCTTCCACTAAAATTATGACTTCGATCGTAACCAAAGATATTTTTTATTTGTAATACTTGAATTGTCCCAATAGCTATTTGAATAATGCCAAAACCAATTAACGTATACATTAATCTTTTTTGCCATTTTTCATTAATATTAGTAGCTAAAAGAAAAATTGCATAATAACTAAGAAGTGAATTAAAACCTTCATATCTACTCGTTACCCCGTTTAAAGCTACTTCTTTATTATAAGCAAATAGCAAAGATATAATATGAAATATTAATAAAATAATGATAAATACATCTTTTAATTTTATTTTCTCTTTATTTTTTATTTTAAATAATATATATAAAATTAAAGCTACTATTCCTAAAACTAATAAACATTTGGAATATTCGTAATAGTGAATATATTGCATCGAAATTAAAGCTGTACTAACATTCATAAATATTATTAAAACAAATAAATAAATTATTGACACTTTATTTAATACTTTTTTCATTTTATCACAACCATTAACTATTTACTTAAAAAATTTGCTATTTTAATAAAAACTTCAATAGGTATTTCTTCAGCTCTATTTTGTAAAGAGAGATTATTTTCTTCTAATATTTTATCTATCTTTTCTAAATCATAATTAACTAAATTATTTTTTAAATTTTTTCTTTTTAAATGAAAAGCTTCTTTAACTAAGTTAAAAAATATTTCTTCATTTTTTAGTTGCCAAGTTTTCTTTCTTTTAGCAAACTCCACCACCGCACTATCTACTTTAGGAGCGGGTTCAAAGCAATAAGAAGGAACAACAAATAATTTTTTTATTTCAAAATAATAATTTAAGTAAATTGTTAATGAACCATATTCTTTTGATTTCGGCTGAGCGCAAAAGCGATTTGCTACTTCATCTTGAACCATTAAAAGCATTCCATCAACATTTATGTTACTTTCAATTATTTTTTTGATAATCGGAGTTGTTATATAATATGGCAAATTAGCTATAACATATAATTTTTC
The DNA here is from genome assembly GCA_947624705.1 of uncultured Bacilli bacterium. Taxonomy (GTDB): domain Bacteria; phylum Bacillota_I; class Bacilli_A; order RF39; family UBA660; genus HGM10766. The sequence goes on along the minus strand of CANQLL010000017.1, from coordinate 9,721 downwards.
ATACTTATAGAAAGAAATGTCTTTTTGTAAATCACTTTTTAATATATCTTGATAAATAATATTAGTTTTACCATTTTTTATTTTATCTAAGTAAGGTTTAGTTCGCTCATCTATTTCATAACAAATTAAATTTACATTTTCATTTTGTAATTTCTTGGTTAAAGCTCCTTGTCCTGGACCAATTTCAATTACTAAATCATTTTCTTCTAATTTTATAGCTTGAGCAATATCATTTAAAACTTTTTCATCTTTTAAAAAATTTTGTCCTAAACTTTTTTTATGTTTAAATTCCGCCATATAAATCACCCTCAATTTAATTATAAAACATAAATAATTAATTGCCAATTTAAATGCTTAGATTATAAAAACAATTCCTAACTTTAAGAATTGTTTTTATAATCTAAGTTTTTGCTTATTAATAGTTATATAATTTTATTTATCTAATAACCATTCAAATACATTACGTATTTTTATGCCATCTTCATTTGATAAAGGTATCATATCACTAGTTAGTATGATTTTTTCATAATTATCATTAATTTTTTTAAGTGATCTTAGTTCTCTATCAATTATTTTAATATCATTTTCATCTTTACCTTTTAATGTATCGGCAACTTGAACATAAATTCTACCCTCATTGTTAAGAGCAACAAAATCTACTTCATATTCATCCAATTTACCGATAAATACATCGTATCCTCTTCTTAAAAGTTCCAAATAAACAACATTTTCTAATATATGTCCATAATCGCCAATTTTGCGACCTAATAGAAAATATCTTATTCCTAAATCAGATACATAATATTTCTCTCCTGTTTTTAAATATTGTTTTCCTTTTATATCATATCTAGTTGCTTTATAAAGGAAGAAACATTCCGTAAATCCTTCTAGATATTTTTCAACTGTTCTAACATTTATATCTCTTCCATCACTTATTAAAGTGTTGGCTATACTATTTATTGATACCAGGTTACCAATGTTATCCATTGCAAAATTGACAACACTTTTTAACATTGTTTCATCACTTATCTTTTTTCTAGTCATAACATCTTTTATTATAATATCATTATATATACTACTTAAATATAAACTTACATCATCTTCTGATTTTAAAGTAGTTGTAAGAGGAAAAGAACCAAAAGAAATATATTTTCTATATAATTCTTCATTATTTAATTCTTTATAAACATTTTTAAATTCTTTAAATGACAAAGGAAACATTTTTATTTCAATATATCTACCTGATAAAAGCGTAGCAAGTTCACTAGAAAGTAAATAAGCATTTGAACCAGTTATATATAAATCAACATTTTTCTTTATATATAGGCTATCCACGGCTTTTTCAAATTCTTTTATTTTTTGAACTTCATCGATAAAAATATAATTTTGTTTATTATCTTTTAAATTATCATTTATATAATTATATAAAGACATATAATTGTCTAAAAAATTATATTTTAAGTCTTCTAAATTAATACTAATTATCTGATCTTCCTTAACTCCATTATTTAATAAATATTCTTTATATATTTCTAACAAAGTTGATTTTCCACATCTTCTAACACCAGTTATAACTTTTATTAAATTTTTATCTTTAAATCTTGTTAATAAATTTAAATATTGGCTACGTTCTATCATTTAAATTTCACCTCAAATTAATTATACAAGATTTATTACAAAAACTTTACTTTTTTGACACTTTTTTGTATTGAAAGTCTTCACAAAAAAACTCAGGCTTAACCTAAGTTTATATTATACAAAATATCCTATTTAGCAATCATATCACAAATTAAATTAGTTATTTCCGTCGGATTTTCAATAGGTAGCCCTTCAATCAATCGAGCTTGAGCATATAAAACTTTGCTATATTCTTTTAAAGCTTCTTTATCATTTTGATATAGTTTTTCTAATTTTTTAGCAATTGGATGAGCTTCATTTATTTCTAGAATTTTCTCAGCATTAATATTTTCATTGGTTGGCATAGCATTCATTACTTTTTCCATTTCCACTGAAATTTCTCCAGCTGAAGTTAAACAAACCGGATGATTTTTTAATTTGTTAGTAAATTTTACCTCTTTAACAGCAATCGTATCTTTAATTAAATCAAGCATATCTTTTGATTTTTCATTTAATTTATTTAATTTTTCTTTTTCTTCTTCAGAATCAATATCTATTTTATCAGAACAAACATTTTTAAATTCTTTTTCTTCATATTTCATTAAAGTTTTTAAAACAAATTCATCAACATAATCAGTACAGAATAAAACTTCTTTATCTTTATCTGTTACTGCTTCAACTTGAGGAAGCATGGCAATTTGATCTATGCTATTACCACAAGCATAATAAATATCTTTATAATCTTTATTCCGATTAATATAATCTTTTAAAGTAATTAATTTCTTTTCTTTAGAAGAATAAAACATTAATAAATCTTGTAACTTGTCCTTATTAGCTCCAAAGTCATTATATATTCCTATCTTAATTTGCATTCCAAATGCTTGCCAGAATTTTAAGTAATCTTCTAAATTCTTTTCCTGCATTTCTAGTAAGGCTGTTTTTACTCTTTTTTCAATATTCGTTGCAATCGTTTTTAATACTCTGTTTTGTTGTAAAGTTTCGCGCGAAATATTTAAAGATAAATCAGGAGAATCAACTACCCCTTTAATAAAGCTAAAATAATCAGGCACTAAATCTGCACATTTTTCCATAACTAAAACGCCATTCGAATAAAGTTGCAAACCTTTTTCATAATCTTTAGAATAATAATCATACGCCGCATGAGATGGAATATAAATCAAAGAATTATATTCAATTGTTCCCTCCGCCGCGGTATGAATTTGCGTAAGGGGTTTTTCATAATCAAAAAATTTATCTGAATAAAACGTATCATAATCTTCTTGTTTAATATCTTTCTTATTTCTTTTCCATAATGGAACTAAACTATTAATAACTTCTACTTCTTTATATTCTTCAAATTCATTATCTTTTCCTTTTTTAGGACGACTTTTAGTAAGTTCCATTTTAATTGGGTAAGTTATATAATCCGAATATTTCTTAATTAAATTTTTAATTGTATATTCTTCTAAATATTGATTAAATTCTTCATCTTCTTTAATAGTTAATATTATATCGGTTCCATAATTTTCCTTTTCCGCTTTAGTTATAGAATAACCCTCTATGCCACTAGAACTCCATCTATACGCTTCTTCACTTCCAAAAGCTTTAGAAATAACTTCTACTTTACTGGCAACCATAAAAGCTGAGTAAAAACCAACCCCGAATTGCCCAATTATATCAATATTTTCTTTTTTTGCATTTTCATTTTTAAAATCAAAAGAACCACTTTTAGCAATTGTTCCTAAGTTGTTTTCTAACTCTTCTTTAGTCATACCAATACCATTATCTGATATCGTTAAAGTTCTAGCCTCTTTATTAACATCTACTTTAATATTAAAATCATTTTTCTTAACTTTTATCTTACGATCTGTTAATGATTTATAATGTAATTTATCAATAGCATCTGAAGCATTAGAAATTATTTCTCTTAAAAATATTTCTTTATTAGTATAAATTGAATTAATCATTAACTCCATTAATCTTTTTGATTCAGCTTTAAATTCTTTTTTCATTTATCATCTCTCCTTTAGCACTCTTTAAAATTAATTGCTAATTAAATTATAACACTAAATTAGCACTTGTCAATAACCAAGTGCTAATATTTATCCTTTGTTAAAAGAATTTAGATTTTCTTTTAAATTATCTTTTATAAATGTTTTATAATTGCTAGTTAATTCTTCTTTTATTTTCTCATTAAATATTAAATCATAATTTTTAATAATAGGAATTTTCATTTTTTCTAATAATTTAACATCTTCTTTTAAATTCAAATCATTGTTTCCTAAAATATTAATTAAATCAACTAAATTTTGAATATTTAATTGCTTATTTTTTATTTTATTATATAGCTCACAGGCCAGCAATGTCCCCAAAACATATTCTTGGGCTTGGTAAAAGCCTAAATTATTTGCTTTATCAGTTGGAGCGGCTATTCTAATAATAGGAATAAAATTATCAAAAAATTCTTGACCTTGATATTTAGAAATATCTTTTTGCAAATAATTACCAATAATATTTAAATCAATATAATCATTATTTTCTTTATATAATTTATAAAGTTGATATTCAAAATCAATTTTCTGAGCAGATTCGTATGTATTATGTAGTCTTTCTTTTAACCAATAACTTAAATCATTATTTAGATTTTTTAAATAATCAATTATTAAAAATTCAAATGTTATGGTTGGCACCTCAGCTAGTAAATAATCTAAGGTTCGGGGAATATTAGTTTTTTCAATTTCATTTTGATAGGCAAGTTGATGAACAAATTCATGAAGAATAAAAATAATATCATCGGAAGTATTATTATAATATATTACTATTTGTCCTGTTTTATCATCTAAATATGAACCTTTTTCTTGAGAGTTATAAATAAATTTAATTTGTTTATCTATTTCCTGATTATTTTCATCTAGCAAAGGAGCATTCATTGTATTTAAAAAACGCTCCGCAAAATCTTTATTTATTGTTATTAAAAATTCGTAAACTATTTTCAAAGAATCATTAATATTAATATTTAAACTTTGTTCATTAACTTTTGGTAATTCTTTTTCATTTAAAATAATTGTTACTAAATTTGTTGTAATAGGTAAAATATATTCTTTAATAACAGTTTCTTCATCATCAAACTTTTTATAAACTTCATTTAAAATTATATTTATATGATCTTTAACTAATTCTGTTAAATCAATTTCATCTTGCGGATAATCTTTAAAATTAAGAGTTATTAACAAACTTAAAAGGGTATAAATATCTTCTTGCGGATTATTTTTTAAAATTGTTTTAACTTTTTCAATAAACATAGACTACTCCTTACTAGCTATTTTTAATTCCAAATATTCACCATTTTCTTCTTTGTTTAAATATAAACCATACATTTTAATTTTATAAGGGCAACTCTCCTCTAAGTATTCTTCGATAATATAATTATTATCATCTAAAATTATATAACCTTGATAACTATCCGTTCGATGTTCAATGACATATTCAATTTTATATTTTTTTAATTTATGTTTTTTTATTTTGGAAATTACGTCATTAACATTAATTAAACTTAAGACATATTCATCAGATATATCTACTCTTTTTTCATTTAAAGGAATAATTAAACTATGATAATAAGTATCATCTTTAGTTAATAAAAATAAATTTTGATAAATATCAAATTGCATTTCAATATTAGGAATTAATTCTTTTTCTTCTAACAATTCTTTTAATATTAATATATTTTCTTTCGGCGCGCCGATATTAATGTTATTTTTTAAAAATAAACTGATTATATCTGGCATAGATAAACGAAAATTAGGATTGTTAATGGTTTTTAATATATAATCTAACTCTGAATAAGCTAAAGGAGAATTCTCATATTCTAAACTAAACATATATAACGCAAAAGCTATTTCATAAATTTTTTGTTCGGTATAAAAATAACCTAAAAGCCGATAATAACGAGCCAAATCACGAGCACTATAAATTAAAAAGTAAGCCTCATATAACGCATCTAAAATTTTGGTATTTTCATTAGTTAGCTTATAAGTTTCTGCTTGTTCAAAGTATAAATTAATGTTCATCGGATTATATTTTAATCCCTTATTAATATATTTTAAAGCTTCTTTATGTTTTCCTTCTTCATTGGCAATATATGCTAACCATTGATAAGCCACATCACAACGAAAACTTACCCAATTAATATTTTTAGAAGTTTCATTTTTAGTATAAGCATAAAATTCTACTAAATTATCAAAACATAACATTTTAGTCTTTTTAGAAGATTTAACTAATTCTTCTGTAACTTGTAAATAATCATGTAATATTTCTTTAGCTTTTGGAAAATTTTTAGCATTTATTAATTGGCTAGCTTTAATTAAATTTTGATTTAACTTTTCTATTTCTTCCGCTTTCAATGTTATCACCCCAAGTTCTTTTTACAATTATTATGATAGCACATTTTATATTGTGAAAAAAACTACTAAAATTTAAAAATAGAAGGATTTTTTACTCCAAAATGGCAAAATTGTCTAGCCAAAAAGCTTTTTTGGAGTATTTTTTTCTTCTAAAAAAGGAAATTAGGTTTTTTACTTTTATTTTGTTTTGTGTTATTTTCTTTTTGCATCAAGGCCTTTCTTGATGGTCACAGGTGGCTTTCCTTTTTTAAAAGGAAAGGTGATATTTATGTGTGATAAAGTTTTTTATCAGGTAATTATTATTTTTTTGTTGTCACTCCTGATAATTATTTTAATCTAATTGGTTGATACACATACTCTCATCTTGATTTGCAACAAAAAAGCACCTACTGACCTCAGGGGGCAGTGGGTGGCTTTTCAACAACGGAAAGTCATCTTTGGCCATTGGCCTTGATGTCCAATTAAATTTTATTATATATTTTTAAGTTTTGCAATAATAAATAAGCCTTTGCTAGTAAAATATCTATTAAATTAGGTTAAAACTTTCCCGAGTTTTGCAGTTAAAATTTTTAAAATTCTGATTTGGCCTAGATTTTATCTAGTTTTTTTATGTCAAGAATTTATCTTTTTTTGTTGTATATCTGTTGTGTATAATATTCACCTTAAATTTACAACTTTTAATAATTACAATATTGTGGTACACTTATTATATAAAGTAAAGTAATTGTGCAAAGCCTTATTATTACTGGCGTGATTCATATTTAGACATCAAAAAATATTAAATTTTTTTAAAATTGATAACAATATACAACAATTAAAAATCGAGCAAATCCTTTATTTATCTAGGTTTGCTCATTTTTGCTGCAAAAGTCAAGATTATATATTTTTAAGTTTTGCAATAATAAATAAGCCTTTGCTAGTAAAATATCTATTAAATTAGGTTAAAACTTTTAAGAATAAATTAATTTTTGATAAAAGGGTATTATTTCTTTTAGAAAAAATTGTTCATAATCACTATATAATGCAAATTTTTCAAACAATATATTTATTAAATCTGGAAAATAAAATATTTTTAAATTTATTTGTTTATTTATATAAGTTTGCATTTTTTCTTTTCCTAAATACTCAAATGCTAAATAACATTCATTACTTCTAACAATAATTTCTTCCAATAAATTATTGGCATTATGATATTGATACAGACTATCATTGTAAATAAGCTTTTGGTGTTTATCCACAAAATTTAATTTATTAAAATATTTATTTATTAAGTCATTAACAAAAGGATGTGAAAATTCATGAAAGATAAAGTTTATTCTAGATAGATTTAAAATTATTTTAAATCTATCTAATGGAAATTTAATAATAGCAAATATATTATTTTTGTATTTAATGCCAAAGTTTCCCGAAATAAAACTAACATTTAAATTAAAATTATATTCATAATTATTATAAAACTTATTAACTTTGTTTATATTAAATTTATTATAGTATTCACTAACTTCCTTTAAATTTTTTAGATAAAAACTTTTGTATTTATTATATAAATATTGTAGGTCTATTGTATCAAAAAAATTTTCAAGTAAATTAATTATCTTTTTTAATGTAGACAAACTCTTTCCATACTCTTTAATTTGACTTAAGTATTCTATATCATATTTCTTTTCATTAGACGAATTAATAATTAAAGCAAGCTCAGAAAAGTATAAGTGTTCTTTTAAATAATTTTTTAATTTAATAGTATTTTCATTTGTTAAATCAATTTCTTCAAGTAACATATTAAAATACTCAGTATCTTTATAAAGCCATTCAGCTCTAGGAATACTGATTGCTTGTAAGACGGATATTAATTCAAATTTTAAATTTATAATATAGTTAATTTTGCCTTTAAAGCTATAAATATAATTCATTAATAAATCCTTTCTTTTAAATTCCATCATCGTTACCATGAGCAATTTATTTTCATTAACATTTAACTCAAATTAGTCTGTATCATACTCTACTTTTCACTTATTTTCAAAATGAATATATCTTCTAATTTATATCATCTATTCCTAATAAAAATTCCAAAGCATTTATTTGTTTAATTCCTTCATAATTTGTTTTATCATAATCTAAAGTTATAATATATTTTGGATAATTATCTTTAACAGCCTGTAAAGCTTCTAATTCTCTCTGTAAAGTTTTTTCATCTCGAACCGATAAAGCCACCTGAATATATTTAATACCATCTTCGCCTTTTACAACGAAATCTATTTCTTTATTTTCATATTTACCAACATATATTTCGTAACCTCTTCTTTTCATTTCTAAAAAGATGATGTTTTCTAATATACTCCCTAAATTATTAGTATTACCTAGTACAAAGTTTCTCAGTCCCAAATCATTAACATAATATTTATCTAATGTTTTTAAATATTCTTTTCCTTTAATATCATAACGAGATACTTTATAAATAATAAAGCTATTAATTAAATAGTTTAAATAATTTTCAATGGTATTAACAGTACACTTACGATTACTAGTATTTAATACATTATTAATTTTATTAGTTGAAGTAAGATTTCCGATATTATCAAAAATAAATTTGACTAAACTTTCTAGTACCATGACATCTTTAATATTATTTTTGCCTACAACATCTTTTAATAAAACGGTATTATAAATTCCATCTAAATAATTTTTTATTAAACTTGGATCATCATCAAGATTAATTAAATAAGGAAAACCACCTATTTCAATATACTTTTGATATGCTTTTAATTCATTAGAATAATTAAAAGCAGTCATGAACTCTTTAAAGGATAATGGTAAGATATGAATTTGCATATATCTTCCTGTTAAAAATGTTGCAAGTTCACCCGAAAGCAAATATGAATTTGAGCCAGTTATATATATGTCTACATTATCTTTAATGTATAATCCATCTACTAACTTTTCAAAATTTTCCAGAACTTGGATCTCATCTAAAAATATATAATACATTTTATTCTTGACTATTTTTTTATTTAAATAATTATATAATTCCACCCAATCTTTATATTGTAAATATTCAGGATCTTCAAAATTTATATTTATGATTTGCTCTTTTTTTATATTGTTTTTTAATAAATATTCCTGAAAAATCTTAAAAAGAGTAGACTTACCACATCTTCTTATTCCTGTAATTACTTTAATTATTTTTTTCTCTTTTAATTTTATCAAAAAATCGAGAGGTTCTTTTCTTTCTAGCATATTCCCTGCCTCCATTAGTATTATATACTTTAAATTAATATTTGTAAAGTTTTTTTAGTCAACTAAAAAAACTTTTGAATTTTTATATTTTTTTTACTCAAGTAAAAAATCTTTTACTTGTCTCCTATTTTAATAGAAAATTCTTTTTTGATTAAATTAAATATTATTTCTTTCTCTTCTTTTGTAAAAATATCTTTCTGTTTATTTAATTTATCATTATTCCATTTGTAAAAATTATACCCAAAATGTTTATCTATAAAAGTCTTATTAAAAATATCAATGGTATTTTTATATCTTGGAATAAAATGAAAATGTACATGTGCAGGTTCGTTATCTCGATAAGCATTATTCATAAGGCAACAAAAATTAAACATATGATAATGTCAAGATAAAATGTAAGATTCTGCTAATATAAGAATGTATGATTTTCTACATTCTTATATTAGCAGTTTTTATCAACATTTTGC
>CANQLL010000016.1 GCA_947624705.1 uncultured Bacilli bacterium | reverse complement strand
AGTAAATACAATACTTATTCTAAGAGTAAATACAACTCATATTATATAAATTGCATTTACTCTTAGAATTAAGATTGTTTTCTGTGTTAACACTCGCAGTTGACAAAAAAATAGTATTATGTTAGCATATAGAGCATTAACAAGAAAGGGGATTTAATATATGACCGAATCAAATGGAAAAATTACAAGAGATAAATTAATAAGTGCCTGCAATGAAATCCAAAGTAACTTAAATATTTTAAAGGCTACTATAGAAAATCCGAAAATTTCAGAAATTGATATTTTAAGAATTTTGAAATCTTCAGAACTTGGAATACTTGTTACAAAATATGTATCATTAATAGAAAAACAACAACATCTTTTAGAAATGCAAAATAAATCAAATAAAGTATATAAATAGGCGTTATAAATAATAAATCTTTCCATGGTAAAAAAATGGAAAGATTTTTAAATGAAAGAAAATAACTTTAGAGTAATTTTTGAGTATAATAAATATAAAATCCCTTATAAATAAAGGGTTTAACATCATAACTTGGTGCCCGTGATCGGACTTGAACCGATACGATATTGCTATCATTGGATTTTGAGTCCAACGCGTCTACCAATTTCACCACACGGGCATATAAAGATTATATCTGATTTTATTTTTAAAATCTAGATATAATCAATTATTATTTCTTTAAATTAGCCAATTTTTCTTTCATTAATTGACTAGCTGTGACGGGATTAGCTTTTCCTCTTGTTTTTTTCATAATTTGACCAATAAAATAATCTAAAATTTTTGGTCGTTCTGGATCATAAGCAGCCACTTGTTCTGGATTTTCATTTACAACTTCATCAATAATTCGATCAAGTTCACCGGTATCGGTAATTTGCATCATTCCCTCAGATTCTACTATTTCTTTAGGGGATTTTTTCTTTTCTAAAACTTTAGCAAATACTTCTTTTCCTTGTTTAGAAGAAATGGTTTTAGAATTAATTAAATCAATTAATTCTTTTAACATTTCCGGAGTTAAGAAAAATTCTTTAATATTTATTTCATTACTATTAAGATAACTTAATATCATTCCATTAGTCCAGTTTGCGGCTTGTTTTGAATCAACTCCTAAACTAATTGTTTTTTCAAAATAATCAGCAATATCTCTTTGTTTTACTAAAATGGAAGCATCATAATCACTTAAATTATAATTATTAATATATTTTAATTTTCGTTCATAAGCTAACATTGGTAAAGAAGCTTTAATTTCTTCTAACCATTCTTTACTTAATTTAAATTTGGGAATATTTGGTTCAACAAAATATTTATAATCAATAGCATCAACTTTACTACGCATATAAATTGTTGTTCCACTTTCTTCATCCCAACGTCTAGTTTGTTGTTCCATTTGCTCATATTCATTATTTTCTTTTAATTTTGTTTGTCTTTTTATTTCGTAGTTAATTGCATCACGAACACCACCAAAAGAGTTAACATTTTTAACTTCAATTTTAGTACCCCAATTTTTAGGGTCACTATCATCTAAATCTTCATCCATGATAGAAACATTAACATCACAACGAACTTGCCCTTTTTTACTATCAGCTTCGGATATATTTAAATATTGATAAACACTTCGCATATGTTCCAAAAAGGCAACGGCCTCATCCGCTGAAGAAATATCAGGTTCCGTTACAAGTTCCAAAAGAGGTACTCCAGCTCGATTGTAATCAATTGTAGAAAAATCATCGTAATGATCTAGAGAAGCGGCGTCTTCTTCTAAGTGTAAATTATTAATGCGGACGGTCTTTTCTTTTCCATTACATTCAAAAGTAACTTGCCCATAAATTCCCACGGGAATAGGTTTAGTTTCTTGCGTAAGTTGAAAACCTTTAGGTAAATCGGGATAGTAATAATTTTTCCGTTCAAAATACATATACTCCGGTTGTTGACAATTTAAAGCCATACTAGCCATTAAAGCCATTCTAACTGCTTCTTTATTTACAACAGGTAAAATACCGGGAAAAGCCATATCAATTGGATTGATATTGGAATTAGCTTCTTCAGAATAACTATTTTTGGCACTAGAAAAAACTTTTGTTTTAGTTTCACTAATTTCGCAGTGCATTTCTAAACCAATTTTTGCTTTATACTTTCCCAAAATTACACCTCCTTAGCAATTTGATTTTGATAATCCATTTCTTGCTCTAAGGCATAAGCAATGTTTAAGACATTTTCATCATCATAACAATTACCGGTAATATTAACCCCAACTGGTAATTTAGAAACAAAACCATTAGGAATAGTAATAGAAGGAAAGCCACCAAAATTACCAATTTGTAAATGTTCTTCTAAAACGACAGTATCTTTATCTAAAATATCTTTTGAACCATCTAAATGCTTAGCTGGTCCACTTCCAACTGGTAATATAACGGCATCATATTTTTTATATAAATCTTTCCAAGCATCAACTAATAATCTTCTTACTCTTTGAGCATTACGAAAGTAACGTTCTTGATTTTGGGATTGTAAAACGTAAGAACCAATAACAAAACGTCTTTTAATTAAAGGCGAAAAACCTTTAGTTCGATGATCTTTCATCATATCTACGTAATTGTCGCCCTCACCTCTTGGACCAAAGATAATTCCCGTTAAATTTGACATATTAGAAGTAGCTTCAGCACAAGAAATCACAACATAAACCGCCGCTAAGGCATTAAGTAAAGTTTTATCAACTGATACTTCTTCAACTTCCATTCCTAAATTCCGACATAAATCTAAAGTTTTATTAAAGTTAGCTAGATGTTCTTTTAATTCATCGGAAGGATTTGTATAATTACTTAAATCACAAATTTCTTGAATATAACAAAGTTTTTTGCCTTTAACTTGGCCATTTAAACTTTCTCTTAAATGAATTTTCTCTGAATCCCAACTAGTCATATCATTAGGATCAATACCTTTCATGTTATCAACAACAATTGCGGCATCTTTAACGTTACGAGTTAAAACTCCTAAATGATCTAAAGATGAAGCAAAAGGAAATAAGCCATAGCGGGAAATCATTCCATAAGTAGGTTTATAACCCACGATGCCACAATAAGCCGCCGGTTTGCGAATAGAATCTCCGGTATCCGAACCAGTAGCATAAGGATATACCCCGGCCGCTACTGCTGCGGCCGAACCTGATGAGGATCCAGCACACATTCTTGTTTTATCCCAAGGATTTAAAACCGTTCCAGTGTGACCAGTTGTTCCCGTTCCTCCCATACCAAATTCATCCATAACAGTTTTATTAACAAAGACCGCTCCCGCTTCTTTTAATTTTTTGACTGCTGTAGCATCAAAAAAGGGAACATAATCTTTTAAAGTATTGGAAGAACCTGTGGATAAAATTCCTTTTGTCGAATAATTATCTTTTAAACCACAAGGAATACCAGAAAGTAAATTATCCGTTACTTTTTTAGGTTGAGCATCATCAATAATCGTTACAAAAGCATTACATTCATCTTGAATTTGATGAGATAATTCTAAAGATTCTTTAACTAATTCTTCAGAAGTAACTTCACCTTTTTTTAACATTTCATGAAGTTCTTCAATTGATTTATTCATATATTTCATTCTCCCACCACCTTTGGTACTTCCACTTCGCGACCATTTGTAACATCACAATTGCTTAAAATATCTTCTAACTTGGCACTTTCTGTTGGAATATCTTCTCGTAACTCATATTCAAAATCGTCTAAACAATGAGTCATTGGTTCCACTTTTTCAATATCTTTAATATTGTTAATGGTATTTATTGTTTCATCTATTACTTCAAATTCATCTAATACACTTTGATTTTCCTCAGGAGTTAAACCAATTAACAATTTATCAGCATAATCATCAACCATTTCTTTGGTAAATTTACTCATTCTAATCCTCCTCTACAATTTTTATTCCTAACTCTTCTAATTGAGTATCATCTAAAACACTAGGTGAACCCATCATCAAATCGGCACCTGAGGCACTAACTGGGAAAGCTTGAACTTCTCTTAAATTAGCTTCATCTTGAATTAACATGATAATGCGATCGATGCCCGGAGCCATTCCGCCATGCGGAGGAGCTCCAAATTTAAAGGCTGTAAAGAGACTACTAAATCTTTTTTCCACTTCTTCTTTTTGATAACCAACTTTTTCAAATCCTTTAACTAAAGAATCTAAATCGGTATTTCGAATGGCACCTGAGGCTATTTCGTTACCATTACAAACAAAATCATATTGATAAGCTAAAATATCTTCAAGATTTTCTTGGTCATAATCTTTTAAACCATGGTGAGGTAGCGAAAAAGGATTATGACAGAATTCATATTTTTTCGTTTTTTCATCATATTCAAACATCGGAAAATCATTAATAATACATAATTCTAATTTATTAGGATCAATTAAATTTAATTTTTGTCCAAGTTCATCTCGAATTAATCCCGCAAATTTTTGAGCATGGGATTTTTTCCGATTAGCTATAAAGAACATTACACTATTTTCTTTCATTTTAAATTTCGTAATTAATTCTTTTCTTTCTTCTTCACTTAAAAATTTATCAATTGGTCCTTTTAAACTACCATCTTTTTGTAAAGTGATATAACCAATTCCCGGCATCCCAATGGAAGAAGCAAAATCAACAATTTCATTAAACCAACTATTTGAGTTTTGACCAATATCATGGACTACAATCACTTTAATAACACTATTTTTAAAAGGATTAAAAGAAGTATTTTTTAAAGTTTCGGTCGCATCTTCAATAATTAAAGGATTACGTAAATCTGGTTTATCTGTACCATAAGTTTCCATTGCTTCTTTAAAAGAAATTCTTCGAAAAGGACGAGGAGAAACTTCTTTTTGACTAAATTTTTTAAAAGTATCATAGAATATTTCTTCTCCTACTTCTAAAACATCATCTTCGGTAACATAACTCATTTCTAAATCTAATTGATAAAATTCTAAAGTTCGATCTCGTCTTGTATCTTCATCCCGAAAACATGGGGCAATTTGAAAATATTTATCAATTCCACCCACCATTAATAATTCTTTATAAATTTGCGGAGCTTGAGGTAAAGCATAAAATTTCCCCTTAAATTTTCGAGATGGTACAACAAAGTCTCGAGCTCCTTCGGGAGAAGAAACAGTTAAAATAGGAGTTTGAACTTCCATAAAACCTAAATCAGTCATTTTATTTCTTAAAAAATGTAAAACTTTACTACGTAAAGCCATTGTATTATGAACTTTTTGATTACGCATATCTAAATAACGATATTTAAGTCTAACTTCTTCATTGCTTTTTAAAGATTCTTCTATTTCAAAAGGTAAATTAGCTTTCTTTTCAGATAAAACCTCTAGCTCTTGACACATAATTTCAATTTCTCCCGTTTTAATTTTAGGATTAATTGTTTCTTCATCTCGACGAATTACTTCACCTTTTACTTTAATAACACTTTCTTTACTTACATGCTTAAGCATAGACTCATCATGAACAACAACTTGAGTTATGCCGGTATCATCTCTTAAATCTAAAAACATTACGCCGCCATGATCTCTAATTGTCGCTACAAATCCTGATAAAGTTACTTCTTTGCCTAAATCATCAATAGTTAATTCTCCACACGTATTACTACGATACTTATTTACTTTCATTTTTCTCTTCCTTTCCTAAATAAAAAAACTCCTTCGCCGCTAAGGGACGAAAAAGTTTCGTGGTACCACCCAATTTCACCATTATATGGTCTTCATTAAAATAACGCTTTTAACCCGCGCACTTCCCTACTAGTCTTTCAAGAAGTGAACTCCAAGGTGTTCTTTCATATTATTTAAAGTATCCATTTTCACCAGTTAGGACTCTCTTTTAAATTAAATTAATATTACTTTTCCTCTTCTTTGTTTTTGAACAAATATATCTTAACATACTGCTTTTTTAATGTCAATTATCTATATTATATCCTAAATTTATTTTTTTATAATTTTTCTTTCGTTAATTTTTCAATATCTTCTAAAATAATATAAATATTAGAATAGGGTTTAAACTCTATTGGATAGTCCTGTTTTTTTACTATCTTTGCATTTTTAATAGCTTCTTTAGTTTTATCTTTTAATTTTAAATAAATATTTAAAGTTTCTTTATACTCGGGAATTAATTTTTTAATTTCCTTTTTAACTTCTTTACTACTTTTAAATTGGATATTTTTATGACGAAAATGTAATAAATACCACATTTCAAAAGTGGGAGAAGATAAAATTATATTTATTCCCTTTTCTTGACATATAGGTTCAATTTCATTAATTTCTTTTATTCTCTTTTGATTAAAATCAGTATCTAAAACTAAATATATTTGATTATTATCTTCAATATTAAGATCTTCTTTAACCATGTAATTTAATAAATCTTCTAACATTCCTTTAACATCAGTTCTATTACCAGTACAAAATTTAATTCGACAATCTCTTCTACTAAAGTTACGAAAATAAATCTTCTCCGCAGAATTTGTTCCTTCACATTTAATAATAATTAAAGGATATTTTTCTCTTTTATTTTTAACTCTAGTCATAAAATATTATCCTTAATAAAAGGAATAGCTCCATATTTACCATTTAAATATCCTTTTTGAATATTTTCATTTTTTCGAACACTAAAATCATCTAAAGGATATAAATCAGTAATTCCCTTAGCATTATTTTTTTCCATAAACCAAATTTGATCTCTTCTAAAAATATCTAAATCTAATAAATTAGTCGCATGAGTAGTAAAAATTAATTGACTATTTACTTTATTAAAATTAGGATTATGAAATAAATTAATTAAAAATTCTACTAAAGCAGGATGTAAACTTTTTTCAATTTCATCAATTATTAAAACTTTCGTTGTCGTAAAAGTATTTTGTAAAATTGGAGCCATTAAAAACAATATTTTTGTTCCCGAAGATTCATCTTCAAAATTTAAAGAATAATTTTTAGTTTTATTATCCTCATCCGTAATTTCATGAATCATTTCAATATTAAGCGATTTTGTTGGCAATAAATTAGTTTCTGTTAAAGTTAATAAATTAGTTAAAATAGCTAATTCTTGTTCGTTATAATCCACATTAAAATCTTTGATTTTAATGTCTGCTTCTTTTAATAAATTTAAAGTAAATTCTTTAATATTTTCTTTACTATTTCTAAATTTTTTTAAATCACTATCTAATATTTTATCAAAATTAACAAAAGTATCTATACCATTTGTGAACCATAAAAATGGCTCTTTAGTTTTTTCATAATTCCAAGTTGCTGCTGTAGCTAAAAATAATTTATTATCCGTATTTTTAGATTCAATTGTTTTTAAAATTTTTACATCATTTTTATATGTATACTGATTAACATTAGTTCTTTTAAAAATAATTGTCGGTTTTTGAGAATAATAAGCTTCTAAAATTTCTTCATAGATTTTCGTATTATCAGCTTTAAAAGCATAATGATATTTAATTTTATTAGCTATAAAAACAAATTCAAAAGAAGTAGGTTCATTTTTAGTTGTCTCGTCAAACAAAAAAGGGATTATATCATTCCATTGTCCTCCTAAAGAAATTATATTAGAATTACGAATCATTAAAATTGCACAAGTAAAAGCTGAAATTAAATTAGACTTTCCTGAAGCATTAGCTCCATATATAGCTACAGATTTTAAAAGTTCTAAATTATTAATTTTGAAAATATTATTTTCATTTTCTTCACCAGTACTTTTTTCTAAAGATAAAGTTATCTCATCTTTAAAAGAACGAAAATTTTTAACTTTAAATTCAATTAACATTTTCTCACTTCCTAATTAATATTATATAATATTTTTAAAATAAATTGTATTATTTTTCTTAAATTTGCATTTTTTATGCAAATCTTATAATAATATTTATTATTATAAGAATTATTTATAATTTAGTCAATAAAAAAACCTAGTTTTAAAACTAAGTTTAATCTAAATTAACATTATGATATATTTCGGAAACATCTTCTATTTCATCAAGTAAATTATAAAGACGCTTAAATATTTCTAAATCTTCCCCTTCTAAAGTAATTTTTTCTTTAGGATACATACCAACTTCATCAATATCATAATCAATATCGGGAATAATTTTTTCTAAAATATCTTTTACTTTATGAGCATCGCTAGGATTACAACTTATTGTAATATAACCATCTTCGCTTTCAAAATCAACTAACTCTATTCCCTCATTTAAAATAGCTTCAAAAATTTCATTTTCTTTTTCACTTTTAAAACTTATGATAGCTAAATGATCATAGTTATATGAAACAGAATTAGTTACTCCTAAACTTTTTCCGACTTTATTAAAAGCTGCTCGAACAAAACCAACAGTTCGATTAACATTATCCGTTAAAGTTTTAATTATCAATGTAGAAGCTCCCGGACCAAAACCCTCGTAAATAACTTCTTTATAATCCTCGCCGCCAACTCCTTTGGCTTTATCAATTGCCCGGTTGATTATATCGCTTGGAACTTGTTGTTTCTTAGCTTTTTCGACCATTCTTTTTAAAGCAATATTAGAATCAATTTCCGGAACTCCACTTTTAGCAGCTAAATAAATTTCTTTAGCAAAGTTAGAGTAAAGCTTAGCTTTAATTGCTCCTGTTTTGGCAATACTTGCCTTTCTTACTTCGTACGCTCTTCCCATTTATATACCTCCTATTTTTCATTCATTTTAAAATTATTATATTCTTCTAAGATTGGGGATATCTTTGCAAAAACATTTTTCACATGATTATAAGCCCGATTCATATCGCCACCCGTACTAGATAAAATAATAACAATATATGGGTTTTGACCAATATTAACAATCCCTGTTTCATGGACAACCATTTCTGTAAAACCAGTTTTACTAGCACTAACATTATCTGGTAATATTTCTTTAAAATAATTATATTTAGCATTTAATAATAAATCATATAATTCTTGACCTTCCGCATCCGTTTTACTAAAACGATATATTTCTTGCCAAATAATAGCACTACTGCGACAGCTTAATTTTCCCCACCGGGAAGTGTTGCTTAAATGAGATTCAGGTGTTCCTAAATCATCAAGCATTTCGTTAAAGCCATCCCATTTATATTTATTTAATAACATTAAATAAGCCACATTATCACTTTCATGAATCATTTGATTAATTAAGTCTTTAACGGTGTATTCTGTGCCATAAGCACTATTTTTAATATTACCGGTTCCTTTATTATAAAATTTTGCTTCATAAGCTATTTTATCTTCTAAATTAGCTTTACCATCAGCTACTAATTTATAAATATACAACGCATAAGCAGCCTTAATTGTACTTCCTGAACTATAAGAAGTATCAATATTATAACCAAAAGACATCCCATCAGTTAAACTAACAACTAAATAAGAAGAATCATAAGGATAATTACTAATAGTACTATTTAAATCATTTTGTAAATTTTCGGAAACATTATATTTGGTATTCTTTAACATAAAAGTATCACTTTCAGTTTCTAAAGATACTAAATCTAAGTAAAAGTTTTCTTGCATATTCATTTCATTATTATTAGTTTGTTTTTCTTCTTTAACTTCATCACTAGTTTTTATTTCTTTAATTCTCGATTCATCAGATGTTTCTAAAGCATGAGAATTACTACTTAATCTAACAATTAATAAGCCTACATTAAAAACTAATAAAACTGCTACTATAATTAAGGCTTTTTTATGCACACTAATCACCCGACCTTATCAATTATATCATTAAACATGTAAAAAATAAATAATAAATGCTATAATAATATATGGTGATTACATGAAATTTATAAGTTCTTTAACTAAAGAAGAATATACTAATTTTTTTAATTCCTTTGCCCCCGCCCATTTTCTTCAATCTTATGAAAGTGGTCAAACACAAAAAATGGGCCGAGGTTTAATTCCGTGTTATGTAGGGGTCAAAGAAAAGAATCAAGTTGTAGCTTGTGCTTTACTTCTAAAAAGAAAAACACCTCTTAATATGTGTTATTTCTATGCTCCTCGCGGTTTTGTGATAGATTATCATAACCAAAAATTATTTGAATTTTTTGTTGCGGGCTTAAAAGATTTTTTAAAGCAAGAAAATGCTATTTACTTAAAAGTTGATCCCGGTGTAAAATATCAAGATATTGATAGTGAAGCAAAGCGCATTGAGGGAGAAAATAATCATGATATTTTTAATAGTTTTCTTGATTTAGGTTTTATTCATAAAGGGTTTTATAAATTATATGAAGGTAACCAACCTCGTTACACCATTCGAATTGATTTACATCAAGATTTAGTTACGATTAATAAAAATATTTCTAAAACTTTTATGAAAACTGTTAAAAGAAGTTACAATTATGACATGGAAATAAAATTAGCTAAAGAAGTTAAAACTTTTCATGAACTTACGCAAAACAATGCTCAAAAAGATAATTTTTCAGCTTATAATTTAGATTATTATCAAGCTTTTTATGATAATTTTGCTAAAGAAAATCATGTTAAAATTTTTAATGCTCTTATTTATCCGGATAAAATAATAAAAAAGACTAAAGAAGAATTAGCTAATTTAAAAAATAAATTAGCTAATAAAGAAATTCCGGAGAAAAAAATGGCTGATACTAATAATTTAATTAAACGTTATGAAAAAGATTTAGAAACTTTTTTACCTTATGAAAAAAAGTTTCCCAAAGGTAAAGTTGTTTGTTCTTTAATTTGTAGTTATACTGACCATGCGGCTTGGACTTTATATATTGGTAATGATACTTTAGGTACTTATACTTTTTCTGTTAATCGTTGTTATTATGAAGCTTTACTTGATGCTAAAAAGCAAGGCTATGATTTTTATGATTTATTTGGAACAATTGGCGATGTTCATACAACTTATAAAAATTTAGCGGGCTTACATGAATTTAAAAGAAAATTTGGTGGAGAGTATATTGAATTTTTAGGCGAGTTTGATTTAGTCAATAAACCTATTTGGTATAAAGTTTTACCTACTTTATTAAAAATATATCGTAAATTAAAAAGATGAGCAATTCATCTTTTTTAAAATCTTTTAAAAATTAAAGCTACACTAATTGCTATTACAACTAGTACAATAGCAATAATAGCTAACTTTTTTAAACTAAAGTTAAATTTATTAACAACTGATTTATCTTTCTTTTCATGCGATATTTTATTTAAAGCTAAACTTATAAATGGCATTACTAGTAAAGCAAAACGCAAGTAATTGTAAAGTAATAAATATAATAATGATTTAATTGATTCAATTCCTTGAAATTCAATATTTTTAATCATAAAAGATACTAAAGGAACAAGTAAATACCAAAGTAAGTAAATACTTAATAAAATTGTACTAACATTTTTTCTATTTAATTCTTCTTTTTCTAAAAATAAAATTAAACAAAAATATATTAAAGGATAAAATAAATATAAAGCATAGATAAAATAACTTTGAACATTATAATAAGTTAAGAAATTAGAAATAATACTTATTATTAAATGAAAAATAACAAAAATTAAATTAGTTTTTAATAAATATTCATTTTTTATCGGTTTATCATTTTCTTTAAAATTATGTTTCAGATAATAATACGTAATAATTAAAAAGAATAAAGAAGTTATACTTAAAGAAATTCCCCCATAATAAACATAATAAGTTTTAACAGCTAAATGATTTAAAGAAGGAATTATATAACTGCCAATTGCCACAAAAGACATGGGTAAAACTAAAACTATTAAACAAATGATAAAATAAGTTAAATTATTCATTTTTATTTTTTTCAAGATTATCACCTACTATAATTAGTATAGCAATTAAATTGAATTTATAAACGAAAAAATGTAAAGTAATTAATAACTTTACACTAATTTTATTCTTCTAAATAATTTTTACTTTTATGCGGTTCTTCGCGTAATAAATCCCGATAATCTTGTTGGCGTAAAGCTTCATATAACATAATAGCCACACTATTGGCTAAGTTTAAAGCTCGTACTTTATTAGTCATGGGAATACGCATGCAATAATTTAAATATGGTTTTAATATTTCTTTAGGAATACCGGTTGATTCTTTGCCAAAGAAAAAATAAATATTTTCTTCTTTATTACTATAATCAAAAGAAGTATGCGGTTTATGACCATATCTCGTTAAAAAATAATAAGTACCTTTATTTTTAGCAAAAAATTCTTCTATATTTTCATAAACTGTATAATCGCAATTATCAATATAATTAACGCCACTGCGTTTTAAATATTTTTCATCTAAAGAAAAACCTAAAGGTTTAATTAAATGTAATTTTGTATCCGTAGCTACACAAGTTCGCATAATGTTACCTGTATTTCCAGGTATTTCTGGTTCAAATAAAACAACATTTAACATAATTACCTCTATGGTTTTTCAATTTCTAATTCTTCAAGCATTTGTTCTAAATCACTAGCTTGCATTAAAGAATTTTCTTCTTTTTTTATTATTCCACCTTTAACTAAAGTATGATCTTTATAATAAAGAATAGTTGGAACATTAGTTACTTTTTCGCTATCTAAACCTAAAACACTATTTAATTCTTCCATATAACCTTCATTTTCTTTAATATTATCAACATTTAAATAATAAAATTTATCTTGTAAATCATATTTGTGAATTACTTTTTTTAAATCCACTTCCATATCATAAACATTTTTATCATTAGTATAACTTATATATAAAAAGTATTCTAAAGGAGCTTCTGATAAAACATCACTAAGTTCATCTAAAGTATTAATTTCATTAGTAATAACATTATTAGAAATTAAATAACTTTTGGTAATTTTTTTAGTGTTAAAAACTTGATACCATTTAAAAATATAAATTGTTAAAAGAATTACTCCTACAAATAAAAGGATAGCTCCTATATAATGTTTGGAAGTTATTTTTCGATTTTTTGAATTTGTCATAAACTCATTACCTTTCTATAAACATTTTATCATGACTATAAATAATTTTAAAGTTTATTAACTCATTAATTTAAAAATTGCAATGATAAATATACCCGTAACAATACTTAAAATAATGAGGATAGGAAGTAAAATATTTGGTTCTTTATTTTTCTTTTTATAAAGTTCAATATTTTTAGTATAATTTTGTAAATCTCTTTGATCCAATAAACCGTTACTTATAATTGGTTGGTTTTTATTGGAAATTTCATTTGAATTTAATATAGTTCCACAAGCTGGACATTTATTAATGTTTCCCATAATATTTGTTCCACATCTTGGACATTGCATGTTAATCACCTTTTACTTTCTTTAATTTTAGCATTTTTAAATAACTTGAGCAACAAAAAAACAAGAGTTTATAAATCTTGTTTAGCCGTATAAACTTCTACTTCATCTTCATTATTTAAAAGAAAAGCAAAAGCATCATCCGTATCTATATGCAGTTCTAAAAAACCATTAGCACTTACCTTTGCAACAGCATCAAGTACTCCACTTTTTTCTCCTTTAACTTTAATATATAAAGGTTCATCATCAATAATGCCATACTCTTTGGCATCACTAAAACTAAAATGAACATGACGATTGGCAATAATTACTCCCTCATCTAAAGAAACACTACCCTTTGGTCCAATAATAGTTACAGGAACAGAACCCTCTACTTGGCCACTTTTCCGAACCGGTGGTTTAACCCCCAATTTACGGGCATCACTAGCTGATATTTCCACTTGATTATAAGAGCGAAAAGGTCCTATAATTCTTAAACTTTTTAATTCTTTATCTCCACATTTAATATCAACCGTTTGATTTGAAGCATATTCTCCTATTTGATGTAATTTATTTCTTAAAGTTAATTCTTCATTAAATAATTGCTCATATACTTCTTTAGTTAAATGAACATGATGATTACTAATTCCTACTTTTATTTTCTTTTGCATTTATTTCCCTTCTTCCTTTAAAATTATACAAAGAACAAATAAAGAAAACAAGGATAACCTTGTTCCTTTGCTAAACTTCTTCATTAAATATTTTACTAATTCTTGTTTGAGCTGAAGCTACTGAAGATATATCAGGAACCATAACATAGGCTCTCGATTTACTAGAATAAGTAGTTTTCGATGCACCCTCGCCCTCTAAGTAATTGGATTCAATATTCCAAGCTATTTTTTTATCAATTTGCATTTTAACTAAACTAGATATTTCCTCACTACTAATATTAGTTTCAAAAGTTCCCGCTAAGGTATCAAGCAAAGAATTAAAATTAGTTACTGATTTAAAAGTCATTAATTTGCTCATCATGGCCTCAATTACATACATTTGATCTTTACCTCTTTGAATATCGCCTTCAGCAAAAGAATGTCTTTCTCGCGCGAATGATAAAGCTTTTTTACCATTTAAAACATTATCTCCTTTAGTATAACGATAACCATCTTGCGAAATAAAATTATAATCCGAATGCACGGTGATACCCCCTAGTTCATCAACCATTTTTTCAATAGAACTAAAATTAACTTTAACATAATAGTTTATTTTAATATCTAATAAGTCTTCAATTGTTTTAACCGAAGTTTCCACTCCATAAATCCCTGCATGGGTTAATTTATCATAAGCATTTTTACCCGCTAAATTCACGTAGTAATCGCGCGGAATAGATGTTAGTAAAATTCTGCCGCTTTTCGGATTAACACTAGCAATAATATTTACATCACTTCGTGATACACTTGTTATTTTGCCATAAGTATCAATACCCGTTAGATAAACATTAAAAGGTTTTTGCGTAACATCAACTTGCTTAGATGTTTTTTCTTCCGGAATTTTAACACTTATATTGTATAAAACTTTCGTATTACTTTTAAAATCTTCTGATTCTTCGTCTAAAATATCTTTAAAAGAATCTTCAACTAATATAGCATGAATTTTTTCTTTTAATAAATCATTAGATAATTTTTTAACATCATCATAATCATCATCAACTACTGTCACTAATTTATCTAACTCTTTTAAAGCTTCTTTAGTTCCTTTCGTCCCATTATCTAAATAACCAATATCTTTGCTATCAAGTTCTTCTACTTGTTCATAGTTATCACTTAAAGTAACTAAAGAATAATTTTCTGTTTTATAATCAACTTTTTTAGTTATATTATTAATTGCTTCTTTAGTATTAAAACTATAATTACTAATTACACTTAAACCAGCAATTAAAACTAAACTAATAAAAGTAAAAAAGCCTTTAATTCCTCTTTTAACTTTTCTATTTAATAAAATTAAAGCAAAGAAAGCTAAAAAAATTACAACTCCACTTATCAAAAGAAGAAAATAGTTAAAAGGTAACATATTTAAGTTATATAAGGAATATAAAAAGACAATAACCACAGCTAGTAATATATAAAATATTAAGGAAAAAAAATTATTACTTTTTTTCTTCTTTTTTTTCATGACTCCACCTCATATAAGTTATATTCTTTAAGTAAATTAATTATTTTTTCACTACATTCTTCAATAAATTTAATAACATCTTCACTATTCATAATAATTGTTTTTTTACCAGTTGAATTACTAATAATAATTCCCATTTTTTCGACAATTAAATCTAATTTATCAATCGGTATTTCTTTAATAATTGATTTTGGATAAGTAAGATCTTCATAAAATAAAGCTAAAGATAAATTATATTTATCAATTAAATCAATATTGAGATTAGTATAATCATTATAAATGATACCTTTTAATTCGGTATAAGTTAATTTTTTGCCAAAAGTTTTTAAAGAATAATCATCTAAATAAGTGTAAACATAATCTCTAAACCAATATTTATCGGTTAATAAATGAATAAAATAACCCATTTCAAAAGGTTTAGAAAGTTCACTTTTATAAAGATTTAAAAATTCTTTTATATCTGGTTCAGAATCTTCTGTATCTCCTTTTAAAAAATGAGATTTAATTTTAGATTCACCTACTTGTTTACTTAAATCAGGAGCAATACTTCCTAACAATAATTCTCTTTCATTCATATGTAATTTTTCATTTGCTTTTTTAGCTACACATAAATGAATTAATGCTGATGCCATTTAATCACCCTATAAATAAGTCTAACATAACTTTTTGACAATTTAACTCAATTTATAGAAAATAATGTAAAGTTTACAATTAGTTTTACACTCCTATAAATAATAAGCTTTTGATTTCACTTGAAAAATATGTCAAAGATAAAAAAAGAAGCAAATTGCTCCTAAAATATATAAAACTAATTTTATCTAACTTATTTTTATAATATATTATAAAGTTAAACTGTTTCTTTAACATACCTGCGCATTTTGGTAAGGGAAGCTTTTTCACATCTCGATACATTTACTTGAGATATTCCTAACTTTTTAGCTATTTCACTTTGGGTCATATCTTCATAATAACGATAATTTATTATTTCTTTTTCTAAAGGAGTTAAACTTTCCATTGTTTCTTCTAAGAATATTTTATCTTCAATATTTACTTCATTAGCTGGGATGGTCTCAATATAACTTTTATTTTCACATACACTTGCTTCTAAACTAGGTAATTTATTACAAGCCATAATGGTATTATTAATTAAATATTCTTCTATTCCTAATTGTAAAGCTATCTCACTCATCAAAGGAACTTTATTATTTTTTTGCGTCATATCTTGATAAGTTTGCATAATTAATTTATATAATTTTAAAGTATCTTTACCTATTTTAAAATCATTAGTTTTAGCAATTAAACTATACATATGACCATAAACATTTTTATAAGCATATGTTGTAAATTTAATATCCGAAGTATCATCATAACTTAAAAATGATTCTATTAAACCTTGAGCTCCCGCTTGAAATAAATCTTCTTTATCTATGCCATAAAATTTATTAGCAATACTATAAATATAATCTTTATATTGTTCAATTAAATTTTCCATTATATAGCCACCTTTTTTATTGCTGTTAATTCATTTAATGTTTTTTCTATTTTTATATTTTTAAAATTTTCTTCTAAAGTTTTGGGTATTTCACAAATCAAGGATAAACCTTGATTTGCGCTTATTGCTCGTGAACCTTTTTCTAAAGCATTAAGACCAATATTATCAATATTATCTAAATTATATAAATTATAGACTAAATATTTTATTTTATGTTTTAAAATAGCCGGAACTAAAAAATTATTTAATTTAAAAGATGTTCGACGATTTAAATTGCCCTTAAGCCGGACAAATAATATTCCTTTAGAATATTCGGAATCTATTTTTAACATAAATTTATCACCTACAATATTAATATAGGGCAATTTAAATTGATTTTAAACAGTTTCGACAAAACAAGTCATCTTTAATGAAAATCTTTATATTTTTGATAATTATTAAAAGTATTATTAGCATAATTTAAATTAATTATATTTTTAATATTAGCTAAATATTTAGCTTTATCATTTTCATAATTTAAATAATAAGCATGTTCCCATAAATCAATACATAATAAAGGAATATAACCATGTAAAAGAGGTGTTTCTTGATTAGGTAAATTAATTAATTCTAATTTTTGCTTTTGATTAATAACTAAAAAGATATAACCAGAACCTTTTAAAGTTAAAGCTTTATTAGTTAATTCTTCCCAAAAATTATCAAAGTTTTTAAATTCATTTATAAATTTTTCTTTAAAATTATTAGTTAGATTTAAATCTTTTCCTTTAATACATTGAAAATATAAATTATGATTGATAACTCCACCCAGATTAAATAAAATATTTTCTTTATCTTCCTTAAATTCTTCTAAGTGGAATAACAATTCCGTTAAACTATAATGACCTTGATAATTATTTTTTAACAGTAAATTATTTAAGTTATTTAAATAAGTTTGGGTATGTTTATGATAATGTAAAGCATTGGTATGGGTATCAATAAAAGGTTCTAACTCTTCATAAGAAAAAGGTAATTTTGGTAATTCAAACAAATATATCATCTCCTAAAAAAATATATAATTTAGAAAGAAAAATAATGCAAATAAAAAGCTCAATTAAGAGCGTTTTATTTTGTGAGTTATTAATTTATCAAAAGTAGCGAGTAACATAGGAAGTAAAATTAAAATTAATAAACTAGAACAAATTGTGCCTTGAGAAATAGTTGTACAAATTTTAGAAGTTATTGATGTTGAGAAGTGCCCTACTATTAAAGTAACTAAGATTAAAATCGAAGCACTAGTTAAAATCGTATGAATGGAATTATTATAAGCACTTATTAAAGATTGTTTAACATCTTCACTTTTTCGATGTTCTAAGTAATAAGAAGTAAATAAAATGGCATAATCAATAGTGGCTCCCATTAAAATACTTTGTACAATTAGTAAAGCAATGAAATAAACACTACCTCCTTCAAAAGAAAGGATTCCCATCGTCGTATAAACCGCCGTTTGAATTAATAACACTAAAATAAGCGGAATTAAAACAGATTTAAAAGTAATTAAAACAACGACAAAGATAAAGGCAATAGTTAAAATCGTAATTAAATTTAATTCGGAAGCAAAGCTTTCACTTAAATCTTGAGCCATAGCCGAGTTACCAATAATATAACTACTTTTTGGCAAAGTATTTTTTAAATCTTTAATAAAAGTTAAAGTTTCTTTATTTTCCATATCATAATTAGTATTTAAAACAACCCGACTATGATTTTTAGCGACTAATAAATCTTTTGCTTCTTTTATATCCTCTTTAGCATCCGTAATTCTTTGCTGCATTTTCTCATCAATAAAATCATTAAATCTTTGATCATTTAAAATATCATTATTTAAATAATTAACAAACTTTTCTACTGTTAAAGTATAATCTTCATGATAATCTTTAATACTACCATAATAAATGTATAAAACATCAATTAAATTATGATCTAAATTATCGGTTAAATTATCTAAAAGATTAAGCATTTCTTTTTCTTGATAAACTTGATTATTTAAAGATCCATTAATTAAAGTCTGGGCTGTATTTATTTTGGCTATTTTATCAGTTGTAAAACTAGTATTATATTTAGGATTAGGAAGAACATCATTACTTATAAAAGTTAAAAAATCATTTAAAGATATATCTACTTCTTGATTTAAATATTTTAAATCATATAAAGAATATAAAAGTTGCATATCCTCTTGATTAGTATTTAAAATATTAGCTATAGAACTAGCACTATATTTAGTATTATTTAAAGTATTGTTAGCTAAAGTTTTTAAAGTTAATACCTCACTAGGAATTTGTCCTCTTAACAACTCATCATTTTGATGAGCTGTTAAGAAATTTAATAGTTCAATCGGACTTATAGTTAAATCCTCAGCGTAATATAAAGAATAAATTCCTTTAGTTTGTTCTTCTTCTAAATTTAATAAAGCACTTAAATCTTGATAAGAATAAGCTTGATTATTTAAAGAACTATTAATAATCATTTTTAAAGTTTCTAAATTTTGTAATTGTTCAATAGTTAAAGTACTTTTAATATTTTCATTAGTTGTTAAAATATTTATGATATTAATTAAAGTTTCTTCATTATTAGGAGTTAATTGTTGTAAAAGATTTACATCAATATTTAACAGTTGACTTATGCTAGTTAAAGGTAAAGGATTATTAATAATTTCTTTGTTACTAAATTTACTAATTAACTCTATTTGCTCTTTAGAAACTTCATCTAAGTTTTGATAGTAAGGGGTTGTCATTAAAAAGTTAGCAAATTCTTCTAAAGATAAAGAATAATTTGTTAAATTGTTACTTAAATAATATAAATAAATATTTTGCATTTTAGCATTATCGATATTTAAGTAATTAGCCATTTGTTTTCTAGTTAATTTTTGGGTTAAGGTATTTTTATCTAATAAAGTTTGCATTTTATTAATTGTTGTAAATTGTTCCTTAGTTAAACTATTTTGATATTCACTATTTTTAAGATAATTATTGATAAATGAAGTAAATTCTGGTAAAGATAATTCGGTATTTTCATGTAATGAATTATAATAGATTAATAAATTATTAACATCGTTAGCATCAATATCTAAAACATTAGCTAAAAAGATAGGATCTCTTAATTGTTGAACTTCATTACGATTAACAAAATATTTTAAACGTGTAATATTATTTTTAGTTTCTTGATCAATATGTTTATTTAAATCGGGAATAGAATAAACATCATTTTCAATAAAATTAACAAATTGATTAAAAGTCATTTTAACATTATTAGTAGGATTATAGTAATTATAATAAACTATTTTTAAAAGATAATCTTCAATATTTTCTTCTTGACCAAAATCCGCCAATTTAGGATTTAATTCTTGATATTTAAGAGGTAAATTTAATGTGTTACTATAACATAAAACATCAGCTATTTTGTGATTAGTTTCTAAATTAGCACATAATTTACTTATTTTATCTTCATCTTTATTATCATAAATAATGGCCATTTGATTATTTTGAGTAAATACTTTGGCAATATCATCACTTTCTTTATCAGTATATAAAATATTAACATTGCCTTTTAAAATGAAACTAGTAACTAAAACAAAGATAAAGATAAAAATGCCAACGTAACGTAATTTATAAGCAAATTTTCCTAAGAAATCCATTTTTAAAGGAATCGTTTTTTTCTTGGTTTTAGTAATCAATTTATCAAAGATTAAGATTAAAGCTGGTAAAGTGGTAAAGACAGCTAGTAAACTAAATAAAACGCCTTTGGCTAAAACTAAGCCCATGTCTAAACCAATGGTAAAACTCATAAAAACTAAAGCGAGTAAACCAACAATGGTAGTAAGAGAACTGCTAGAAATAGATTTAAATGAATGATATAAAGCTTTTTTCATAGCTTTAACATTATCAGGTTCATTCTCTTTTTCTTGGCGATAGCGATTGATGAGCATGATTGAATAATCCATTGATAAAGCAAGTTGTAAAATAGCTGTAATGGAATCAGTGATAGAAGAGATTTGCGGGAAGATAATGTTTGTTCCTTTGTTTAAAACAACGGCCATTAAAATAGCAATTAAAAATAAAAATGGTTCGATGTAAGATTCACTCATTATAATTAAAATTACTAAAGCACAACCAATAGCTAAAGCAACAATCCATTTAGGTAAAACTTCTTTATATTCTTCACTAATATCTCCACTGGTAAAGAGATTATAATCTTCATACTTAGTAGTTAGATCATTATATAACTTTTTAGCTTCTTTAGAATCTTTAGATACATCCGTAGTTAATTCATATAAAACATAATTATCTTTTTCCTGGGTTTTAACTTCATCAACATGTTTTAAGTTTTCTAATTCTTTATTTATTTTATTTTTTTCATCTGTGGTTAAATCTTTAAACATTAAGTTAAAGGAACTAGAGTTAGTTTCAAACTCTTCTTCCATAATATCCATACCAATTCGAACCTCAGATGTTTTTGGTAAATATTTAGTTATATCGCGATTTATAGAAACATGTTTAGATAAACCAAAACAAATAATCGTTATTAAAATAAATAAACTTAAAACTAATTTATGATGATCAACAATAAAATTACTAATTTTTTTCATGTTATTCCTCTTTCCTTTTTAAAACAACTACTCTATTCTACTCCAAAGCTACTAAAAGTTTAACAACAAATCATTAAACATTGTTTAAATTTAAACAATACTACCATATTTGTTAAAATTATGATAAAATAAATTTGGTGAGAAAAATGAAATTAAAAGGAGTAAATGCTTCTTCCGTTAAAACAATTGCCTTAATTCGGCAAACCTTTGCCGAATTAATGGAAGAAAAAAAAGAAATTAATTCTATTACAGTTACGGAATTAGTTAAAAGAGCTGGACTAACAAGAGGAGCTTTTTATAGTCATTTTGAAAATATTTATGAAGTAGCTGCCATGTTTCAAGATGAAATTATGAAAGAAGTATTTGAATATAAAAATCTTACTCATACAAAAAAAGATATTAGTATTTACTTTGATAATATTTTTAAGTATTTAAAAGAAAATGAAAGTATATATTCAAAATTATTAGTTTCCACAGAAACGCAATTTTTTGTTAATCGAATTACCAAAAAAATTCATACTTCACTGCAACAAATGTTACATACCCAAAAATTAAATTTAGATATAATCTTTTTTACAGATGGAACAATTGATTTAATTGTAAAATATTTTAAAAAGGAAATTGATGAAGATTTAGATACTATTTGTAAATATGTTAAGAAAAAAGCCTTAGAATTATTGTAAATCAATCAATTCTAAGACTTGTTTTTTTATTTTTTTCATTATTTGTTTAGTTTTTTTATCTTGATACTTTATTCGCTTAAATAAAGTATCAAGATAATTATGTTCTACTATATAATGAAAACTAATAGAAAAATTTAAATCAAAGACTAAAGCAAGGCAAGAAAGCCAATAATCCATTGGAGTTTGGCGATCTTCATTTATAATTACTTGATAATTTTTAAAATCTTGGTAAACTTTAGGAGAAATAGAACTATTTTCCATTTCCCTTTGCGTAAAGCCAAACATATCTTCAAAACTTTCACTGCACTCTACTCGAAAGTTATCAATTTTATCAGCATCTCTTACTATTTGAGCAAATAAAAGTTCTTTAGAAGTTAAGTTATCAGCAATTTTAAATTTGTTATGATTTAAAATTGCTTGAAAAATAATATTATCATAGTCATTAGAAACAATATATTTTCGAATATAATTATTGTTAGTTAAAATATTTAACCCTAATTCAGCATGGTCCAAAATATTTGTATCATTAAAATTTTGTTGCCTTTTTATTTGTTCAAAACGACCAATATCATGTAATAAACCAATTAATTGAGCTAAGAGAATTTCTTGTTTGGTTAAATTTAATTTTTCAGCTATCTCTTTACATAAATTCATAACGTGATATGTATGTTTTATTTTTAATTTAATTTGAGAATTATTTAAATCAAAATGATTTAAATATAAATTAAATTCATTAATTGCTTGATTTAAATTAATCATAATTATAAACTCCTATCCAAATCTAATTTATATTATTAAGTTTTCTTATTATTTTCTTATTAAAAAGATTATAACTAAAATATTATGATAATACAATT
>CANQLL010000015.1 GCA_947624705.1 uncultured Bacilli bacterium | reverse complement strand
ACTGAACTCTAAGATTTTCTTGATTATTCTTATTTCTTTTTGCATATTTTTTCTTAATATAATTTTATTTTTAGGAATATTATTTAAAATACTTATATTTCTATTTAATAGATATTCAAAATAATCTTTATTTTCTTTATTTTGTTTAAGAATAGGACCATATTTATAATCTATTTCTTGATATTTTTTATTTCCCTTTTGAAATTCCATAATAACATAAAAGATATTATCATCACAAACCGTAAATTCTTGTTTTATATAATAACCTCTATTAGTCATTTCTTTTCTTAATTCAAAAAGATGATTATTACTTTGAATAATTATTTTATTTATATCTTTTAATTTATCTTTTTCATTTAAAATATTTAAAATAGTAGTAGTTCCCATTCCCGAGATAACAATTGTGTTATATCCTATTGGATTAATGTTTTTTAAACCATCACTTAAAATAGTTTTAATTTTAGCATTTAAATTATACTTTTTAATATTATTAATAGCATTATTTAAAGCATTTTGATTTATATCACTAGCTATAACTTGGCAACCTTTTTGGGCAAGATCTATACTTAAATAACCATGATCACAACCAATATCAATTACATTATCTTCCTTTGAAATTAAAGAAGATATTTTTTTTAAACGTAAAGATAACATTAATCATCACTTAAGAAATCTTTTAGTTTTTTAGCGCGGGATGGATGTCTTAATTTTCGTAAAGCTTTAGCTTCAATTTGCCGTATTCTTTCTCGAGTAACATTAAATCTTTTGCCAACTTCTTCTAAAGTATGACTAGTTCCATCAATAAGACCAAATCTTAACTCTAAAACTTCTTGTTCTCTTTCTTGTAAAGTCATTAAAACATTTTTAATTTCTTCTTTTAAAATTTCATTCGTTGCATATTCCTCAGGAGACATACTATTAATATCTGGTAAGAAATCACCTAAATGAGAGTCATCTTCTTCGCCAATTGGCGTTTCAAGAGAAACGGGGTCTTGAGAAATTTTAATAACTTCTCTAACCTTTTCAACCGTAATACCCATTCTATCAGCAATTTCTTGTTCAGAAGGTTCGCGATTTAATTCTAGGGTCATTTGTCTTTGAATTCGTACCATTTTGTTAATTGTTTCAACCATGTGTACTGGAACTCTAATAGTTCGGGCTTGGTCAGCTAAAGCCCGCGTAATAGCTTGACGAATCCACCAAGTAGCATAAGTTGAAAATTTATAACCTTTATCATAATCAAATTTTTCAACCGCTTTCATTAAACCAATATTACCCTCTTGAATTAAATCAAGAAATAATAATCCTCGTCCAACATATCTTTTAGCAATAGAAACAACTAAACGTAAGTTAGATTCCGCTAATTTATTTTTAGCCATTTCATCTCCTTGGGCAGAAGCAATCGATAAATCTCTTTCTTCTTCGGCTGATAATAAACTAATCCGTCCTATTTCTTTTAAATACATCCGCACCGGATCGCTAATATTGACATCTTTGGTAATCTCGGCATCATCTAAGATTTTAACTTCGCCTTTCCCCTTGCCGCCTTCATCTTCTTCACCCTCAGCAATTATTTCTATTCCTTGTTCGACAAAAGTATTATATAAATCATCTAAACTATCATTATCTTTTTCAAAATCTAAACCTTTTAAAGCTTCAGCTAATTGTTCAAAAGTAATATATCCTTGTTTTTTTCCTAACTCTAATAAATCTTTTTTGCGATCTTCAAAACTTTTTATTTCGATCATGTTTATACACTTCCTTTTTTTAATTCGGCAATTTTCATTGCTATTTCCATTTTTTTATTTTTATCTAATTCTTCTTTTAAATTAACCTTTAATTCCTTAATCGTTTTTTCTTTATTTTTAACCTTTATTTTCTTTAAGTAATCATTAAATACATTTTCTTCTAAATTATCATCACTCTCATTTATTATGTGCAATACATCGGGAAAAAAACGTTCATTACTTGAAGCAAAACTCACAAAATCAGCCATATTAATATCTTTATTAGTTTCATAATAATAAATTATTTCTTTAGCTATTTCGCGATAGTTTAAATTATCTAAAAATACTAAATTATTTTGATACATTCGCACATATTTAGGTTCATTCATCATATAAAATAATATTTTTTCACAAGCCATATTATATCTATTTATTTTATTTTTAACTTTTGGTTCTTCTTTTATTTCTTTAACCTTTTCTTCTTGTGTTAGATTTTTTAATTTACTTTTTAAAATATCATAATCTAAATTATAATCAGTAACTAATTTTTTTAAAGTTAAATCAATTAATATTTCATCAGTTTCTTTTTCTAAATCTTTTAACACGGCATTAACATAATCAGCTAAATCAACAGTTTGTCCTAAATTCTTATTTTGTTTTAAGTAATTTAAACTAAAATCTAAATATTTTAAAGGATTTTTTAAATTTTTTTCAAAAGCTTTTATTCCTTCTTTTAAGACGTATTCATCGGGATCTTTTTCGTTACTTAATTTTATTACTTCAACTTCAAAGTTATTATTTTTTAATTCTTTACCTATTTCATAAATAGCTTTTTGACCAGGGGCATCGTTATCTAAGCATAAAATTATTTTGGCATTTAATTTTTTTAATAAACTAGTTTGTTCTTTTGTTAAAGATGTTCCCATTATAGCTACGACATTTTTTATGCCATTAAGATAAAGTCTAATGGCATCCATATAGCCTTCCACTAAAATAACTTTTTTTTCATTACGAATATAAGGCTTAGCCCGTGAGTAATTAAATAACATTTGTCCTTTTTTAAATAATAAAGTTTCTTTAGTATTTAAATACTTGGGCGCATTAGTTTCATAATAAATTCGGCCACTATAACCAATTATTTTCCCATTACTATCTTCTAAAGGAAACATAATCCGATTTATAAAATAATCATTTGCTATATCATCTTTAATACTGACTAACCCTACTTTATCTAAATCTTCATTTTGATATTTTTTACTTTTTAAAAAGTTAGTTAAAGAATTATTACTATTTAAAGCTAAACCAATATTAAATTCTAAAATAGCTTCTTTATTTAAACCTCTTTTTTCTAGATATTGCATAGCTTGTTTACCAAATTCCGTTTTTAAATTATTTTGATAAAACTTAGTCGTTATATCTAAAATATCATAATATTTAGTATTTTTATCACTTTTAATTTGTTTAATACTAGCTGATAAAGGAAAACCATATTTTTGAGCGACAATTTGCAACGCTTCTATAAAGGAAACATTTTCAAAATTTTGGACAAAAGTAAAAACATTTCCGGCTGCTCCACAAGAAAAGCATTTATATATTTGCTTTTCTTCAGATACACTCATACTTGGTGAATGATCTTCATGAAAAGGACAAACTCCAAAATAATTTTTACCTTTATGAGAAAGTGGAATATAACTAGAAATTACATCGATGATATTTACTTGCATTCTTAATTCATTTATTTCTTCTTGTGGAATCAATGCCATAAATTCACCCCTCTATTATTATATATTATAGGTAGGTACCTAAATTCCTTTTTTTTATTTAAAAAAATGTCAAAACTTTTAATATTTTAACATTTTTCGCAAAAATTTTAAACTTTTTTTAGTATTTTTGGCTGTTTTTCTAAATTAATAATTAACTTATTTTCTATTTAATTGTTTCAATAAACATTTTATCAGACAATTAAATAAATTCTTATTTGTTCGCTTGTTTTATAATCTTATAAGCTATATAATTTCGATAGGAACATTTGATGTGAATGTCGTCCTCCATTCTTGAAAAGGAAGGGGGTTGATTTGTTGATGAAAACTAAGATTTTTATTATAAAAATTCTCAAGCTTATTTCTATCATTTTACAGCTTTTTACCTTATTGGTATTAGCAATAAAAAAATAAGACACTCTTTCGGCATTGATAGAGTGTCGCTTCATTAAATTTGAGGACGACATTCGCTTGCTACTTAAATGTTCCTCTTTTTTATTTTATGCAAGTTTTCTTGCTAAATACATCATACTATAAAATCCTTATTTTTGCAAGTTCTCTAAAATCCAAAAATTAAATTAAAAATTCTTAAGTATTTTCCTTACTAGTTATAAATTTAAATAGCCTAACTAAAATATTAGTTAACAATATAGCTAAAAAGATAGCATAATATATTTTAAAACAAAGAGTTAGAATAAAAGTAAGAATAGCTATTATAAAAGTATAAATATTTATTTCTTTTTTATAGTTAGGTGAAGTGTAAGAATAAGGAAGTATAAAAATACTACTAAAAAGAATAAAACCATTTAAATATAATAACCACAAATCATAATTATTAAAAATAATCGTATAAATACTTAATAAACTTAAATAAAATAAATTGAAATAAAAAGGTATTTCTCTTTTATAAATTGGAGTTGAACATAAAATTAAATAGGAAACAATTAACCATAAATTACTGGTACTAAAAATTCCTCCCCTACTTCTTCCTATAAATAAATCTATAAAAGAATATTTTAAATTATCTTGATAGAAATTATAGTTATTAAAATTAAATAAATTTAAAGCTAAAAAAATGATAATAAATAATATTAATCTAACATTTATTTTATTTTCTAATTTTAAGATTTTAATAATACTTAGGCTTAAAAATAAAACTATACTTAAAACAAAATAATTAGTTTTAATAGGTAATAGCATTGTTACTATTAAAGCATTTAAAATAGTTAATGAGTTAGTTAAATCTATTTTTTGTTTTAAGTAATATTTTTGATAAATTATTTCAATTATTAAAGATATAATTATTGGAATTAAAATTAAGATTAAAGGATGAATAATTGCTAAAAAATTAATTAAATTAAATTGATTTAATAAACTATAATATTTATATAAACCATAGATAAATAACGGTAATAAAGCAACATAATAAGTATTTTTTAACTTTTTTAAAGAATTATTACTTTTTATAAAAGGAATCATTATTAACCTTCTTTCCATTTAGTTAAATTAATTTTAGCTGGACATAAATAAGTACATAAATTACAATTATTACATTGCTTTTTAAGATTTATATCTACTTTTTTTAATTTATTTAATTGTTGAGGATTAAGATGACGTGGACAGAATTTATGACATAAACCACAATTTAAACAATCTATTTCTTTTCCTGCTTTTCTAGGACTCATAATAAATATACTATCTAAATCTTCTGTCACAATTAAATTTTCTAAATTTAATTGTTTGTTTTGCATTAAACCATTAACTATCACAATATAATTCTTACTTTTAATTTTTTGTTTTTTAATAACTTCTTTTACTTTGGAACCAATTTTAATATTAATGACTTGCGGTTTAGCTATTAAATCACCTGTAATAGTTAAATATTTTTTCGTCGTTAATTTTTGCATTTTTAAAAGATTATATATTTTAATTAAATCATTTAAATGTAAAAATAAAACTTGATTATTATTTTTAGGATAAAGATAGTTTAAAAGATTTAAATCATCACCTAAACCATAATAATTAGGGATTAATTTAATTTTAATTTGCGGGTAGCGGGCAGAGTTAGAAAATATTTTTGCAACGGAAGCCGAATCACTATCTTTAAGAGCTAAAATTATATTATTAATATTAAATATTTCACTTAAAGCATTTAAAGTTTCTAAAATGAGATCTGTTTTTCTTTCTAAAATCATAACATTATTAGCTACATATAATTCATCTTCAATGGCATTAATAATTAAAATAGTATTTTTTTGTAAGTCTTTTAATACTTGAATAATATTTTCATAATTAAATTTAGAACTTAAATTAATAACTTCTTCTTTTTGATAATTAGTTAATTTTGATTTAAGGTTTTTAGGTTTTTGATATTGTTCTTTACCATCATTTTTAATAATTAAACAAGCTTCTTCTCGTCCCAAAGCATTTAAACATTTTTCAACTCCAATAACAACTCCAGAGACTGGGGAATAAACATTCGGACTCAATTCTTGCTCTTTATAGACATATTCATTAGATTTAACTTTTAAATGATAAGTTTTAAGAGGAACATAAACATTTAATGGGGCAATATAATCAGTAATGTGAGATGAAACTTTTAAATTATATTCATCTTTTAAAGTCATATACTTCATCACTTCACCTCACTTTTTATTACTATAATTTTAAAACATTTAATAAGACATAGCAATATTTTAAATACTAAAAAAAGATAATTAAAATAAGATAATTATCTTTTTAAAACTTTTTTTAATTTTGATTCTTCCTTAGTTGGTAAAGGAGCATTTAATACTTTATCAGACATTTTGGCAAATTCATCAGGATTTATATATTTTTGACCAAAAGGATTTCTATATGTTTTTTTAGAATCTATTTCACCATAATCTTGCTCCATAATATTTTTCTTTATATTACTACTTGTTTTCATTGTTTTTTCCTCCCTTAAAAATATTTTAAAATACATTTTTAATATTTTCAACTATTATTATTTTCTTTTTCTTGTTCCGTAAAATATTTAATAATATTATTAGCAACATTTTCCGGAACAAGTTCCATTAATTCTTCTTTAGAAGCTTGTTTAATTTTTGCCACACTACCATATTTTTTAATTAATTCTTTCTTACGTACTTTGCCTATACCCTCAATATTATCTAAAACACTGCCAATACTTCCTTTACTGCGAATTGTTTTATGATAAGTTATGGTAAAACGATGGACTTCATCTTGAATTCTCGTTAAATAATGAAAAACATTACTCATGCGATCTAAAGAAATAATTTCTAAAGTTGTGCCATCAATTAATTCATTAGTTCGATGTTTATCATTTTTCTTAAGGCCGCAAACTTTTATTTTAAGATTTAATTCATTTAAAATATCTAAACAAGCATTTATTTGATTTAAGCCTCCATCGACGATTATTAAATCAGGTAATTCTTCTTGATTGACTAAAGCTTTATAATAACGACGATATATTACTTCTTGCATAGTATGATAATCGTCATTTTTTTCTGTACTTATTTTATATTTACGATAATCCTTTTTTGAAGGTTTACCATTTTTAAAAACAACCATTCCGCTTACGGAAAAAGAACCAAAAAGGTTAGAATTATCAAAAGCATCTATTCGATCTAATTTGGATAATTTTAATATTTCTTTTAACTCTTCATTAGCTCCATAAGTTCTTTTATCATCTTGAATTAAAGAAGCAAATTTATTATTTAAAGCAATCTTTGCATTAGTTTTTGCCATATCTAATAATTTTTTCTTAATTCCTTTTATACTCGTTAAAACTTTCGTATTTAAAATATTAGTTAAAAGTTCATAATTAATAGTTTTAGGAACTATTATTTCTTTTGGTAACTCATGTTTTTGATAATAAGTAGCTAAATATAATTCTACATCTTCATTTACTTCACTAATTAAAGGAAAAATTTCGCTATGATGACCAATTAATTTACCATTTCTTAAAAAGAAAATTTGAATACTTAAATAACCTTTATCAAAATAATAAGCGACAATATCACGATTAATAAAATCATGTAATTCTACTTTTTGTTTATCCATAATGACACTAATGTAATCCATTTCTTGTTTTAATTCTAAAGCTTTTTCAAAATTTAATTTTTCACTATAAAAATTTATTTTTTCTTTTAATTTATTTTTTAAAACACTATCATTTCCACGTAGGAAAGATAAAATTTCTTGTTCCATTTCTTGTTTTTTGGTTGAATCTATTTCTTTTAAACAATATCCTAAACATTCACCAATATGATAATATAAACACAATTCTTTTTTATTACCTTCACACTTTTTTAAAGGATATAGTCGATTTAAAAGATTAACAATGCGCCGGGCGGCGTAGGCATTAGGATATGGACCAAATAACATTTTATTATCTTTTCTTTTTAAATTATGATAACGCACTATTTTAAGACGCGGAAAGGGTTTGGATATATATTCAATATAAGGATAAGTTTTATCATCTTTAAGTAAAATATTATATTTAGGATCATGTAATTTAATTAAATTTAATTCTAAAACAAAAGCTTCAACTTCACTAGTCGTAACAATATATTCAAAATCAGCAATTTCTGAAACTAAAATAGCCGTTTTGCCCGTAACTCGACCCGTAAAATAAGAAGTTAAGCGATTTTTTAAATCTTTGGCTTTACCAACATAAATAATAACTCCCGCTTCATTTTTCATTTGATAAGAACCTGGTAAATGCGGGACGAGTTTTAATTTATCCTTAATTTTATCCATAATCTCACATCCAATCTTATTTTACCACAATGTTTAAAATTGAAACAAGAACTTGCTTATGAAAAAACTTAATGCTTTAGGCATTAAGTTAAAAGTCTCTATTTCGTAAAAATGGTGGAATATCAATTTCGGAATCAATATCATCAGGTTCAGTTATCGGTGTTGTTCTTGTTGGTTGAGGTGTAGGCGTATAAGCTGAGCCCTCTACTTCATCATCATCAAAACCAGTGGCTATAACAGTAACGATAACTTCATCATTTAAATTTTCATTAATTACCGCTCCGAAAATAGTATTAATATCGGTATTAGCTGCTGCTCTAACAACTTCGGCCGCATCTTCAGCTTCAAATAATGTTAAAGAATTTCCTCCTGTAATATTAATTATCGCATCCGTAGCTCCCGTAATACTGGCTTCAAGAAGTGGTGATGAAACTGCCGCTTTAGCCGCTTCAATAGCTCTATTTTCACCAATTCCCATACCAATTCCAATTAAAGCATTACCTCGTTTTTCCATTACGGCTTTAACATCGGCAAAGTCTAAGTTTACTAAACCAGAAACCCCAATCAAATCAGAAATAGATTGAACACCGCGCCGTAAAACATTATCTACTTCTTTAAAAGCTTCGATGATTGGTGTTGTCTTATCAATAATATCTCTTAAACGATCATTTGGAATAACGATTAAAGTATCAACGTGTTTCCGTAGTTCTTCAATTCCAACTAATGCTTGTTCCGTTCTTTTTTTACCTTCAAATTTAAATGGTTTAGTAACAATACCAACGGTTAAAGCTCCTAAACTTTGCGCAATTTCTGCAATAACAGGTCCTGCTCCGGTTCCCGTTCCGCCGCCCATACCACAAGCAACGAAAACCATATCTGCTCCTCTTAAAGCTTCTTCGATTTCACTCCGTGATTCTTCAGCGGCTTGGCGACCAATCTCCGGATTAGCCCCAGCTCCTAAACCATCCGTAATACTTGCACCTATTTGTAATTTTACCTCGGCTTTAGAGGCATTTAAAACTTGCATATCTGTATTGGCTACAATAAACTCAACATTCTCTACTCCAGATTCAATCATCCTATTTACCGCGTTATTTCCGCCACCACCAACACCAATTACTTTAATTTTTGCAATTTGATCAAATTGATTATTATACATATTCCCTCTCCTTAATTATCAAAAAAGTATCCAAATAATTTTCCTAATACTGAATTTTCAGAAACATTAATTCTTTTTTCAGTAGAACCCAATTCTTCTTGTTCTTCATAATTAAAAATTGATAC
This sequence comes from uncultured Bacilli bacterium, assembly GCA_947624705.1. Taxonomy (GTDB): domain Bacteria; phylum Bacillota_I; class Bacilli_A; order RF39; family UBA660; genus HGM10766. The sequence goes on along the minus strand of CANQLL010000015.1, from coordinate 14,563 downwards.
TTCTTTATTTCGAAAATTCATTTTATCATTAAAATATTTAATCATTCCTACACATGAGGAATAAATATTACTTCTAACCCCTAATTCTTTTATTTGGAGAATAGATGCTGTTTTTAAGAAAACATCTTCCATAACTAAATTAAAATCAGCACTCTCCGTTACTCCACCAGTAAATATTATATAATGAATTTCTTTTTTTGTTAAGAGATTTATCTCTTTTTTTATAATTTTTAATATTTCTTGTAATCTACTCATTGTAATTTCACTTACTTCATACTGGTTAATACTTATTTCTTCCCCTAAACGATTAGTCATTTTTTCTTTTTCACTAGCTTGAGCTAATCTTTTATGAGCTAAAGCTAAATTATTTTTTAAATACACAGCATCATCTTTTTTGATTTTATAGATAAAAGATATATCATTTTCAATATTTTTTCCCCCTAAATCAATTATTTTCGAATTAGTTAAAACTCCTTTATTAAAAATAGAAACAGTTGTTATATCATGACCTAAATTTACAATAGCTCCCACACTATTATCTAAATTTTCATTTTTAGCACTATAATAATCACCGACACTATTAAAAGTAATATCAATTACTTCAATACCTAATTTTTCTAAACAAGTTAAAACTGAATAAACGTTTTTCTTAGGAGTAGTTACAATTACACTTTTAGCTCCTAATCTATGAGCAATTATGTTTTTAGGATCTTTTACTTTTTGATCTCCATCAATTAAAAAGTAAATGGGCATAATTGTTACTAATTCCTCCGAAGGTCTAAATTTATTATAAACACAACCTTGTAAAGCTCTGGCAATATCATTGCCAGTTACTATACTATCTTCATTAGTAATGGTGGTGCTTCCCTCCGTTATACTAAAATTAGCATTATCAGCCGGAATATTAACAATCGTTTTGCGTAATTTCAAACCCAAAGTTTCTTCTATTTTATTAATGCCTTTTTTTAAAGAAGCCATAAAAGCCTCAGCATTAATAATTAAACCCTTTTTTATTCCTTTACTAGGAGTATTAGAAACAGCTAAAATATTTAATTTATTTTTGACAATTTCTCCAACTACTATTTTAATGGTATGACTACCAATATCCATACTTGAGATTATCTTTCTCATTTCTAACCTCCTTTATAGTACTTTAATTATACAAAATAGTACAAAATATGTCAAAAAAAAGAATTCTATTTTTGAGAATTCTGATAATTTCGCGCCATAGTATCAAGTTTATATACCATGGCAAATTTTTCTTGAAAATCTTTGGAAGTATCATCATCTAAAGATCGTTCAAAACTATTAAGTAAATCAAAATGCATTATAGCCGTCATTCGAAAAGCACAATCGGTTTTAAAAAGCATTAAAATATCTTTTAAAGAATGCTTATCAATATAAGTTAAATATTTATTTTCTAAAGAATCACTAAGGGTTCTTTTATCAGCCATAGCAGATATATAAAAATCATAGATAATTATTAACATTTCATAAGGTTTTAATTTAATTTCTTCTTCAATATTAGTAAAAATTAAACTAGCAACTTCTTTATTAATATTAAATAGACTAACATTTTTCACTAAATAATCAGCTACAAATTGAATTTTATATTCTTCATAACCATTTGCTTGTAAATTATCAAGAATATTAAGAATTTTATTTCGGGCAAAATCATTAATAGTTTGAACTTGTTTATATTCTTTTTCTTGTTGCTTTTCTAAATAAGCATCTTCTAAATGTTCAAAAAATTGAATATAGTCATAAATAAAATCTCCTAAAATAGTTTCACTAAAATCTTCATCGTCAAAAAATCTTTCTGTTAGTTCACCGGCCGAAGAATCAGCAATAAATTCGACATAATCTATTAAATCCTCATAATTATCATATAAATCAGCTAATTCTTCATCTTCATCATCTAATAAACTAGCATAAGAATCATAAAATTCATCACATAAACTATCAACTAATATTACAGTTTCATCTTCATTAAAATTGGTTTGATTTGCTAAAGCATCATAAATAATATGACAAATTTCATCTTTATGTCTAATCGCACTATATTCCGTAATAAAAATATAATTTTCAACATCATAATCGTTTAAAAAAGTTATATCAGCATAATTACTAAAAACTTTTTCAATTTTATTAGTTTTAATATTTTTCATATTAATTGTAGCGTCAATATCTTCATTACTACTAAAAATATTTTCTAATAATTCATCAAAATTATATTCTTCTACATCTCTAAATTTTCGACTTTCGTTAGCAATTAATTCTTGAAAACGTTCCCGTAGCGCTTCTATTTCTTCCATTACTTCATCCCCTTGCGCTTATAGTAACAAAAATTCGACAAAAAAACAACTCTATTCAGAGTTATTTTAAATTACTTAATAATTCATCTTTTTTCATGGTTGAATAACCTTTAATACCTTGTTCTTTAGCGATAGCTTTAAGTTCAGCTAAAGTCATTTTGCTATAATCTTTTTTGGCGGTAGTTTTTTCTTCTTTAACATCTTTTTTAGCTTCTGCTTTTACTTCTTTAGTAGTTTCTTCTTTAACAACTGGTTTTTTTCCAGATTTTAAAGCATCTTTAGCAATAGATACTAAATTAGTAAAAGCCTCAGGACTATCAATTGCAACTTCGGCTAACATTTTACGGTTAATTGTAACACCAGCAATATTTAAACCATTAATAAATTTTGAATAACTTATATCGTTTAAACGACATGCCGCATTAATTCTTGTAATCCATAATTTACGGAAATTTCTTTTATTAGCTTTACGATCACGATAAGCATAAACTCCACTATGGAATACTTGTTCTTGTGCTGTTTTATATAAACGATGTTTACTACCAAAATAACCTTTGGCTTGTTTTAATACTTTTCTTCTTCTGTTTTTAGAAACAGTTCCACCTTTAACTCTTGTCATAATCTCTCACCCCAAACTATATCACAGATTTTAATCTGCTTAAGTCTCCTTTACTAATAGTTCCTTGTTTTCTTCTTTGACGAACAGCCTTCGCTGAATCTTTAGAGGTCATATGATTTCCTCCTGATTTTTTGTAAGTAATAGTTCCACCTGGTCTTTTATTTAAAACTTTTTTAGTAGAACTATGAGTTTTTTGTTTTGGACCTTTTGCCATAATAAATACTTCCTTTCTATTTTTTTGGTGCTAATAGCATAAACATGCTTTTTCCCTCTTGTTTAGGGTTTTGTTCAATTTCGGCATATTCTGCTAAGCTTTCAGCAAATTTTAATAACATTTCTTTTCCTAGTTCCGGATGAGCTAATTGTCTTCCTTTAAATCTTAAACTAGCTTTAATCTTGTGCCCTTTTTGTAAATATAAAATGGCATTTTTTTTACGAGTTTCAAAGTCATGAACATCAGTCGCAATCGTAAAACGATATTCTTTGACATCTTTATTACTTTCTCTTTGTTTCTTTTGTTGTTCTTTAACTTTCTTTTGTTTTTCATAACGATATTTGTTATAATCCATTATTTTCCCAACTGCATGTTCAGGATTGGCATTCATTAAAACTAAATCTAATCCCGCATAGTTTGCTAAAGTTAAAGCATCTTCTAACTTTTTAACTCCCATTTGTTCCCCATTAGGGCCAATAACCATTAATGAAGCTACTTTAATATTTTCATTAACTAGTAAATCATTTTTGTTATTTGCTATTTTAACACACCTCCAGCAATGAAAAAAGCAGACACTATGTATCCACTTTAAAACCTTAAGAATTATTTTTAAAACTTTTTTGGCTTTGAACCCATTACTTCATGCAATCGGGTGGATGTGGACACATCTCTTTCCTTTTTTCTAACAATTCCAATTATATACTTTTATTTTATGCCTGTCAATCATTTTTTATGATTTTTGACTGTAAACTAAGATAAAAGACTTTATTTGATGAACTTTGTCAAACAAATTTTGTTTATTTTACTAATTTTCTAGTTGGTTCTTGTTCTTCTTGAAATTTAGTAAACTTTTCGGAACAGGTATTATTGATGCCAGGAATGCCGCAGTGAGTATATAAATAAGATCGCTCACTGGGAAACATAATAATAGTAATAACGCAACTGCCAGCGGTTTTCGCATAATGGTGGTCATAACTGCTGCGGTTGATATTGAAATTGCAAAAACAGGGTCTATACCAAATGCCGCTGAGCAAGCGTAGCCTAAGCAGACTCCAGCAAAAATTGATGGGAAAAAGCTTCCGCCACGCCAACCGAAACGGATACACATATTTATTAAAAAGACTTTTAGAACAGGTATTATAAACAACAGATACAACGGATACTTAGTGTATATCTCAGTAAGCTTTAAAATCTCTTCCTCGCCGGAAAACATTGCAATCGGAAACATAGTACCAATTATTCCTAGAACAAGCGCCGCAATAACGGCCATTATAAAATATCTTTTTCCAAGTTTTTCCGCCGCCTTTTGGGTCAATTTATCAAAGGTCATGTATAAATAGCCAAGGACAACACTAAGTGCCAGCACTGGTAAAGCAAATAATAGCTCACCTTTTTCAATCGCCACTTTTTCAAAATGGGGCATGCCAGCTCCTGAACCAAAAAATTTGCCCAACAACATAAATATACCGAAACCCGCCAATACGGCGCAGAATATTGCGGTGGTTTTTGATGCTTTCGGAAGAACAAATTCATCATCATCCTCGATTGGTTCTATAAAGCCAAAAAGCGGAGAACGAAACACAATACCAAGAGTTGTTGAAATTCCTATTTCTGGTAGCTCGGCCATATACTTGCCGGCATATTTAAATTTATCTCCTGCCTAGCAACAAAGTCCTACAATAACTCCTGTAAGACCAGCCTCGGGGCCTATCGCTCCGCCAAATATTAGTGGCATCAATGCCGCAATCAGCATAATCAAAACGTTATTATACGGATACCTACCGTCTTTTTTATACTTTGCCATAACCTGATGAAGATCATCGGGACACGGACCATACTTCTTCTGGATTATTCCGATTATAATACCACCTAGTAAGCATATCAGTATCGTGTAACCCGGAATATGCACAACACCGGGAATATAATCCCAAAGCAATTCAATAAGCAAGTGCATAACGCGCATGAAAGTCCAAATTATTCCCCCAATAACCGCACCTGCTACCGCACCAAGCAATATAAAAACAAGCCTATTATTATTCTTTGCTTTCATTTTTAATTTCCTCTCTAATACCCATATTTTTATATCTTCTGTCAGTTCATTTCTTATAGCATTATATTATCAATATTTTCTATTTTGGTCAATATTGAGACACGAAACTAAAATAAAAGACTTTATTTGGCGGAATTTGACGAACGCTTTTTGTTTATTTTTAGAATACTTGCTTTTATAATAAAAAATTAAGTGCTACATGGGCATCTACCTACTCACGCACCTTTGATTCTTCATAACCCAAAAGGGGGTTTTGGATTATTAAGGGAGGTAGTTGTGTTATGAAAAATATTTTAATTCTTTTAAAATATTTAGTAATTATAAAGATTTTAAATATTTTAGATAATATTTTAAACTAAAATGACGCCCGTTAAAAAGAGTAATCTTTTTAACATGGCGTCTTCAATTTAACAATTGTAGATGCTAGATTGTAGCACTTACATTTTTATTTTATAAAATTTTTAATTATATTACAAGTATTTTAACTAAGTTTATGCCAACCATCGGATAAAGTATTATCATCCACTACTTCAAAACGTTGAGTTGTTTTATCTTCAAAAGTTACTTTAATACCCCATTTACCATTTTCTAAATCACCAACAACTTCATACTTACATTCATCTTTTTTACCCATACCTTGAGCGTAATAACATACTCCCCCTTTATTTAATTGAAGAGTAATACTATCATTAGCATCATTAGTATTATAAACATAAACTTTATATTCTAATGAATAATCTCCAACTGTTAAAGAGTTAGCTTTCTTTTGTTCTTCTTGTTGTTTTTTTAATTCTTCTTGTTTTTGCTTTTCCTCTTCTTCTTTCTTCTTTTGTTCTTCCTCTTGTTTTTGTTGTTCTTCTAAAATCTTTTGTTTTTCTTCTTCCTCTTTTTCTTTTAAAGCATTTTCAATTTTACTTTTACTAGTATTATTATCATCTAATAAATCTTCATTCGTAAATTGTTTTTTTAATATTTTTTCAATAGTAGATTTAATATTTTCTTTCTTTAAATTAATTTCTTCAGCATTACTTAATATTTCTTCATTTTGATATTGATTAGTTATAACATAAAAGTTAGTATTAAAATCAGCTTCATCATATTCTTTATCTTGTAAAGAAATTGTTGTATAGTTAGTATTATTAATAACATAATAATACATATTTTCATTTATAATATTATAAGCATAAGCTAATGATTCATCAGAATTTATTGTATAATCTTTAGAATATTTAACATCTTTATCAACTTCAAAGACAATTAATTTATTTTTATCAGTTATTTCATCTTCCGTATAAACTAAAAATTCCATATCATCATCGGAGTCAATATCTAAAACCATTGCTTCTGCTTCATTAGTTCTAATATTTAAATCATCTAGTTCATCGTTAATAGTTTGAATAAGAGTGCCATCTTCAGCTTGATTTTTTAAAACATCACTCCAAGTTTTAGCAACTTTAGATGTTTCTTTTTTAGAACTTGGTTTTAATAAGAAGAAAACAATTGAGGCAATAGCAATAACTAAAATTACTCCCCCAATAATACTAAAGATAATAATTTTCTTCTTTTTAGCATCTTTTTTACTATCTTTAGGTTTATCTTTTTTCTTTTCTTGAGAAGTTTTTTCTTCTTCGATTTCTTCCCCTGGTTCTTCTTTATTTTCTTTTTCTTCTTCTTCAATATTTTCTTCTTCATTAAGATAACTATTTTTAATTAATTGACTAGCTTTTTCATAATCATCCCGTAATAAACGTAAAAATGAATAAACTCCACTAGCATTCCAATTTGGATTTAATTCAGCTATTTTTTTAGCTGTATAGCCATTAATGATAATAGCATCTTCAATATCATAAGTTCTTTCAATTAAATAAGTAGTAAATTCTATTAAGATATCATCATATTTCATTAAATCTTTAAAAACCCGGGCGGCGATATCATCGGAAACATTTAATTCTTCTTTAAAATATTTAATGACCGTATCAGCCCAAATTGATTCATTAAAAGCCTTTTTTACTAATAATTCAAATTCACTTTTTTCTTTAAGACCCTCATTATTCATTACTACACCTCTTCTATAGTAATTATATTACCATAATTTAATTTTAAGAGCAAATTATTTATTAGGGTCTACTAATATTTTAATGGCATCATCATTACCACTAGTTAAACGTTCATAAGATGATTGAACATCTTCAAGACTAACTATATCAGAAATAAATTTTTTAGTATCAATTTTTTGATTAGCCATAAGTTCAATACACATAGCAAATTCTTCTTTGGTATAACCAATAGCTCCTTTAACAGTTAGTTCACTCATAACAACAGAAACGGTTGGAATTGTGATAGGAACCATGGAAACACCAACTAAAACAACAGTTCCGCCTGGTTTAGTCGCTAAAATAGCACTAGTAACGGCTTTATCGTTACCACAACATTCAATAACGACATCAAAACCATCATGCGTGTCCTCTATTATTTGCGCACTTATATCAGTTTTTGCATCATAAACTTTATCAGCTACTTCTAAATCTAATGCTTTTTGTGCTCTTAAATCATTAGTTTCACTTACAGCCACAAAAGAAGCTCCCTCTTTTTTGGCAAACATTGCTGAAACTAAACCAATAATTCCGCCCCCAATAACTAAAACTTTATCTCCTACTTTTATGTCTGCTAAATGGATACCATGTAAACCAACCGCCGTTGGTTCAACCATTGCTACTTCTTCATCAGTAATATTATCAGGTACTTTAAGAACCATATCTTCCCTTATATTCATTTGCGGAGCTAAGGCACCAGGATTAGTTAAAGAAAGTCCCGTCGCATAAGTCCAAGTTTCTTTACAATATTGAATATTGCCTTTTAAACAGGCACTACATTTCATACAAGGCGAAATTGGTAAGGCTGTAACCCGATCGCCTACTTTTAAATCTTCTCGATTACCAGGATTAGTTATAATTCCACAATACTCATGGCCTAAAACTAAACCTTTTGGCTCACCTATATCCCAATAATGAATATCAGAACCGCATATCCCCGCTTTTTTAACAGCAATTGTTACATAACCCTCTTGCGGGGTTGGTTCTTCAATCTCACTTACGGCAAATTGTCTTTTTCCTATTAATTTTACACATTTCATAATCTATCCTCCATACTAATCTTAACATGAAAAAAGAATAAATAGCTTTTATATTTATTCTTCTTGACATTTATTGACGTTAAATTTCATTATTTATTAAATCATTTAACTGAGCAATACTTACATAACGAATCTCGTAATTATAAGTTTCTAAAGCTTTCGATACTAAATTAAGCCAATGGGGACTAACAACTTTAACCCCATTTACATTAGTTGGGCAAAAAACATAACCAATACTTTCCATGGTATTTAAACCTTTATCATAATATTGTTCTGACATTTTTTTAATATATTGCCATACACCATATTCAATATTTTTATAGCCCATTAAACCACCAGCACCCATGCCCCCATAAATATTATTTTTATTAAGCATTGTCCGGGCAGTATAATAGCCACTTTCGGCCGCCCCTATACTCAGCATTAATTTATAATCAACATTATTATATAGAGAACTAAAATATTGAACTAAACCCTCAATATATTCACGATCAGCACTACAAGGTCGATAAGTAGTTTTAACTAGTTCGGGATAGGAATTCTCTAAATAACTAAAAAACTCTAATATTCCCCTATCTACACTATTATAATTTATAATATTTCCTTCAAAATCTTTAAGTAAACCAATATTTAATTCATTTAAATAATTAGGATCAATATTTATTTCTTTTATTTTAGTAATTACTTCATCGTAATTCATATCAAACATTGTTGCAAAAAAACGTAATTGTTCTTCATTTTCCATAATAAATGTATCAACAGTTTTTTTAGGTTCTTCAATATTTTGAGCTATTACTTGTTCTTCAGCAATATATTTTTTGGCTAAATTAGCTTCATTTAAAACAGCCATTTCTTTTATACTTGCTCCACTTACTAAGATTGTTAACATAAAGACTGCCATTATCTTCCCTATTTTAATTAAATAGGGTTTTTTTAATAATTTCATCATTATAACCTCTCTTTTTAATAGAGTGATTTAATTTTACCATAAAAAAAGCCATTTGGCAAATTCGCTATGGCTCATTCTTCTACACTAGTTTCAAGAAGTTTATCTATAGTAACAAATTCATATCCTTCTTTTTGCAATTCATCAATAATTTTAAACGCCGCTTTAACACTAGTTTTATAAATATCATGCATTAAAATAATACTACCATTTTGCACTTTACTTACTACTTTTCTTGTTATTCGATTACTATTTCTAATTTTCCAATCTAAAGAATCAACATTCCATAAAACTACTTCCATTTGCGCGAGATTAATAATTTTAGCATTATAATTGCCATAACTAGGCCGAAAATATTTAACCGGTTTTAAACTAACAGCTTCTATAATTTGATTAGTTTGATCAATTTCTTTTAAAATTTGTTTTTCTTTTAATAAAAATAAATTTTTATGAGAATAAGTATGATTACCTATAATATGACCTTCATCTATCATTCTTTTTAAAACATTATAATTATTCTGGGCATTTTTACCGATTACAAAGAAGGTTGCTTTAACATTACGCTCTTTTAAACCATCTAATAACATATCAGTATATTTAGGATGGGGACCATCATCAAAAGTTAAAGCCACATATTTTTTCGAATTATTTTCTTGAAAAACTAAAGAAGTTTTTTTATTGTATTTATTTTGAACAAAAAAGAATATCGTAAAAAGACTAAAAATTAAAATACTTATTTTAAGATATTTTTTCATAACAAATCACTTCTTTTTATAATATATAATTTAGAAGATTTATAAAAACAATAAAATATATCTTCAATAGATAATTTTTTTTGCTTTAAATTATTAATTAACCAAGATTTATTTTTATGAATATATTTTAAAACTTTTTCTTGTAATTGCCCATCTACTATTAAAGGCATAGGATAATTACTTTTTAATTTTAAAAAGTTATATTTAAAAATTGAAAGTTTGCCATTTGGTTCTAAAAAAGCATATTCCACATTTTCAATTGATTTAATTTCTCTTTGTCTAAGTTCTAATAATAAATCATCCATACTATATCTTTGTCTAATCATTTCTTTAAAATTAATTTTACCATTACAAATAATTAAAGAGGGTTTGCCGCCAAAAAAGTTTCGGAATTTACGGGATTTAATCGAAACAAAAGCTAAAATTAATTCTAAAAACACTAATAAACTAATTGGAAAAATAGTATAAATGATTGGATCTTTAACATTTTCAATACTAATTGCCACTAACTCCGCAATTAGAATAGATACGATTAAATCAATAATTCCTAACTGGGCAATTTCCCTTTTTCCCATAATTCGATAAGCTAAAAGAATAAAAAAATAAAAGAATGCTGTTCTAAAAATAATTGAAAATAATTCCATTATTTATCACCCTTTTTATTATGGTTTAAAACATATTATTTTAAACATCACATATTATTTATTAGGTGGTTTAATGGAAAAATTATTAAATTATATGAAAACATTAGGTTATTTTATCGGTAGTTTGTTAATTTTAAGTTTAGTTTTAAGTTTAATTAATTTAATAACTCCTATTAGCAGTGGAGCTTTAACTATTTTTAGTACAATAAGTTTAATGGTGATTTATTTTATTATTGGTTTTAAAAGAGGCAAAATAACAAGTAGTAAAGGTTGGTGGTGTGGTATAAAAAATGGTTTAATTTTATGTTTAACTTTACTTTTAATTAGTTTAATATTTTTTGTAAAAAATATTAAACTATCAACTTTTATCTATTACGGAATATTAATATTAGTAACTATATTTAGCTCAATTATTGGCATCAATAAAAAGAAAGAATCTTAATTTTAAAAAGACAAAAACCACTTTTTAAGTGGCTTTTTTACATACTAGAGGCTTCAACAATATTAAATGTTGCTGTTTTTAAAGCATCAATTTGGTCAGATGTTACTAAGTTAAAAATTTCAAATTCTTGAGTTTGACCAGCATTTAAATCGTTTGCATAAACATAATCATCATCCAGTCTGGAACCATCAGAATTTACAGCTTCAATATGGAATGTAAAGGATTTCTTTTCATCACTAATGTTTTTGACTGTAACAATCATTTTAGTATCTACTAATCCATATTGACCTTCACTTACTTCAAATTCACCTAAAGTTACATTTGCTTCATTTTTTAATACTTCTTCCGTACTATTACCAAAAGCTTTATCAAGATTTTTTTCAGCTTCATTTGCAGTATCAACTATTGCTTGCTGCATGACTAAAGTAATAATAATTGCCAAAATTCCTAAAATTAAACCAGCTATAGATTTACCTTTATTAGACTTTTTTACTAAAGAAATTATTCCAAAAATTAAAGCCAAAATTCCTAATACAAAAGCGGCATTATTAATAATAGGAATAAATGAAAGTGCTATACCAATTATACCTAAAACTAAACTAGCCGTAGCCAATCCGCTTTTGTTATCACTATTTACCACAAATTACCCTCCTTTCATTTTAATTATATCGCAAAACAGGACCTGTGAATACCCTTTACAGGACTTTTTCGTTCCCGGACATAAAAAACCATAAATAGGAAAATATAATTAGAGGTGAAGAAAATGACAACTTTTAAAAGAGAATTTCAATTTGAAAATAATATTATGGCCAAGGTTTCAAAAAATATAAAAAAATATCGAAAAATTGCTGATATCACTCAAGAACAACTAGCCGTAGACGTTGGTTTATCTTACGATTTTATTCGTCGCTTAGAATATAAAAAAGGCGCAATAGGTTGCTCTATTGACACCTTATATAAAATATCAGTTGTTTTAGGAATTACAATGGATAAATTTTTTGAATAAACCTAATTTTCAATAAAAGTATATTTACCTTCTTTTTTTATGACATAAGAATTTTCATCAAAATATTGTTTTGTTTTAGGATTAACTAATTTTTCTAAATATTTTTTGTCATATAATTCTTTTAAGAAAATTTTTTTAGAATGACATTTATCTTCATTAACGCATTTTTTTCCGGCTTCTGTTATTTTTAAAATAGTACTATTATAAAGTTTTTCCGTATGGCGTGTGTTAACTAGGATAATAGAGGGCACTAAAATAACTAAAACAATTGTAACACAAGCAATTGTTATCATAATTTTATTATTATTCATAATCTTCTCCATAATAATTTTTAATAAATTCTTTTTTAAATTCTAAGATATTATCGTTTTTAATCGCTTCTCTTAAATCTTCAGTTAATTTAATTAAGAAACGAATGTTATGAATAGATAAGAGTCTAGCTCCAAAAGTTTCGTTACAATTAATTAAATGTTTTACATAACTTTTGGTATAGTGTTGACAACAATAACAATCACAACTCTCATCAATTGGGGTAAAATCAGTTTTATATTTACTATTTTTTAAATTTAATTTGCCATATTTAGTTAAAGCATTACCATGGCGAGCAAGACGCGTTGGTAAAACACAATCAAAGATATCAACTCCTCTAATTACCCCTTCAATAATATCAATTGGTTCACCTACCCCCATAAGATATCGCACTTTATCTTTTGGAAGATAAGGAATAGAATAGTCAATAGCTTTGTACATTGCTTCCTTATCTTCACCATCATTGGCAACTCCCCCAATGCTATAACCATCAAAATCTAATTTTACGGTTTCTTCAGCACTAAATTTACGTAATTTTTCATGAGGTCCACCTTGAACAATCCCAAACAAAGCTTGATTTGGATTGTTATGCACTTCTTTTCCTCTTTTTGCCCAACGAATAGTTCTTTCAATACTTTGTTTTAAGTAATCATAATCTGCACTAGCAGGTGGACATTCATCAAAACTCATCGCAATATCACTATCAAGTTTATTCTGAATAGCTATTGATTTTTCCGGAGTTAAGATTAAATTATCACCATTTAAATGATTTTTAAAACGAACGCCCTCCTCAGTTATATCTTTAGAATTAGCTAAGCTAAATACTTGAAACCCGCCTGAATCAGTTAAAATAGGACCATCATAATTCATAAATTTATGTAAACCACCCGCTAAAGCTACTACATCTTCACCAGGTCGTAACCATAAATGATAAGTATTAGCTAATATTATCCCGGCTTTAGTTTCTTTTACTTCTTCTGGTGATAAGGTTTTAACTGTGGCTAAAGTTCCCACCGGCATAAACATTGGAGTTTGATATGTTTGCTCGCGGATTGTAATTTGGCCTAAACGAGCTTTAGTATTTTTTTCTTCTTTTAATAATTCATATTTTAATTTCATAATTATCACTAAAAAACATTATATAATAAATGTTTTATTATGACAAATTAAAAAAGAATATTTTTTATTCTTTTTTAAGAAAGTAATAACTTCGCCACATTTTGCATGTTTTTATCCATTTTTTCTCTTTCAATTTTTAATTGTCTTTGCGATAGATCAACATAACCAGAAGTTCCTGATTGAGTTAATGATGTTATTTTTAAAGAAGGACTTGGATATAATTGTTCTTCACTATAACCATCTTTATAAATTTCTGGTTTAGTAATTTTTCCTTCTAAATAGGTATTTAAATCATTACCTTTAGCTAATTTTTCTTCTAATTTTTGCATATTATATAAAGTTGGTTTAATTAACCGAATAATATCATATTTAGTAATTTTATCCCCTTTATAGATTATGATATCTAAAGATTTTATTTCTTCTTTAATAGCTTGATAATTTTTATTAGCTAAGTTTTCGATAATAAATAATAATTTTTTAATTTTATATTTTAAAATTTTTAAATATCTTTGATAATATTCCAATGTATATGGTGTAAACATATATCTAGATGCGATTAATTTGTCGGTTGTTTCTTGAATACTTTTTCTTATCTCTTGAATATTTTCTCTGTCATAAGTAATTTTTCCCGAAGGCTTAACTGGCACCTTTTTGGCTAATCTATCTTTTAATTCTGGTTCTTCTTCACTAAATTTATCATCTAAATATTTTTTAATTTTTTCTTCTGTTAAAGTTATTTGAGCATTATCTATTTTACTTTTGATTTCCGAAAAATCAGTTTGGCACACTCCTTCCATAATTTTTATTAAATAATTTGTTTCATAAAAATCTTTCGTATCAAAATAACTTTCTAAATTCATAATTTACCTCCCTAAAACAATTATAGAACATTTAATAATTTTTGCAAGAAAAAGTAAGAAGAATTAATCTTCTTATGTGAAAAATTTTTGAAAATGTCCCTTTTTAAAAAATGAATAATTATTAAAAATGTCCCTATAATAAGATGTAAAA
>CANQLL010000014.1 GCA_947624705.1 uncultured Bacilli bacterium | reverse complement strand
CAAGCCTAAAAAAAGACTAAGATATACGACATTAAGTCATCTTAGTCTTAAATATTTTATATAAATTTCACTTTTTTAGGGTTTGATAAATATTGTAATTATCTAAGAAGTATTTTTTATAAATTGCTTTTTTCCCAATAATTACTGGAATAAATACAGATATTGTATTTTATTCCTTATTCATCCCTTCTTTGATACTGGCTTGTGCTGCAGCTAAACGAGCAATTGGCACTCTAAATGGTGAACAAGAAACATAAGTTAAACCAATATTATGACAGAATTCTACAGAAGCAGGATCTCCACCATGTTCACCACAAATACCAAGTTTAATATTAGGTCTTGTTTGACGACCACCTTCAACAGCCATTTTTACAAGTTTACCTACACCATGTTGATCTAATTTAGCAAATGGATCTGATTCGTAAATTTTATTTTGATAATAAGAATCTAAGAATTTACCAGCGTCATCTCTTGAGAAACCAAAAGTCATTTGGGTTAAGTCATTTGTTCCAAATGAGAAGAATTCAGCTTCTTCTGCTATTTCATCAGCAAGTAATGCCGCACGCGGAATTTCAATCATTGTTCCAATATGATATTCAATATCAGAATTTTTTTCTTTCTTTACTTCTTCCGCTGTTTCTATCACTATATCTTTTACAAATTTTAATTCCTTTTTCTCACCTACTAACGGAATCATGATTTCCGGAACAATATCATAACCATCTTCGTCTTTAACTTCAATAGCCGCTTCCATTAAAGCCCGAGTTTGCATTTTAGCGATTTCGGGATATGTTACAGCTAAACGACAACCACGATGACCCATCATTGGATTAAATTCATGAAGTTCGGCACATTTTTGTTTTAAATGTTCAACAGTTACATTCATATCTTTAGCTAAAGCGATAATATCTTCTTCTTCAGTTGGTAAGAATTCATGTAGAGGTGGATCCAAATAACGAACTGTCATAGGAAGACCTTTTAATTCTTTATACATCGCTTTAAAATCACCTTTTTGGAAAGGAATTAATTCATTTAAGGCTTGTTCTCTTTCTTCAACTGTTTCTGATAAAATCATTTTGCGAATTTTTGGAATTCTTTCTTCATCAAAGAACATATGCTCAGTACGACATAAACCAATACCTTCGGCTCCCAAATTAATAGCATTTTTAGTATCTCTTGGATTATCAGCATTAGTACGGACTTTTAAAGTTCGTGCCTCATCTGCCCACTTCATAATTCGGCCAAAGTTACCAGATACAGAGGCTTCTTCCGTTTTTATTTCGCCTTTATAAATTTTTCCTGTTGTTCCGTCTAAAGAAATATAATCACCTTTTTTAAAGGTTTGACCACCTAAAGTAAATTCTTCCTTTTCTTCATTAATTTTAATATCACCACAACCAGAAACACAGCAAGTACCCATACCACGAGCTACAACAGCAGCATGAGAAGTCATACCTCCTCGAACAGTTAAAATACCTTGAGAAGCAATCATACCTTCAATATCTTCGGGAGTTGTTTCAAGTCTTACTAAAACAACTTTTTCTCCTTTACCACCAATGCCTTCTTGTTTAGCTTCTTCAGCAGTAAAGACAATTTTACCAGCCGCAGCTCCGGGAGATGCTGGAAGTCCTTCGCCTACTACTTCGCCTTTAGATAAAGCTTCTTTATTAAAGGTTGGATGTAATAATTGATCTAATGATTTAGCTTCAATCCGCATGACCGCTTCTTGTTCCGTAATTTTACCTTCATCTACTAAATCACAAGCAATTTGAATGGCCGCCTGTGCTGTTCTTTTCCCATTTCTAGTTTGTAAGAAATAAAGTTTACCTTCTTCAATAGTAAATTCCATATCTTGCATATCGCGATAATGGTCTTCTAATTTTTGAGCAAGGCTCATAAATTCTTCGTAACAATCTGGTAAATCCTCCGCTAATTTTGTTATAGGTTGAGGAGTACGAACTCCCGCAACAACATCTTCACCTTGAGCATTAATTAAGTATTCACCATAAATACCTTTTTCACCGGTAGAGGGATTACGGGTAAAAGCAACACCTGTTCCGGAAGTTTCTCCTTTGTTACCAAAGACCATAGATTGAACATTGACAGCTGTTCCCCAATCTCCAGGAATATCATTCATTCTTCGATAAACAATAGCTCTTGGATTATCCCATGATCTAAAGACCGCTTTTACAGCACCCATTAATTGTTCTTTGGCATCTTGAGGAAATTCTTCGCCATTCATCGCTTCTTTATAAACTTTTTTAAATCTTACTACTAAATCTTTTAAATCATCAACAGTTAATTCTGTATCATAATGAATTCCTTTTGCTTCTTTAACTTCATCAATAATTTTTTCAAAATAAGATTTAGGTACTTCCATAACAACATCAGAATACATTTGAATAAACCGACGATATGAATCATAAGCAAAACGCGGATTGTTTGTTTTACTAGCAAAACCTTCCACTGCCTCATCATTTAACCCTAAATTTAAGATTGTATCCATCATTCCTGGCATAGATGCTCTTGCTCCTGAACGAACTGATACTAATAATGGATCAGCATTATCGCCAAATTTTTTACCTTGAATTTCTTCTAATTTTTCTAAAGCCGCAAAAATTTGCTTTTCAATATCTTCTGATATTTTTTTACCATCATTATAATATTCGGTACAAGCTTCAGTTGTTACCGTAAATCCTTGAGGTATAGGCATTCCTAAATTAGTCATTTCGGCTAAATTAGCTCCTTTACCACCTAAAAGGTTACGCATATCTGCATTACCTTCATTAAATAAATAAACATATTTTTTCATGTTCTTCTGATCGAGCAAAACTCGACTACTCCTCTCTTTCTAATAATATTCGTGCGTCTTATTTTATTTCTCATATATAATAAGAAAATTTAACGCACCATCATTCAAATTATAGCATAAAAATTAAAAATTTATGTAAGAATTGTCAATATTTTTGCCAATTTTTACAAATTTCTAGCATAAAACTTATTGACATTGCATATAATATTATATATAATGATAGAGCAATGCCTGATTAGCTCAGTCGGTAGAGCGCACGGCTGTTAACCGTTAGGTCGTAGGTTCGAGTCCTACATCAGGCGCCATTTGAAAAATTACAAAGTTTTTTAAACTTTGTTTTTTTATATATAAATAAATCAAAGGTTTTATCCTTTGACTAAAAATAAATAATGTTCATTAATTAAATATTCATCAATGTTGTTATAAGATATTCTACTTACCTTCCAAATATCCTTTTCCCAGACTTTAAAATATTTATTTATAAAGTCTTTCCTTTCTTTTTCATTTAATATTGTGAACATAGATATTCCCCCTTGCCTAAATATAGAATAACGTACTTTTTTTAATAATACAAGAAATATCGTTCGACAAATTCCGACAAATGTTAGTTACTTTCTTTTAAAATAAATTATTCTTTTTAAAAGATAAGCAGAAAGTAACCAAGCTACAATTAGCATTCCTAAAACTATTTTCATATTATATTTTTTATTTACTTCTACTTCTACAGCATTAGAATCTAAATTCATTACCTCATTACTTTTATTCTTATTTACATAAATAATGTAATTTTGAATTTCTTCCCCATTTGTAACTTTTATTTGAACGTTATTTTGTTCCTCGGTTAATAAATCATTACCAATAATTTCAATTGTAGCATTTTCATCTTCTAATTTATAATCTAAATCTAAAGAAGTTGTTTCTTCATCTATATCAACACTATAAGTATTATTGTATTTATTAAAATTGGGAGAAAGATCATACCCTTTAATATTTAAACTAGTCAAATAAGCACTTGATTCTGCTAAAACAATATTTATCCCACTTAAAAAAACTATAATTGCTAGCAAAATCTTTTTCATATTCATCATCCTCTTAAATCAATTTGATTAATATTTCATTCATTATATATAGTTTATCCGGATTTATAAATATATACCCATCTTTATAAATTAAATCTTTTGATTTAAGAAGAGGTTTAATGTCAAACACTTCTTGTAAATTAATTTCATATTTATCAAAAAAATCACTTAAATTAATACCTTTTGTTTTACGTAACCCTAACATCAACTCATTTTCCATAATTTCTTTTTTTGATAATATATTTTCTTCTAATATATATTTATTTTCTAAATAATTAGTTAAACTACGAGTATTTTGATAACGCAAACCATGGATATAGCCATGAGCTCCTAAACCAAAGCCATAATAATATTCATTATTCCAATAAGTTAAATTATGGCGAGATTCATAGCCAGGTTTAGCAAAATTACTTAACTCATAATGATTATATCCTGCTGAAGTTAATTTTTTGACAATATATTCATACATTTTCGCATCTGTATCTTCATCGATAGTTTTAATCTTATTAACACTTGCTTTAGTATTTTCTTCTAAAATTAAAGAATAAGTACTTATATGTTCTACATTTAATTTTAAAACTTTGGCTAAATCTTTTTTTACAGTATTTAATGATTCATTAGGAAGAGCATAAATTAAATCTATATTAATATTAGTAAAACCTAAATTACGGACTAATTTTATTATTTCTTCTGTTTGTTCATAAGAATGAATTCTTTCCATAAATTCTTGATTTTCCCGATTAAATGATTCAATTCCAATACTTAACCTATTGACGCCATTTTCTTTTAAAATAGTTAATAATAATTCATTAATATCATTTAAATTACATTCAAAAGTAAATTCATAATTTTCATTTAAATTAAATTTTTTAATAATTTGAAATAATTTATTTAATTCATCTTCATCTAAACAAGAGGGACTACCTCCACCTATATAAAGAGTTTCTAAAACTTCAGAATTATATTTTTCATTTATTTCCTTTTCTAAAGTATCTAAATAATTATTAACCCATTCTTTATGGTAATTCATTTTACAAAAATCACAATAAGAACAGATTTGTTTACAAAATGGTATATGAATATAAGCACTTTTCATAAGACACCTGCTTTTCTTACCTTTATTATAACTATTTTAAACCATATTTACAATTTATTTTCTAATAAATGTAAATACGATTGTAAATAAAAATAATATTGACATTCAATATTATTCTTCTTTTTGAGCATTAGTATTTTTACTAATACCATAATGTTCACGTACTTTTTGTTCAATCTCAGCACAAATATCTGGATTTTCTTTTAAGAATATCTTAGCATTTTCTTTACCTTGACCAATTTTATTACCATTATAAGCATACCAAGCTCCGCTTTTTTCGACAATATCTACGGCAGCTGCTAAATCGATAATTTCACTTTCTTTAGAGACCCCTTCGCCATACATAATATCAACACTAGCGGTTTTAAAAGGAGGTGCTACTTTATTTTTAACAACTTTAATATTAGTACGATTACCAATTACTTGATCACCTTGTTTAATTTGTTCAGCTCGGCGAATGTCTAAACGTATAGTAGCATAAAATTTTAAAGCTCTTCCACCTGGAGTTGTTTCGGGATTGCCAAACAACACCCCAACTTTTTCTCTTAATTGATTAATAAATATTGCCGTCGTTTTTGTTTTATTAATCGTTCCCGATAATTTTCTTAAGGCTTGTGACATTAATCTCGCTTGCAAACCCACATGAGAATCACCCATTTCGCCATCAATTTCCGCTTTAGGAACTAAAGCTGCTACCGAGTCAATGACGACAATACTAACAGCTTCACTTCGGACTAAAGCTTCACATATTTCTAAAGCTTGTTCACCTGTATCAGGTTGAGATAATAATAACTCATTTATATTAACCCCTAAAGCTTTGGCATAAACCGGATCTAAAGCGTGCTCAGCATCAATAAATGCTGCTCTTCCACCCTCTTTTTGCACCTCTGCTATTGCTTGCAAAGCAAAAGTTGTTTTACCAGATGATTCCGGTCCATATATTTCAATTATTCTTCCTTTAGGAAAACCACCTACACCTAATGCAATATCTAAAGTTAAGGAACCACTAGAGGTAACATCTATTTCTAAATGTTCATCTCCTCCTAACTTCATAATTGCTCCTTTACCAAATTGTTTTTCAATATCAGCTAAAACTTGTTCTAAAGCTTTATCTTTGTCTTTATTATCTTTTATTTTCATACTTTTCTCCTTCAATTTTGTTTTTCTAAAATAATTTTAATATACTTAATAACTTTTGTCAATAATTTTTAAAACATTTGTTTGCTAATTTATATTTTGCTCTCATTATATATATTATACTTTTTTCACCAATTTCCTTTTTTTATTTATCTTTTAGGAGAATTTTCTTTTTGATTAATTATATCTTCTAATTGATTTTCCATTTCTTTAAAATACTTCTCTTGATTCATTAATACATCCTTAATTAATTCATCCTCAGTTTTAAGAATAAAATTTTGAGGACTTAAAATATCATTATTTTTAGAATATAAACCATTTTTAATATGTATTTTAGATTTAAATATTTCTAATTCTGCTAAAACTTTTTTCATGAAACTATTATATTTAAAATCAGTTTGTAGAATTTCTAATATTTTATTTAACTCAGATATTCTTATTTTATCCTTACTATAAACAGGTAATAGTCTTTTTCGTTTATACTCATATTTAGGATTTTTCTTGCTATAATTAATAATATTATATCTAATCAAAATTTTATCGCTATATTTATAAATATGAAATAAATGGACAATATTTAAATCACTAGTTTCTTTAAAAGATATATACGATAAACAACCATCATTTTTAATTAATTTTAAGTTATTTGAATTACAAAGATGAGGTAAATAATCCTCTATGTTAAGACTAAAATCCTCGACACAAGCACCAGAAAAAACATGATGATTATTACTAGTATGAATATTATTAATTCCATAAATTAAATTATTATTAGACAAAAAAGTATATTTGTCTTGCGAATTATTTTTTCGTAAATAATTTTGTTCATCATAAGTATATAATCTTTCATAAGTTTCCCCCTCTTCTTTCCCATAAGTTTTAGTTAGTAAAGGAATTGTTTGATTAAAGTTAAAATCATGAAGAGCATATCTAATACTTAGTTTATTTTTACTATTAATATTATCACCAATAACATAAGGATATTCTTTAATAAATTCTAATTTTTTATCATCCTGATAAAAAGTTAAAATTTCTTCTAAAGGCAAATTTCTTTCTAGAAAATATAGACTATATTTAGAATAATTGGGATAAGTAGTATATACTTCAATAAATTGATTATTAGTATATTTAGCTAAATAAGCTATTTTTTGATTATTATCAGTAATTCTAACAACAAAATTATTTAAATCAATATTTTCTAAAGAATAATCATTTAATCTTGATTCATCTAAATTTAAATTAAAAATTTTATTAATTTTCAAAAGAAAATCTTGTGAATTAGTAGAGATATTTTCTAATTCTTTTTTTATTTTAATTAAATTTTCTTTATAATTCATTTTCTAAATCCCTTTCATAAGTTTTTAATACATCTAATATTTCTTCTTTAGTATGCGTATTACAAATTTTATTTTTCATTTCTTTACTATGAGGCATACCTTTTAAATAATATAAAATATGACTTCTAATTTCAAGATTAGCAATTTTTTCATTTTTATCATTTAGTAATAATTGATAATGTTTTTTCATCATTTTAATTTTTTCGAAATTAGAAACTTTAGGTAAAATTAATCCTTGTTCTAAATAAGTGATGCATTCTTTAATAAGCCAAGGATTTCCTAAAACACCCCTACCTATCATAACGGCATCACAACCGGTTTCATCTAGCATCTTCTTAGCATCAAAGCAAGATTTTACATCACCATTACCAATGACCGGAATTTTAACACTTTCTTTAACTTGTTTAATGATTTGCCAATCAGCTTTGCCACTATACCCTTGACTTCGCGTGCGAGCATGGATAGCTATCGCTTGAGCTCCAGCTTGCTCACAAATTTTAGCTACTTGAACGGCATTGATACTATCTTCATCCCAACCACTGCGAATTTTAACGGTAACTGGACAAGAAACCGCTTGGACAACAGCCTCAACTATTTCTTTAATTTTGTCAGGGTTTTTAAGTAAAGCACTTCCGGCTTGGTTTTTAAGAGCAACTTTGGGAACGGGACACCCCATATTAATATCAATAATATCCGGATGCATCGTTTCTTCCACAATTTGAGCGGCCTTAACAAAAGAAGTAACATCACTACCAAAAATTTGTTGAGCAATAGGTCGTTCTTCCTCTTCCATTTTTAGCAAATCAAAAGTTTTTTGATTAGCATAAACTAAAGCTTTATCACTTACCATTTCAGCATAGATTAAACCCGCTCCCATTTCTTTAATTATTTTACGAAAGGAAGTATTGCTTATCCCCGCCATCGGAGCTAAGACTACTTGATTTTTAATTTCGACATTTCCTATTTTAAAACTCATATAACCTTAACTTAATTCCTTTACTAAATCTTCTAATTTAACAATTTTTTTACTGGTTTCTTTAGTATCTTCTATTTCATAATCTTCGCCATTAAATTTATTTCCTAAAATAATCATTTTTGGCGTGCCTAAAACATAAACATCATTAATCCGATTGCCAATTGATAAATTCTCCCGATCATCTAAAATACAATTAATATTATTTTCTATTAAATAATGATATAATTTTTCCCCATTTTCTTGATTATTTTCATTATAAATAATTTGCACTTTATAAGGAGCAACTTGATAAGGCAAAGAAAAACCTTTAACTTTATTATCTTTAAAAATTAAATTGTTTTCAATTAAACAAGCAATAATGCGACCTAAACCTATTCCATAACATCCCATGTAATAAGGTTTTTGACTGCCATCTTCTGCCGTATAATAAAGCTTCATACTTTCGGAATATTTAGTACCTAATTGAAAATTATTACCAAGTTCTACAGATGATTTTTCTTCTAAAGAAGAAGCATCTGTGATATTTAATTGCTCTAAATATTCATCTTTATTTGCAAAATCTAAAACTTCTTTATTAATACCAATATTCTTTTCTTTATCATATAAAATTATATCTTCTCCTAAATTGGTTAAAGCTTGAAATTCCTCCGCGACCTTTCCCCCAATCACCCCATTATCACTAACAACAGGAATAATATCAATACCTAATCTTTTAAAAATTCTTAAATAAGCTTCATGCATTAATTCATAAGTTTTTTGCATATCCTCTTCATTTTTATCAAAAGAATAAGCATCCATCATGACAAAAGTACGAGGGCGAAATAAATAACCTCTCGCTCTTATTTCCTTGCGAAATTTTTCCCCTATTTGATAATAAGTAGCTGGTAAATTTTTATAAGAAGCAAGACGATTAGCTCCAAACAAAGTCGCACACTCCTCGGCTGTCGGAGCAAGGCCATATTCCCCTAAATTATTATTTAGGGTAAACATAATATCTCCCTCTTTGGTATAAGTATCCCAACGGTTAGATTGCTCCCATATTTTTTTAGGTTGTAATTTGGGAAATTCAACTTGAATACATCCTGCTTTATCTAATTCTTCAATAATAACATCTTCGACTATTCTTTCTAATTTAGTCCATAAATTACCATAACCATATATCCCACTTTCAAATTGATATAATTCTCCTAATTTCATTAAAATATCTTGTCCAGCATAACTTTCTGATACATCATTTAAATTAATTTTTTTAATGTTTAACTTACTTAATCTCATATTCTCCTCCATTTAATTATATAAAAAAGATGAACCATCTAGGAGTCTATATAAGACGGTACCATCCTTTATTACTTAATTTAAAATAACGGCTTTAACCGGAAATGTTTACATTTCACTTAAAGGTAGGAACTTTTAGCTATTTTATTATCTTCCACCAACCGATAACTCTCTTTAAAAAATAGTTCTAAAAGTCATGTCCTAATCAACGATTTCTACTAAAATATTAACATATTAATATTAATCAGTCAAATTCATATTTTTTTAATACATATTAAAAATTTCACTTATAATTCTTAATATCTCCCGAGTTTTGCAGTTAAAATTTTTAAAATTCTGATTTGGCCTAGATTTTATCTAGTTTTTTTATGTCAAGAATTTATCTTTTTTTGTTGTATATCTGTTGTGTATAATATTCACCTTAAATTTACAACTTTTAATAATTACAATATTGTGGTACACTTATTATATAAAGTAAAGTAATTGTGCAAAGCCTTATTATTACTGGCGTGATTCATATTTAGACATCAAAAAATATTAAATTTTTTTAAAATTGATAACAATATACAACAATTAAAAATCGAGCAAATCCTTTATTTATCTAGGTTTGCTCATTTTTGCTGCAAAAGTCAAGTTAATATTAATCAGTCAAATTCATATTTTTTTAATACATATTAAAAATTTCACTTATAATTCTTAATATCTTCTTTAATTTTATTAATAAATTCATCAATATTTAAAGTTATAGTTTCCGTTTGACCATATAAACGATAACTTATTGTTTTATCATCTGTTTCTTTTTGACCTAAAATTAAAGTATAAGGAATTTTTCGAGTTTGACTTTCCCGCATTTTATAGCCTAACTTTTCATCACGATTATCAAGTTCAACTCGAATATTCTCCCCTTTTAATTTTGTAAATATTTCCTCAGCGTAATCTAAATGATATTGATTATTAACCGGAATAATATTAATTTGGACAGGTGATAGCCATAAAGGTAAAGCTCCTTTGGTTTCTTCTAAGTAATAAGCAATAAAACGATCAATTGAACCGAACACCGCCCGATGTAAGACAACAGGTGTTTTTTTCGAACCATCTTTATCTACGTAAGTTAAATTAAATTTAGCTGGTAAGCAAAAATCTAATTGACAAGTAGAAATCGTTATTTCATTACCAACAGCTGGTTTAACTTGCACATCAAGTTTCGGTCCATAAAAAGCTGCTTCGCCGATTTTTTCCGTATAAGCAATTCCAATTTTATCTAAAACTTTTCTTAAAGTATCTTCCGCCATATCCCACATAGCATCATCTTGATGATATTTAACTTTATCTTCAGGATCTCTTAAAGAAAGTTCAAAATAATATTTAGTAATATTTAAATCTTTATAAGCTTCTAATATTAAATTAACAACACTCGTAAATTCACTTTCGATTTGTTCCGGTGTTACAAATAAATGGGCGTCATTTTGACAAAAAGCTCTAGTTCTTTCAATTCCTTTTAAAGCTCCACTAGCTTCAAATCGACAATCACGAGCAATTTCGCCAATTCGAATAGGCAAATCACGATAAGAGTGAATAGCATTTGCATATATCATCATATGATGAGGACAATTCATAGGACGCAAAACAAATTCTTCTCCTTCAACTTCCATTTTGGGAAACATATTATCTTTATAATGTTCCCAATGACCAGATGTTTTATATAATTCGACATTACCTAAAGGTGGGGTTAAAACATGTTGATATCCTAATTTTTTTTCTTTACCCTTTATATAATTTTCTAATTCTTCCCAAATAATATAACCATTAGGCAAATACATTGGCAGTCCTTTACCTACTAAATCATTCATAAAGAAAATATTTAAATCTTTACCAATTTTGCGATGATCACGATTTTTAGCTTCTTCTAATTCTTCTAAATGTTCATTAAGTTCTTCTTCGCTTGGGAAACAAACACCATAAATTCTTTGTAAAACTTTATTATTTTTATCGCCTTTCCAATAAGCTCCCGAAACTTTTAATAATTTAAAATATTTACAATCTTTAGTTGTTTCAACGTGTGGTCCTCGACAAAGGTCAGTAAAATCACCTTGGGTATAACAAGATATAACAGTATTATCTTCATCCATTCTAGTAATTAAATCAATTTTATAAGGATCATCTTTAAACATTTCTAAAGCTTTTTCTTTAGAAAGTTCATGACGAACTATTCTTTTGCCATCTTTAATTATTTTTTTCATTTCTTTTTCAATTTTAGGAAAATCTTCTTCTTTAATTACAATATCACCTAAATCAATATCATAGTAAAAACCACTATCAACAACTGGTCCTACCCAAAATTTAGCATTAGGATATAAATGCTTAATCGCTTGGGCTAAAACATGAGCACAACTATGATTTAACGTATTTAATTTTTCATTTTCTTTAATATTTATCATTTTTCTTCCTCCTTTATATAAATATCTACTTCAATATTATCATTAATTAATTCTTTAAATTTATCTTTTAAATTAATATCCCCTACTATACTTCCATAATGTATTGGTATTACTTTTTGGGGATTTAAACTATTAATATAATGAGCGGCTTGTTCATAATCCATTGTAAAAGTTCCACCAATAGGAACAAAACAAATATCTGTTTTAACCTTAGCAATTTCTTCTACTACATCAGTATCGCCCATGATATATAACCATTTATTATTAAGAAAAATATTATAACCAACATAACCATTAGCTTTTAAATGATAAGTTGTATATAAATTATAAGCTGGTAAAGTTTTAAAAGTTATATCATCTATTTTATATTCTTGTTCAGGTTTAACTAATAAAATATTATCTGTAATTTTTTTAATTTGCTCTTCTAAAATAATAGGAACTATTATTTTCGTATTTTCTTTCATAACATTTTTTATTGATTTTTCATCATAATGATCATAGTGATCATGAGTTATAAAAATATAATCGGCATCATGATAAGGATTACTTATTTGATAAGGATCAAAATATATTATTTTTTCTCCTGTTAATTTAATAGCCGATTGCGTAAATACTTGTATGTTCATCTTTTCCCTCCTAAAAACTAAAAAAAGAATAATACCAAGGAGTCATAAAGACGGTACCATCCTTTTCTTTGCTTAATTAATATAACGGTCTTAACCGGAGTTGATTAAACTCTCTAGAAAGTAGTAATTTTTAAAATTATTCTTAGTTTGCACCAACCACTAAGTCTCTTGTTAATAATTTTTAAAAATCATGTCTTTCATCATTGATTTCTAAAAATATTATATAACTTTTTTCCTAGGATAGCAAATCAAATTTATAAAATTTTTATATTAATCTTTTCCTACAAAAACATTGTATATTTCATTATGTCTATATCCCATTTTTGCATAATTAGTAAAATTCCTAAATTTTCTAATTTATCGATTAAAGTTAAAACTGTATTTCTAGAAACTCCTGATTCTTCTATCTCTTTTTTAGTAAAAACAATTTAATGCTTAATTACTGATTTTAAACGGTTTCATTTCTCTTCGCCCAATCAAAATTTTAGCCTAAATTATAAGTTTTGGACGGCATCGTGATTGCCATGTATGCTTGCAAAAATGTTTATTTTATAATATTATGTATTTAGCAAGAAAACTTGCATAAAATAAAAATGAGGAACATTTAAGTCGCAAGTGAATGTCGCCCTCTAAAGATTTAGATTGGACACTCTATCAGTGCTGTAGAGTGTCTATTTTTTTATAACTAATAAATAAAGTAAGAAGCCATAAAATGATACAGATGTATCTTAGAAGCTTAATTACATAAACTCTTTTTCTCATCAATATCATACCCCCTTCCTTTTTCAAGCACGGAGGGCGACACTCACATCAAATATTCCTATAGGAATTATATAGCTTATAAAATTATAAAACAAGCGAACAAATAAAAATTTTTATCAAAATTGGTAAACTATGCAACTACCATAGGAAATTTGCATAATACAAAAAAGGAACACATTAACATTTAAGAGTTAAAGCATTCGCCAAATTTATTAGTTAAAGCCCTTAATCTAGTGAAATAAATTAAAGGCTTATCTTTTTATTTCAATTCTTAAAAATTATAATTCATTTCATCAGACCAAGCTATTGGTTCATAAACTGTTCCTGTAAACCAAACTTCTCCTGATTCTTTATCCCTAATAAAGAATAAATAAGGATTATCAAAAGTAAGATTTATTTTTTCTACCGGAACATCATAATCGTATCTAAATCCACAATCAGCTGCACCTAGTCCGCCGGCCATCGTAACAGCTCCGGCTTTAATTCCCTCATTAGAAAATTCTATATTAGCTTTATGAGCAACTTGAGCAATATAAGCACCTTTACTATTTGTTAATTTAGATAAATCAGCTTTATTGGCATCAAAAACATTTTTAATTCCTAAAGTATTTAAATCTTCTTGTAACTTTAATTTATAATCAAATTTAAACATAGGGATATAACCATCTATTTCTGTTATAACTCCATCTTTAAAATTATTTAATTCAATGGTTTTTAAATTATTAATAATTTCTTTAACTTTAGTATCATCAAGATTTGTAATATAATCACTTAAATTATCTTTTTTAGGCATTATTCCAATATATTCTAAAGTTGTTCCATTATATTCTTTTAAATCTTTAGCAAAAGCTTTAATATTTTCATCATCATAGAAATAAAAGTCAGTCGAATTACTTATTTTTTGATAATTTGCATTAAGTTCCTTAATATAAGTATTTAAATAAGTATTAACATCTGGTTCTTGAGCAGCTGTTCCGCATTCATCTTTGGCTAAGTATTCACTATAAGCTTTGCCAACTTCTTCTCTAATTTTACTTTCTCCTAAAGCATTTACAATATCATAACGATTAGCTACAGCTCCAAGCTGAGCTGATTTAACATTTTGGGTATTATTATTAAATTTTAAAGTATGATAACCACTACCCATTAAAGGAGAAACATAGTAAAAATAATCTTCATGAGGAAATTCTACTTTATATTCATCTTCTTCACTTTGAATTTTATTAACCCATTCCATATCAATAGCTAAAGCATTTGATAAGATAAAATCCATATCACTAATATCATCAAACACATTATCAATTAAATTAAATGTTTTACTTTTAAGCCAATTATTTAAATTATTAGGAGTTTGAAAACTATCATAAACTACTTCAGCATTATATTTATTATTTAAAGTATTTACATAATCTTTAATGATATTTTGTTTATAACTATCTTTAACAAATAAAGCATTAGCAAAACTCATATTCGCACTATTAACATATTTCTTCATCTTATAATCGCCAATAACACTCGTTATTTGCTCTTTAGTTTCCCCATCTGTTCCTTCATTTAACATACCTAAGGCGGTTTTAAGTGATAGAGGACTATAAACTTTATTAGTTTGTTCATTTTCTAATTGTAAAAATCTTAAATCAAATAATTCTAAATTATTACTTTTTATTCGATATGGTGAATATTTTTCTTCCACTTTAGTTTTTGTTGTTTTACTTTCTTTTTTATTAAGCAAATCTTTACCAAATACAACTAACAAAAAAGCAGCAATGGCTAGTAATAGTAAGATTACTACTATTATAATGGCAACCTTTTTCCCCTTTTTCTTCTCTTCCATTTTTAAACCTTCTTCCTATTTTCATCATAACATATAAGTTTTGGCTTTGTAAATTACTTTCTTCTATTTTCGCTAAGCATTTCCATATCTTCAGTTAGTTGTTTAATTCGCTCTATAATGCGACGAGCTTTGACTCCATCCACACTTTGATTAGATAAAGATAAATGTCTTTCTAATTCTTCAATTGTTAAATTAGAAGTAAAAAAGGTCGTTAAATGATTATCCATGCGATATTGCAAAATAGAACCAAGTATTTCATCGCGTCCCCAGCTAGTTACTTTCTCCGCTCCAATATCATCAATTAATAAAACATCAACATTTTGATAATAATCCATTTTAGCTCCAAAAGTATCCCAATCATCTTTTAAATC
Source organism: uncultured Bacilli bacterium (assembly GCA_947624705.1). Lineage (GTDB taxonomy): Bacteria > Bacillota_I > Bacilli_A > RF39 > UBA660 > HGM10766. Next base: position 10,877 of record CANQLL010000014.1, on the reverse strand, counting down.
GCGAAGCATTTGGGGAAAATAAATAACTTCGGTTTTTACTCTTTTATTTTGAAGTTCATTTAACAAAGCTGCTAACATAAAAGTTTTTCCACAACCAAAATTTCCATGTAAATATAAACCTTTTAATCCTTTACTTTTATCATATTTATCATAAAAATTTTTAAGCCATTTAATAATTGGAACTCTTTTTTTATCATTAATATCAATATCTTTCATCCGGGCTTTTTCTAAAGAATTTTCCGGTTTATTCTTCTCTACTATTTTTTTTTCTTTTCTTTTATATTTACAAGCAACATAAGAAAAAATTAAACGATTGTTAACTAATTTAGGATAATAAACATAACCTTCTATTTTATTTTGACATTCTAATAAAGAAGAACAATTTTCACAATGACTTAATTCACCAGCACTATCTTCTAACTTAGAAGTATATTTCATCGCTAAATCATCATTTATTTTTAAATTAATAACCATAGCTTTTAGTTTAGGATTTTTTAAAGCTAACATATAATCTTTTTTTAAACTATTATTAATATTATTTATTTTATTTTTTACTTCTATCATTAAATCACCTAAATTCTTTTAATAAATTTTCTAATTCTTCTTTTTCTTCTTGCGTTATTTCTTCTTTTTCAATATTTTCATTAAACCAAACCGGTTCTTTTTCCGTTATTTTAGTAGTTACTTTCTGCGCTTTTTTGGTATATTTTTGATGTTCCTTCTCCGCAACACTCATCGCCTCAGACGCCGTTTTGATGTTTAACCTCTTCCATTGCCCGGCAATAGTTTCAATAAAGGCTTGATTTAATTTATTATTATTTCTTTTTAAAACATAATCTACTAATACATTGACTACGGCGGGTTTTAATTCTAAATCAACTACTAAATATTCTAATAATTTTAAATCTCGCGTTGTGGGTCGAGCTCCTTTATATTTGCTTTTTAAAAAGTCATATGGACTAGTTGTTTCAAATACATTAATAATTCGCCCTTTATTAGTTGTATCTCCCGTCGGATTACGCAAATATTCTGGTTGAGTTCGATAAATTAAAGTTGGTAATGTTCCATTATTATTATATTGATAATATTTTCTAGCCATTTTGCGTAATTCTTCTTTTTCAATAAAACCTTTTTCATTAATAACTGTTCTTAATATCTCTGCCATTTTTAAAGAATCAAAATTATAAAGAAAAGCTAATTGATTAATAAGTTGTTTGGTTTTTTTATTAAAAGCTTTTTCATTTAAAATACCTTTTGGAATAGCCGATGTTATTAAATCAAAATCGATATTTTCTTCAATCTCTAATTGAGCAGGATTTGTTTTAGCTACATCAAAATGTTCAAGAGTTGAACTTATGGATTTCATACTCATATTTAACATTTTAGTTATATCAGAATACCCCTCTAAATTAGTTTTATTTCTTTCATATTCTTTTTTAATTAAATCATATTCTTTTTTTCCAACATTATTATATAAAATAATATTTAAAACAGGATGAGCAAAAAATTCGTGTGCAGATAAGGGAGAATATAATTCATAAACATAATTGTTAATTTCCCCTTCTTTATAGTAGGTTCGAACTAATCCCACTCCTTCTAAAGCTTCTCTGGCTAATTTAATTGAATCTAAATCCATTTTTAAAATAGCCATTAAATGATGGTGGGTAAAATCAATACTCATTATTTCTAATTTATCTAAATCACGCCATAAAGTTAAATATAAACTTATGGCTAAAGAACCAATTATAGGTTCATACAAAGTAATTAAATTTTTACGATCAATCTCCGTTAAAATAGTTTGATTACTAACCACATAGGTATCTGCGGGCAATAAAGATATTGATTTCATAAGTTCCACCACCCTTCTTTATTTATTATAAAATATTCTAAATATTAGTACAAGAAATTATTGTAAAAAAAAGAATACCAATTTGATATTCTTTAAATTTGTTGAACCCCTGTACCATAAATAATAGTAGGTTCTTCTTCCTTTTCTTGTTGTTTTTTACCTGTACCATATTCTACTTTTGGCTCTTCTAATGTTTGAACATTAGGATTTTTACCAGTTCCATATTCAATTTTTGGTTCTTCTTCAGTTTCTTCTTTTGCTCCACCTGTACCATAAGTTACTTCAGGGTCTTTAACTTCAGTATTCGGATTTTTACCTGTACCATATTCAACATTATCTTTATATGTATCTAATAACTCACTATATAATGCAATTAAACTTACATAAGCACTTTTACGTGTATTAACATCATTTACATCAATATTTTTAAAATCTGCTAAAGCTTTTGTAAACGCATTATATTTATCAGCATCATATGATTGAATAGGTTTTAATTCTATACTATCAATTATAGTATCAACAAGTAAATTAAAGTCATTGTCATTATAAATTACAACATAAATTTCATGAACTTTCTTATCACTATCCATTACAAGGACACCATAAGCTCCCTCAGCATAGAAAGTAACACTATTTTGGCCAGTAATTTCATATTTACCAGTAACATCAACTATTTCATCTGCCAAACTATCTGCTTTATAACCATTAACACCAATAATAGTTCCTTCTAAAATATTAACTATTTCACCAGTTTCATCTTTGGTTTCAATATTACTAAAATCAATACTTTCATTAGCTAAATAATATGGTGTATTATAGCTATAAGTTTGTGTTTTAATTACTTCTTCTTCTTTAGCAACTAAAGCAACATCAACAACTTCTACTTCTTCTTGTTGATTAACATCATCACTAATTACAACTACTTCTTCAGTTTCATTATCTTTTGGTACAAATGTATAAGTACTATCAGAAGAATTATCATCTTCTTCTTTCTTTGTAGTATCCACTGTTTTATTCTTAGTATCAGTATCTTTATCTTCTAAGTTTTTATCCTTAGTAAAATACCATATTACTAAAACCCCTATAGCTATTAAAACGATAATAGCTAGAACAATAAAGATTGTTCTTTCTTCTTTTGCAAGTTCATTTTTCTTTTCCATATTCCCTCCTGTTACTAATATTTTGAAATTATCTTTTGATAATCCCCTGAACTTTCATGCTTGTTATCTTGCTCAAGCACTCTAAAATAATTATATAGTAACTATTTTGACATTTCAATCTTTTTTTCACTAAAATCCGACTTTTTTTAACGAAAATTGACAATTTTTATAAAATTTTACAATCAAAAAAATAGTAGAAACTACTATCTTTGTTTTAATAATAGGTAATTTAAATAACAAATAAAATTATTAACATTTATCATCACAAGAACTATCTTGAACTTTAGTTATATTTTCAACATAAATATTATATAATTCTTCTGTTTGTTCTTCATTTAATAAGACATAAGAATCTTTTTGAGAATCAACTGTAGCTTCATGATAAGCAATAATCTCTCCATCTTTTACAAAAACTACTAAAGGAACATAAATTCTTTTTTCTCCTGTATGAACAGTATTACCATCTTTATCCGTTAAAGTATATTCTTCTAATATTGAATCTAACGCTGCAAGTAAATCACGATAGCCATCTTTTTCTTTTTGCGTTTCGATTATATTACCATCATCATCAACTTCTTTAATATTTTTAATTTGATTAGCATTATAATAATATATCTGCGCTAAGCCGGTAGATTCAGCGGCTTTTAATAAAACTGGTACAGCATTTCGACACCAAGGACATTCTGGATAACCGAAATAAATAACGCCTGTTTTATCTTTTAAAATATCTAATACTTCCTTTACATCTAAATATTTCATGACATTATCATCTTCAATATTTACCTCAGGATATTTCTTTTGATTCTTTTCATTAACTGTATCATTTAATTTTTCGTATTCCTCTTTAAATTGAATAGCATCTGTTACTTTAGTTTTACTTTCTTCATTTTCTTCTTTTTTCTTTTTATCTACTTTGACAATTAAAAATATAATTAAGCATATTATTATAAATATTAAAACCGCTACTATTATATCTTTTACTTTTTCATTTTTCATCTTTTTTACCTCTTTCTAATTTTGATAAGCATCTAATAACCTTTCATGAATACCTGGTTCAATTATATTAATGGTATTAATAGCATTTTCCAACGCATTTTTAAATTGCCCACGATTAAATAAGCTTTCAGCTTTAGTTAATCCTAAATCAATTTCTTTATTAGTTGGTCGATATCTATTACCATAAACAATAGCCATCTCAGCCATCCAGGCTGTTTTTACTAATTCATTTGTGGTATTAAATAATTTTAAAACTAAATCCCGAGCTGTGTCAACTCTCGTATTTAAAACTTTAATCGAAATTGGTTTTTTTTCTAATTCTTTAATCATCTCTTGCATAGCTTCTGTGGCCTCAGCTAATTCCACATAATATTTTTTCGGAATAACTGGTAGCTTAAAGCTTTTAATCTTAACTTTTGCTTTTTTCAAGATATCTTTAATTTCATCTAATTGTTCGCGAGCTCGAAGTTCATCTTCTTTTAAACTACCCAAAGTTCTTAATGCAATTTCTAATCTCTCCTCGGCTTTAGTTAAACGAACATTTAAAATTTCCATTTCTTTTCCTAATTTCGAATAAGCAAAAGCTTTCGAACGATGTGATGTTATTACTTGATCATAACCTTTTTTAATAGAATCAAATTCTTTTTTAATATCTCCCACTACTTTAACATCTTCATCAGTTAAATCATAACTATATTTAATAGCTCCTAATTTTTTTAATAAATCATTATTAATTTTAATTAATTTAGTAACTTTAACTAAAATAGTCCGCGAATAATCTTCAAAGATTTTTTTTGATATTCTTTCTTTATCAAAATCATTATATAAAGAATCATAATAATCAACCATTGTTTTAAGTTCAAAAATAGAATCTTCAATATTTAAAACATTTAATCTAGCAAAGATATCCGATATTTTCTTTTCAGTTTCTGTAATATTATATTCAATATTTAAATAATCTAAATTAAAACCATCTTTTCTTAATTTATCGGATATCGTTTTAATATCATTAATTTTTTTCGGAATAATTGTTTTACCAATCATTATTATTGAAGGAGCTTCTTCAATAATTAATTTTAAATTTCCAATCGTATCATCAATAGCTTTAACAATTTTTCCTACTTCCGAAAATGAACCTTCATCCATGGCTATTTCAAACGCACTAAACAATTTATCAACATTTTCAAATTGTAATTCTATCGGACTAGATATTAATTTATAATCATCTTTTTCTTTATTATATTTATTAAATATTTCCCGATAAGTTTGTTTTAACTTGGTTATTGTTTCCCGATTTTTTTCTTCACTTAAAGTTATTTCTCTAATTTCTTCTAATAAAAAGTTAGCCCTGGTTTTAACATAATATATTTGTAACTCAGTTTGAGCAATTTTTTTCTTTAAATCTTTATAATTTTTTTCACTAAATAAATCTTCTATTTCTAAAAGTTCATCTGATATTTTTGGTACTTCTTCATCTTTAATTTTTTTAAATCTTTTTTGCCAATCATTAAAAGTTTCTTCCATTTTATCATTATTTAAAAGTGACTCGACTTTATTAAGTTCGGTTAAGATTGAAGCCGAGATAATTAAGTTTTTATCTCTTTCTAAATTATTTATTTCTTTTTTATAATTATCTTTTTCTTTTTTATTAATTAAGTTTAAAACAATTATTACAATGGCAACTGCAAGTATGTAATAACAAACAGCAATTATACTAAAAGTTGTGCTACTCACATAACCACTTCCTATCATATATAAACATTTTAACACAAAAATAGACAATTTGTATATGAATTTTCGTGAAATTTAAACATATAATTATTTGACATAATAATTAAAGTAAAGTATAATCTTATTGCGATGTAAATGGCAGCGTTATTTGATAAAATGAAGTGTTTGTTGCCTAAGGGTTTATTAGTAACTAAGGCTGCCTTAGTGAAAATAAAAAACAAACTCCCCTTTTTAATCAAATAACAATTCCCTTTCATTGAAAAAATATAAAAGAAAGGAGATAAAATTATGGCAAGATATACAGGACCTGTTTATAAGAAATCTCGTCGTTTAGGTTTTTCTACTTTAGAAAATGGCAAAGAATTAGCTAAACGTCCTTATGCTCCAGGTATTCATGGTAATGATCGTCGTAAAAAGATTAGTGAATATGGTATTCAGTTACAAGAAAAACAAAAAGTTCGTTTCATGTACGGCTTAAATGAAAAACAATTCCATAAACTATTCGAAAAAGCGGCAAAAATGCCAGGTGTTGCTGGTGACAATTTCTTAAAGCTTTTAGAATCACGTTTAGATAATATTGTTTATCGTTTAGGATTAGCTAGAACTCGTCGAGCTGCTCGACAAGTTGTAAATCATGGACATATTACTGTTAATGGTAAAAAAGTTAATATTCCATCTTATCAAGTTAAAGTTGGCGACGTTATAGCTGTTAAAGAAAATTCTTTAGATCATAAAGCAATTAAAGAAGCAGTTGAAACTACTTTAAATCGTCCTGCTTATGTAGAATTTGATGCTAATAAACTAACAGGTAAATTATTACGTTTACCAGATCGAAGTGAACTTAATCAAGAAATTAATGAATCACTTATCGTTGAATTCTATAATAGATAAGATTAAAAAATCACTCAACGTGATTTTTTTAATGCCCTAAATTTTTAGGATAAATATTTTGATTAATTAAATTTTTATTATTTTCCTTCATACATATCTTGAAAAGCATATTCTACAGGAATTTTATCAGCAATTCTTATGGTTCCTTTAAATATTTCGTAATTTTTGGGTTTAATAATAAAGACAATTATTACTAATAGCCTAATTTTTGCAATAAATAAAAGAAAATATCAAATATCTAAACATGATTACTTTTTTCCTAATTTATCTTGAAACATTTTTAATAAAGTACTTTTCTTTTTTAACATGGTTGGATATTTAACCTCCGGATTACAACATTTAATAGCTGTACCTAAGATATTTACTAAAGTACCATAACCTAAAGAATATTCTTCTTTAGAATAATCTTTATCAATGACAATTAAAGGAACAGAACCATAAAAATTAACAGTAGCTTTATCATTAGCTAAATTACTGATTTGAAATTCTTTATTAATACCAAATAAAGAAGAAACAATTAAAGTTGCTTTACCCTCACAAACACTTTCTAAATTAGCAACGTAATTATCAAATTCATGTAAAGAAGCTTTAACTTCATTAATAGTTTTAAGATTATCAATTCGCGTATTAATAATAATTAAATCATAATCAGCTTTAGCAAGTAAAGCATTTAATTGTTCTTTATTTTCTAATAATTCTTTACTAGTTAAAGAATATTTAACCCGCGGTGAGGCCGTATTATCTAAACCATTAACCATATAATTAATAATATTTAAATTATCTTTATCAGTTAAAATTAAAGCATTAAGATTAGCACTATCTAAATATTTAACCATATAATCTTCAGCTTTAACATTATCTAATAAATTTAAAACTCGATTATCTTCTAAAGGAAATAATGAATAAAAATGTAATGTACTAGAATCTACTGTTTTATAAACAATTTGTGGATTTAAAATACCATCAATTAATTTTTGATAAGGTCCTTTATCAAAATTAAAGAAAACAATAGTATCTTCATTTTGTAAAGTAAAATTATCATTTACACAAAAAGGATAAACATTAATTGGTAAAACATTATTATTAGCTAAATTATTTAATTTTTTAGTATATTCTAACCAAGTTTCCCCACTTTTACTATTATATAAAACTCTTTCAACTGTTTTTAAGCTCTCTATTTTATCTTCATCTATTAAACAATTTTCACCAAAGATTAAACCTATATTATTAGCGCGAAAATTAGAATAAGTAAAATTACTAATTAAAGTAATAATTGATTTATATTCTGTTAAACTTTTTTGATTTAAAATTATATGAATAATAATTCGATTTATATCAATTTTTAAAGATTTAACAAATTTATTTAAATCTTCAATAATTTCATTATTATTAAAATTCAAAAAGATATGAATTTTCGATTCTTTACCGATATTTTCATCACTAAATTTTTTTAAATTAGGAAAATCAAATAATTTATTATTTTCTATTAAATCATTTAAATAAGCATAATTACTAGTACTAATAGAACCAGTAGAAAATAATTGATAACCACTTTGATAATCACTAGCTTTTGATTCTACTGATGTATATAAATTATTTTTCATCATTTTATCTAAAGTTGGTAATAAATTTTCATCATAAATACTATATGAATCTTTTTTTTCAATACCAAAACCATTTATTAAAAATAAAACTGTTTTTTTCATAATAACCTCACTTCCACTGCCAATTACGGATTTCTTCCATATCAATACCATATTCTTTAATATATTCTTGATGTTCAATTAATTTATTTTTACAATATTCTTGCACTTTCGTTTTATTTTTCAAACGCGGAAGGTACTTTAAAGCATCTAGAACTAAATTGTAACGATCAATTTTATTTTGGACACGCATGTCAAAAGGTGTTGTAATTGTACCTTCTTCATGATAACCATGAACATGAATATTTTGATTAACTCGTTTATAAGTTAATTCATGGATTAAAGATGGATAACCATGGAAGGCAAAAATAATTGGTTTATCTAAAGTAAATAAAGAATTATAATCATCATCGGTTAAACCATGGGGATGGACAGAATCACTTTCTAAACGCATTAAATCAACGACATTGACAACTCTAATTTTTAAAGTTTTAAAATTTTCTTTTAAGATTGAAACCGCCGCAATGGTTTCTAAAGTGGGAGTATCTCCACAGCAAGCCATAACTAAATCTGGTTCTTTATTTTTATCAGTGCTGGCAAAATCCCAAATACCAATTCCTTTCGTACAATGAATAATCGCCTCATCCATACTTAACCATTGTTTAGAAGGATGTTTAGAAGCAATAATAACATTAATATAATTTTTACTTTTAATGACATGATCAAAACAAGATAGTAAACAGTTGGTATCCGGCGGTAAGTACATGCGAACTGTATCGGCCTTTTTAGTTACTAAATGATTTAAAAAACCCGGGTCTTGATGCGTAAAGCCATTATGATCTTGTTGCCAAACATGCGAAGAAACTAAGAAGTTTAAACTAGCAATTGGCACACGCCATTCTAATTCTTTGGTCACTTTTAACCATTTAGCATGTTGAGAAACCATAGAATCAATAATGCGAATGAAAGCCTCATAACTATGTAAGAAACCATGACGACCGGTTAAAAGATAACCCTCAAGTAACCCCTCACAAACATGTTCGGATAAAAAGGAATCAATAACGCGTCCAGTTGGAGCTAGATATTCATCATATTTAAAAGTTTTACCATTAAATTGACGATGAGTTGCTTCAAAAATATGATTTAGACGATTAGATAAAGCTTCATCAGGACCAAAAATACGAAAATTTTTATTTTCTGCATTTAAAAGAATTAGTTCTTTGATGTAACGGCCTAATTCCATCATATCCGAACTTTCCGTTTCTCCTTTAATTACTTCAATTCCCATTTTTTTAAAATCAGGAGTCCTTAACGGTTTATAAAGTAATCCCCCATTAGCATAAGGACTTTCTCCCATTCTTTTACCTTTCTTAGGAATTAGTTTATGTAATTCTGGAATTAATTTGCCATCAGATGTAAATAATTCTTCGGGATGATAACTTTTTAACCATTTTTCTAATAATTTAATATTTTGGGGCGTAGTTGGATCAATCGTAATTGGTACTTGATGAGCTCGGAATGTTCCCTCAATTTGCTTCTCTTCAAAAATTTTCGGACCTGTCCAACCTTTAGGAGAAATCAAAATAAGCATCGGCCATAAAGGACGACCAATATACCCTTTTTTACGCGCTTTTAATTGATTATCTTTTATTCTTTTAATAGCCTCATCCATTGCTTTAGCCATTAAATTATGCATAACTTTGGGATCATGACCTTCAACAATTATAGGTTTGTACCCGCAACCACAAAAATAACTGATTAACTCTTCCCGACTAATTCGGGCCAAAATTGAGGGGTTAGCAATTTTATAACCATTAAGGTGTAAAATTGGTAAGACCGCTCCATCAGTTTTAGGATTAATAAATTTATTAATTTGCCAACTAGTAGCTAAAGGTCCAGTTTCAGCTTCCCCATCTCCTACAACACAAGCGGCGATGAGATTAGGATTATCCAAAACTGCTCCATAAGCATGAGCAAGACTATACCCTAATTCCCCTCCCTCATTGATAGAACCTGGTGTTTCGGGAGCAACATGAGAGGATATTCCACCAGGAAAACTAAATTGTTTACATAATTTTTTTAAACCTTCATAATCTTGACTAACATTAGGATAAACTTCACTATAAGTTCCCTCTAAATAAACATTACTAACAGCTGCTTGCCCACCATGGCCTGGTCCAGCTACATAAATCATATCTAAATCAAATTTTTTAATTACACGATTTAAATGTAAATAGATAAAATTTTGGCCAGGTGTTGTTCCCCAATGACCAACAATTTTTTTCTTAATATGTTCAATTTTTAATTCATCTTGTAATAAAGGATTATCAAGCAGATATAATTGAGCAGCAGAAAGATAATTAGCTGCTCGAAAATATTTATCTAATAATTCAATTTCATCTTTTTTTAAATATTTAGCCATAACAAATCACCTTTTATATTCATAACTTTATTATACTCTAAAAACAAGCAATAATAATTTATTATTGCTTGACTTAGACAAAAAATTTACATATTATATTTTCTATGATACAATGTTTAGCAAGTTATGAAAGTTTTTGAGTATTCAAAAAGTTTTATAACGGCATTGTACCAAATTTCTGAGGA
>CANQLL010000013.1 GCA_947624705.1 uncultured Bacilli bacterium | reverse complement strand
ATTCAATTAGTGATCAAAAAGAACTTTTAGGTAATCCTCATGATTTTATCATGAGAATTACTGATGTTGATGTGGCCGGCGGAGCGGGATTTATTGTTGTTTGTATGGGTAATATTTTGAGAATGCCTGGTTTAGGAAAAAAAGCTAATTATTTAAATATGGATATTATCGATAATAAAATCCAAGGTTTATTTTAAACATTTGCCCTATACAGGGCCTTTTATAAGACATAAAATACACTAGAAAGGATAGTGTATTTTTAATGTTATTAAATAAACGTTGTATGGATAATACCGAAATGAAACAAGACTATAAAAGACCGGATATGATGGGAGGAAATCCTTGTTGTGACAATATGTATCCTGGTGTAACTTGTCCACCAATTTATGAATGTCCACAAGTAAGATGTTGTCATCGGGAAATTTTCCATGAAGTTCCGCATATCGTTCCCGTAGAAACAAGAATTATTAATCATCACATTTATCGTCATACTTATACACCTGAATATTCTTGTTGTGAAGAAAATGAAGTGTCTAATGTATATGACAATAAATGTTGTTACTAAAAATCTCTTTGGAGATTTTTTCTTTAGAAAAAATAATAGGAAAATATATTTGACAAACGTATAAACATTGTATATACTATAAATGAATGGAGATGATACCATGGAAGCAAGATTGCAAAAGTGGGGAAATTCTTTAGGAATTAGAATTCCTAGTAGTATATTAAAATCTTTAAATATCAAAACTAATGAAATATTAAATATAGAACAGGAAGATGACAAAATAGTTATTAGTATTCCAAAGAAAAGGAAAGTATCTTTAGAAGAAAGGTTTAAAAATTATCACGGTGATAATTTAGCTAAAGATTTTTCTTGGGATGATCCTGTAGGAAAAGAAATATGGTAAAAAAATATATTCCAAAACAAGGAGATGTTGTTTTTTTAGATTTTAATCCAACAATGGGGCATGAACAAGCAGGAATTAGACCAGCTGTTGTCGTAAGTACTAATATTTTTAATCAAAATACTAAAATGGCTATTATATGTCCTATTACATCTAATAATAAAGAATTTCCCACCCATTATCAATTAAAAGATACTATGAATGTGCATGGTTCAGTTTTATGTGAACATGTTAGAAGTATAGATTATGAAATTAGAAATTTAAAATTTATTGAAAAATTAAGTGATAATGATTTTATAAGTGTCATTACATTATTAAATGCTTGTCTTGAAGAATAATCTAATAAAAGCAAAATAAATATGTAAGAAAGTGAGAAAATACTATGGATATAGGAAAAATAAAAAACGAATTAATTAACCAAAAACAATCGCAATTTAAAGGTAATATTTATCATTATTCCCAAGTTAATTTTGCTTATAATTCTAATAAAATTGAAGGTAGTAGATTAACTAGTGAACAAACGGAAGCTATATTTTCGACATCTTCGTTTATTTCCAAAAGTAATGATTCAATTAAATTAGATGATTTAATTGAATCTAAAAATCATTTTAAATTATTTGATTATATTTTAGATAATGTGGAAAAATTACTAACTAAAGAAATGATTATTGAAATGAATAAAATATTAAAAAGAAATACTACTGATGAAGATAACCCAAGATATAATGTAGGGGGATTTAAAATTGTTCCTAATGTTATAGGAGTTGTTAATGTTATTAATACTACAGCTCCAAATGATGTAGAAAAAGAATTAGAGAAATTATTAAAAGAATATAATAATAAAACTAATATTACTTTAGAAGATATAATTGATTTTCATTTTAGATTTGAATGTATTCATCCTTTTGGAGACGGAAATGGCCGAGTAGGTAGGATTATTATGTTTAAAGAATGTTTAAGAAATAACATTATGCCATTTATTGTATTAGATGAGGATAAACCATTTTATCTACGGGGTTTAAAAGAATATGAAAATGATAAAATGTTTTTAATTGATACTATAAAACATGAACAAGATTTATATGAAGAAATTTGTCAAAAATTATTAAATTATGAAATAGAAGAAAATAATTAGAAAAATCTCTATGGAGATTTTTTCTTTATAAAAAGATACTTATGTGGTACTATTTAAATAGTGATAGATATGAAAAAAGAACCTGTATTATATCGAATAATAAGACCTATTATTACATGTTTATTTAAATTTTTCTTTACTCCTAAAATTAAAGGAAAAGAAAATATTCCCAGTAATAAAGGAATAATTTTAGCTGGAAATCATACCAGTAATTTAGATTGTCTATTACTAATGAGTTCGACCAAAAGACCAATTCATTTTTTAGCTAAAAATGAATTGTGGCGTGGTTTAAAAAAAATAATATTTGCTAATTTAGGTTTAATTCCAGTTGATAGATCTCGGAAAAATCCTGAAGCTTTAAAAAAAGCTTACGAATATTTAGAAGAAGAAAAAGTTATAGGGATTTTTCCGGAAGGAACTACGGAAAAAAATCGCGGTTTATTACCATTTAAAATAGGAGCCGTTAAAATGGCAAAGCAAACTAATAGTCCTATTATACCTTTTGTTATTAAAGGTAAATATCATTTATTTTCCAAAAATTTAACGATAGAATTTTTAAAACCTTTAAAAGTAGAAGAAGAGTTAGAAAAAGAAAATAATAAACTAAGAAATATTATTTGGGAAAGAAGGAAATAATATGAAATTTTTAAATTTATTTAAAATAAAAAAACCAATCCCCGCTCCATGGGAAAAATATTATACAGAAGAAGAATTACATTTTAAAATTCCTAATATAAGTTTATATACTCAAGTTAGAAAATCAGCTTTAAAATACCCTCATGCTAAAGCTTTAGTTTATATGGGTAAAAGTATTAATTATCAAAAATTTTTAAAATTAATTGATAAGATGAGTCTTTCTTTTAAAAAAATGAATGTAAAAAAAGGGGATATTATAACAATTTGTATGCCAAATATTCCTGAGGCTTTAATTTCTTTTTATGCTTTAAATAAAATAGGAGCTATTGCTAATATGTTACATCCCTTGTCATCCGAAGAAGAAATTAAACAAAGTTTAATATCTACTAAATCCAAATATTTAATTTTTGTTGATATGTTTTTTGCCAAAGTAAAGGCCATAATCAATGAAACGCCCGTGGAAAAAGCAATCTATGTTTCTCCGGCTTCTTCTTTAAATATTTTTAAAAGAAGTATTTATAAAATTAGTCAAATAGGTAAATATCTTCATCCTCACTCATCTAATATGTTTATGAGTTGGGCCACTTTTAAAAGAAAATCTTTCTTCGCTAAAGATATAAAATTTCCGAAATTAGGTAAAGATACTCCGGCCGTTATTTTACATAGTGGGGGAACAAGTGGTAAACCCAAAAATGTTGTTATTCAAAATCGGGCGTTTATTTTGGCGGCGAAGCAAGAACAAATTATGTTAAAAAAATTAAAACCAGGGGATTGTTGCTTAGCTATTATGCCTAATTTTCATGGTTTTGGTTTAAGTGTTTTAATGCATACTCCTTTAGCTTTAGGTTGTTATAGTATTTTAATCCCTCAATTTGATTCCCGAAAATTTGATACTTTATTTAAAAAAACCAAACCAACTTGTGTTTTAGGTGTCCCAACTTTATATGAAGCTTTAATCAAATGTCATAATGAAAAGAACTTAGATTTAGCCTTTTTAAAATATGTTGTTAGTGGGGGCGATTTATTATCGAAAAAGACTGAAGATAATGTTAATGAATATTTAAAAAAGCATAATTCCAAAGCAAAAATTACGCAAGGTTATGGGTTATCAGAAGCTTTAGCAGCCGTTACTTTAGCTTGTGATGATATTAATAAAAGTGGTTCGGTAGGAATTCCACTTCCTGGTAATTACATTAAAATAATTGACCCAGCAACGCAAAAAATTCAACCTTATGGCCAAGTAGGTGAAATTGTTGTGCATACTCGAGCGTTGATGTTAGGTTATTTAAACGAAGAAAGTGAAACCAACACCGCCTTACAAATGCACAAAGACGGTTATGTTTGGTTACATACGGGCGATTTAGGTTATATGGATAAAGATGGTTTTATCTTTTATAAAGGACGCCAAAAAAGAATGATTATTACATCTGGTTACAATGTTTTTCCTTCTCATGTTGAGGAAGTAATAGAGTCTCATCCGGCTGTCTTACAATGTAGTGTTATTGGAATTCCGCACCCATATAAACAAGAAGTAGGTAAAGCTTTTATTGTTTTAAAAGAGGGTTATCATAAACTTTTTGTTCAAGCTTCCATTAAAAATCATTGTCAAAAAAATCTGGCTCATTATATGATTCCTAAATATTTTGTCTTTCGCAAACAGTTACCTAAAACTAAATTAGGTAAAGTTGATTTTCAAAAGTTAAAAAGTGATATTGGAGAAGATGATGATGAATAAAAAAGTACCAAAATTTTATTATTTTGCTAAAGCTATTTTAAAACCAATCTTTAAATTTTATTATCATCCTACTATTATCGGTAAAGAAAATATTTTAAAAGAAGAACCAATTATTATTGTTGGCAATCATAAACATTTATATGATCAATGTTTAACCATTATTGCTACTAAAAGAGGAATTCATTATTTAGCTAAAAAAGAATATTTTGATCATAAAAAAACCGCTTGGTTTTTTAAAGCCACCGGCTGTATTTCCGTAGATCGCCAACATGGTGATGCAAAAGCCCGCGAAGAAGCTTTAAATATTTTAAAAGATGGGGGAGCCGTTGGCTTGTTTCCGGAAGGAACACGTAATAAAACTGATAAATTGCTTTTGCCTTTTAAATATGGCGCCGTTTCTTTAGCTCAAAAAACGAAGGCTTGGATAATTCCTTTTGGAATAACCGGCGATTATAGATTTAGAAGTAAAAATTTAACCATCCGTTATGGTCAACCTTTTCAAGTAAAAGATATGTCTTTAGAAGAAGCTAATCAAAAATTATTTAAAGAAGTAGAAAAATTATTAAAAGAAGTTAAATAGTTTACTATTTAACTTCCATGATAACGGGTAGAATAATAGGTCTTCTACCCGTTATATTATTGATAAAAGGACTTAATTCTAAAATAATTTGATTTTTTAAATCTAAATAACTATATGGTTTAGTATTTAAATTATTATTAACAATTTCACTAATTTTATTCTCAATTTTATTAATTAATTCAGTATTTTCATTAACTAAGACAAAACCACGCGTTGTTACATTTGGTTTTAATAATAATTCTTTTTGTTTTATATCAATGTTTAAAATAGTTACTAAAATGCCATCTTTACTCATCAGTTTGCGGTCTTTAATAACAATACTACCGACATCCCCAACTCGCGAACCATCAACATAAACATCACCAGCAACAACTTTGCCACCCTTGTGAGCCCCATTTTTATCTAAAATTAATTCTTCACCATTTTGCATAACAAAGACTTTATCTGGATCCATTCCACAAGATATAGCTAATTCTTTATGTTGCATTAACATTCGATACTCGCCATGCATTGGCATAAAATATTCCGGTTTAATTAATCTTAACATTAATTTTAATTCTTCGGCTTTGGCATGTCCCGAAGTATGAATATCACTAAATTCGGAATTAGTATAAACTTTTACCCCTTTTAAATAAAGTTTATTGATAATCCGATTGATGCTGGCCGCATTGCCAGGAATAGGCGAAGATGAAAAGACTACTAAATCATCATTCATTAAAGATATTTGTTTATGGGTACCATTTGCAATGCGTGATAAGGCTGCGAGTGGTTCGCCTTGCGAACCGGTACATAAAATACAAACTTCATTTTTCTTTAAGCCTTTGGCTGTATTACTATCAATAAACATTGATTTATCATTTAAAAGTCCATTTTCTAAAGCTAAGTTAATATTTGTTTCCATTGAGCGTCCAAAGACCACAATCTTACGATTGTATTTTTTACAAGTTTCCACTATGTGTTTAATGCGAAAGACATTAGACGCAAAAGTAGCAATAATTAACCGGCCATAGTGTTTAGCAAAAATTCCACTTAATGCTTCATCAACAGCACTTTCACTTTTAGAATAGCCTTCTGTTAAAGCATTAGTACTATCGCTTAGTAGCAATTTAATGCCTTGGTCCGAAAGCCGGGCCATTTTATGTAAATCAGCCATTGGCCCAATAGGATTTAAATCAAATTTGAAATCACCTGTGGAAAATATTGTGCCATTTGGCGTATGAGCCACCACCGCAAAAGAATCAGGAATAGAGTGGGTCGTATTAACAAATTCTACTGTAAAATATTTAGTTTTAACCATACTTTCTTTATTAATAACTTCCATATTGTCATAACTCATATTGCGATCTTCTAATTTTTTATAAATTAAATTCGCCGCCATTTTCGGCGCATAGATTTTGGGAATATAAACATTTTGTAATAAAAATGAGATACCACCAATATGATCTTCATGACCATGCGTTATAAATAACGCTTTTATTTTATTTTCATTTTGTTTTAAATAAGTGACATCCTGAATAACGTAATCTACTCCTAATAACTCATCTTCGGGAAACATTACCCCGGCATCAATAATAATAATTTCACTTTTATGTGTAATAACATACATATTTTTTCCGACTTCACCTAGGCCACCTAAAGCAACCACAGACGTATAATCTTCTGTTTTCATAAAATAAATTCCTTCTTTCAAAAATAAAAAGTTAATCGGTTAAACATATTATACAAAAAATATTTTCTATTGTCTAGAAAATTTGTTATACTTATTATAGTAAGGAATGATAGAAATGCCCAAAAATGGTTTTACTTTAGTAGAGTTATTAGCTGTTATTGTAATTTTAGTAATTTTTGTTTCTATAGCAACATTTGGAGTTATAAATGTTATGAATAAAGGTAAAAGTGATGTTGGAGAATTTACTAAACAACAAATGCAAGAAGCTGCTACAGCTTATGCTCTAGATCATGATTATTGTGAAAACCCTTGTTTTTTAAGAGGAAAAACAGAAATTATGAATAATTTAAAATCATACTTTCCGGAAATAGAAGATAAATGTCAATTTGCTAGTAATGCAAAGCTGACAATTTCTTGGGGAAAAGGTATTAAAGGTAATTTAACTACTCTTAATGAAGGTGTTGTAAATGTAGTTATAGAAAATATAGAATGTAGGAAATAAGATGAATATATTAGAAATAATTGAAAAGAAAAAAAATAAAGAAAATTTAACTTATGAAGAATTAGATTATGCTTTTAATGGTTATTTAAAACAAGAAATTCCTGATTATCAAATGAGTGCTTTATTAATGGCTATTTGTTTAAATGAATTAAATGAAGAAGAAATATTTAATCTAACGGAAATATTTATTAAAAGTGGCGAAGTTATCGATTTATCGAAACTTGATGGCATTTTTATCGATAAACATTCAACTGGGGGAGTTGGGGATAAAACCACTTTAGTAATTGGTCCTATTGTAGCCGCGTGTGGTTTAAAAATGCCTAAAATGAGTGGACGGGGTTTAGGCTTAACTGGTGGAACAATTGATAAATTAGAAAGTATTCCGGGTTTTAATGTTTATTTAACCGAAGAAGAATTTTGGCAAGGTTTAAAAGAAGTAGGTTTTATAGATGTTGCCCAAAATGAAAAATTAGTTCCTTTAGATAAAGTCATTTATGCCTTAAGAGATGTAACGGGTACCACAGAATCTTTAGGTTTAATAGCTGTTAGTATTATGAGTAAAAAAATAGCCAGTGGTACTAAAAATATTTTAATTGATATTAAATATGGCAATGGTGCTTTAATTAAAACGAAAGAAAAAGCTTTAGAATTTGCCGAGATTATAAAAAACATTGGCCAAAAATATCAAGTTAAAGTTTTACCTATTATTGATGATATGAATACTCCTTTAGGAAACAATATTGGCAATGCTTTAGAAGTAAAAGAAGCTATGGATATTTTACAAGGAAAACAAGGGAAACTTACAGACCTTTGTCTCGATTTATCCGCTAAATTAATTAATTTAGCTTGTGATATTTCTTATGAAGAAGCTAAACAAAAGTGTTTAGATGTTATAAATAATAATCAAGCTTATCAAAAATTTTTAGATTTTGTAAAATTTCAAAAAGGAGATATAACTAAATTAAAAATAAGTCCTTACTCTTTAGAAGTAAAAGCAAATGAAGAGGGAATATTAACCGAAATTAATGCTCATAAAATAGCTTTGCTTGCCCGGTCTTTAGGTTGCTTTCGGCAAACTAAAGACGATAAAATAGATTATAGTGTTGGTATTGTTTTAAATAAAAATATAGGTGATTATATAAATATTAATGATACTTTATGTACTTTGTACATAAGTAATCCTAATTTTTATTTAAATGAAAAAGATTTAGAGTGTTTTAAAATTGAAGGAGGAAAATTATGACACCCCATATAGAAAGTAAAAAAGAAGATATTGCGGAGATTGTTTTAATGCCAGGTGATCCCTTAAGAGCCAAATATATAGCCGAAAAATATTTGACTGAGGCAAAACTTGTTAATAGAATTCGAAATATGTTTGGTTACACCGGATTTTATAAAGGAAAAAGAGTTACAGTTTTTGCCTCAGGCATGGGAATTCCAAGTATTGGTATTTATGCTTATGAATTATTTAATTTTTATGATGTTAAAAGAATAATTAGAATTGGTTCTAGTGGTTCATTTAATCCAGATATAAAAGTAGGAAATTTAGTTTTGGCTACTTCTTCAAGAAGTATAACTTCTTTTGATAGTTTAGTTTTAGAAAGAGATTTAAAAGAAATAGAAGCTAGTCAACCTTTAAATGAAATAATTAAACAAACAGCTCAAGAATTAAATTTAAGATTAAATATTGGTAAGATTATTACCAGTGATGTTTTTGATCATTATGTTAATTTTGATAACTTTTTAAAATTACATGAAGAAGGTAATTATTTAGCTACGGAAATGGAATCTTTTGGTTTATTTGCTTTAGCTCAAAAATTAAATAAAGAAGCTTCATGTTTGCTAACGGTTGTAGATTCTCACAATAGTAAAGAAGAAATCCCGGCAGAAGATAGAGAAAAAGCTTTGGATGACATGATAAAATTAGCACTTGAATCCATTATAAAATAATTATAGTAGATGTAAATTGAATGTAAATTTGCATTTTTTTCTTGACAAATGCTCGGGGGGGGTTATAATGCTATTATGTAAACCTAGAAAATATACTTTACATAATAGGGAGGAAGATTATTTATGAAAAAAATAAAATTTAAATGGAATGGAAGAGTAGTAGCTTTAGCATTTGCATCAATTGCTTTAGTAATGTTGCTAAGTGTATCATATGCTTATTTTATCTCTAAAGTAGAAGGAAATGAAGATGCTAAAGCTACTGACATAACAGCAGGAAAAATGGAACTAGAATATGACGGAACAAGTATAGTGGGAATGGAAAATGCTTTACCAGGAGATAAAAAAGTAATAACATTTACCGTAAGAAATAAAGGTACAGTAACCACGCAATATAATGTTGATTTAATCAATGTAACAAATGAATTTTTAAAAGATGAATTAGTATATAGTATCAAAAGAAATAAAGAAGAAGCAAAAGGAGAAACACCATTACCAGGAAGTGATACAACCTTACTAGAGGGAGTAAGTATCGAAAAAGATGAGACAGATACATATGAATTAACAATTGAATTTAAAGAAACCTATTCAGAACAAAATTATAATCAAGGAAAAGAATTTAATGGTTTAATTCAAATAAATGGATATAAACCAGAATATACTAAAACAATCTTAGGAGTAACATATCCAGTTATTCAAGAAGAACCAAACTTTAAAGAAGGTTTTCCCAACGAAGAAACATCAGAAGAAGACATACCAAAAGGAAGTGGATTATATAAAACCGAAGACGAATATGGACCAAGTTATATTTTCCGAGGTCAAGTAGACAATAACTATGTTCATTTTGCCAACCAAGATTGGCGCATTCTAAGAGTAAATGGGGACGGAACAATCAGATTATTAAAAGTTGAAGAAATATCTTCAAATGTATATAATGAAGAAGTTATTATTATTGGACCAGAACACCATTATGAATATGTAGGCTTTACCTTTGATGGTAAACCGTGTCCAATTAATGCGCCCTGTGAAGTAACATATGATAAAAAATTAAATCAATTTACTAATCAAAATGGCGGAACAAATAGTACAATTAAGAATGTTTTAGAAGAATGGTATAAAACAAATTTAAAAGACTATGATGACCAAATAGCCTATGGCTTATTCTGTAATGACATTAGTGATGGAAAAATAGATGATGAATTATATTATGGAGCTTACGAAAGAACAGTTGTTTTTGCAAAACCAAGTTTAATATGTCCCAAACAAGTAGATAATGAAGGCCAACCGCGAACTTATGGTGGATTATATAAAACCAAAATTGGTTTAATCACAGTTGATGAACTAAACATGGCTGGTCTGGTTACTTATATGTTTGGAGATGTGTATCTTCCAACTGAAAAAAATTGGTTAATTAATTTTGAATATGCTTATTGGACTATATCTCCGGCAAGTAAGAACCGTTCTGGTCGTCTAATCTATGGTCAAATGTTTGCAAGTTGGTCAAGCAATTTCGATTTCTCCAGTCCCTCTAAAGATGTTATTTCTATAATTCCGGTTATCAATCTGAAAATTGATAATATATCTTATTCTGGTTCTGGGATTGAAGGCAATCCAATCGAAATTCAAATAAATTAAAAATAATCCAAAAAAGCTTTTTGGATTATTTTTTGGTTCTAAAAAAGCAAAATCATCTAGCTAAAAAGCTTTTTTAGCTAAAATTTTAGCTCTAATTTCCTTTTTTTGGTATTTGCTTATTATTTTCTTCTTTTGTAATATGGAAGAGGAAAGGAGGTAAAATAATGTGAATCAAGCTATTTTAGTAGGTAGATTAACATCTGAACCTGAAATGATTACTATGGAATCTGGTAAAATTAAAACAGTTATTACTTTAGCTGTAAATCGTCCTTTTAAAAATAGTAATGGTATTTATGAAGCTGATTTCATTCGTTGTATTTTGTGGAATGGAATTGCCCAAAATACTAATGAATATTGCCATAAAGGTGATATTGTTGGCATTAAAGGCCGAATTCAGACATCTACTTATGAAAAAGATGATGAAACAAAATATATGACGGAAGTCTTAGTTGAACGAATCACTTTCATCACTCATAGTAAAAAAGATGATGAAGATCAATCAAACTCTTCATCATAAAAAATGTCATCTGGTTTCAAATCAAATATAGCGGCTATTTTTTTGGCAGTTGCGTAATAAAGCCCTCTCTTTTTATTTTCAATTTGCCAATAAAAAGCTGTACACATATTAAGCATTTGAGCCATTTGGGCACATGTTAGCCCTTTACTTTTTCGCAATTCTTTTAAATTTTTCATATCAATCACATCTTAATTATAAAATATCTTGAACTGTTAAGCAAGCATAAAAGTTGTATATTTGTCAATTTTCGACATTTTGCGTAATGTAAATATTATAATATAACAACAAAAGAAAGGTGTATTAAAATGTTTAAAGGAGAAAGATTAAAACAATTACGCAAAAATAAACACTTGACCCAAACAGAATTAGCAGAAATGTTAAACATTAATAAATCTACTATTTGTTGTTATGAGAAAGGAACTCGCCAACCTTCCTTAGAAACAATTATTGAATTTATGCAAATATTTGCTGTAACTGCTGATTATTTATTAGGCACTGATAATTTAATTAAAACAATCGAAAATGAAAAATATGAAGTTAAAGCTTTAACTAATGAAGAAATAACTTTAGTCGAAGAATTAAGAAAAGATAAAACTGTTTATGATATTTTATTTGAAAATCCTAAAAGAGGTGCAGATTTAATCAAAAATCACTTAAAATAATGTTTTAAGTGATTTTTTCTTACATATATTTTAATTAGGTGAGTTTATGAAAAAATTTTTTCAGATTATAGGGGTTATTAGTATTTTAATTTTTAGTTTTTATTATACTGATAAAATAGCTGTTATTGTTCAATCTAAAAATCCTATTTTAAAAAATATTAAAGATAAAAAAGATGAATATACTGTATCTTCAATTGATGCTACAATTGAAGATGACTATATTATCCCCGGCTTAGCCGGAAGTGTTGTTAATGTGGAAAAAAGTTTTTTAAAAATGAAAACTAAAAATACTTATGATGAATATGATTTAGTCTTTGATGAAATTACGCCTAAAATTTCTTTAGAAAATAATAAAGATAAAATTATTATTAATGGAAATAAACAAAAAAAGCAAGTAGCAATTATTATTGAATATAATCAAAATTTAATTAATTATTTTAAAAATTATAATATTAATTTGTTAATAAATAAAGAACAATATTCTAATAATTATAATTTAGAATTAATTAATAATGAAATTAATTCTAAATTATATAAACAAGTAAATATTTTATTAGATAAAGATAAATTAAATAAAAATTTATGTTTATATAATGAAAATAATAAAGATTTATGTTTAAAAAGTAATAATTATTTAATTAAACCTAGTTTAACTTTAACAAGTAGTAGTATAATTGAAGTAAAGAATAATATTGAAAATGGTTCCATTATTTTAATTAAAGATAATGCTAAATTAGAAGATGTTAAAATTTTATTAAAACAAATAAAATTTCATGATTTAGAGATAGTTTATTTAAGTGAATTAATAAAGGAGTAGATTATGTTAAAAATTAAAATTGATTCAAGAAAAATAGAAAAAGGAGATACATTTGTGGCTTTAAAAGGCACAAATGTGGACGGTCATGATTATATTAAACAAGCTCTTTTAAATGGGGCGACGAAAGTAGTTTTAGAAAAAGATCAAGAGTTAAGTTGTGAAAAAATATTAGTTAAAGATACCAAAAAATGGTTAGATGATTATTTAGTTAATCATTATGCAGCCCAGATTAATGAATTAACTTTAATCGGGGTTACAGGAACAAATGGCAAAACAACTAGTTGTTTCTTAATTTATCAATTATTAAAAAAACTAGGACAAAAGGTTGCTTATATTGGGACAATTGGTTATTACTTTGAAGATGATTTTCAAGAATTACCTAATACCACTCCTAATATTTTAGATTTATATGATTTAATCTTAACAGCTTTAGAAAAAGGTTGTCAGTATGTAGTCATGGAAGTTAGTTCCCATGCTTTAGATTTACAAAGAATTGCCGGTTTAAAATTTAAGATAGTTGGTTTTACTAATTTAACCCAAGATCATTTAGATTATCATAAAACCATGGAAAATTATTTAAAAGCTAAATTAAAAATTATAGATTATTTAAAAGAAGACGGAATTTTAATTGTTAATAATGATGATTCATATAGTAAATATTTTAAGTTTAAACAAAGAAAAACTTTTGGTTTTGAAAAAGGCGATTATATTGTAGAAGAATATAAAGATAAAATAGAGAAAAGTTATTTAAAACTAAAAACAAAAAATATAAGTTATGAAATAATATTAAATTTAAAAAATAAATTCAATATTTATAATTATTTATTAGTATTTGCGATTTTAGATAGTTTAGGTTTTAATAAAGAAGAGATAATTAATAAAACAAAAGACATATATCCTCCTAAAGGACGCTGTGAACAAATTAAAGTTCATGATGGCTTAGCTATCATTGACTATGCCCATACTCCGGATGCAGTGCTAAAGATTATTACTTCTTTTAAAGAAAATAAGACGTCAAAAATAATTACTATAGTAGGTTGTGGAGGCGATAGGGATCCTAAAAAAAGACCCATTATGGGTGATATTGCCACAACTTATTCCGATTATGTTATTTTTACCAATGATAATCCCCGGACGGAAGATCCAATCACAATAATGGATGGTATTATTAAAGGGGTTAAAACAGATAATTATGAAATAATTTATGATCGTAAAGAAGCTATTTTAAAAGGGTTATCTTTAATTAAAAATAATACCATTTTACTTGTTTTAGGTAAAGGTCATGAAAATTATCAAATTATAGGTCAGAAAAAAATTCATTTTGATGATAAGGAAATTATTCAAAATTATTTAAAAACTTTATCATAATCTGATAGAGTTTTATTTTGGTTTATGTTAAACTAAATTTAAAGAGGAAAGATATATGAATCATTATTTTACTAACAATGAAAATTTAAAAAGTGAAATTAGATATATTAATTATAATATAGAAAATGTTTCTTTAACTTTTGCCAGTGATAATGGCGTTTTTTCGAAAAATGAAATTGATTATGGTAGTGATTTTTTAGTAAAAACTTTTTTAAAAAATTCTCATATTAAAAAGGGTAATTTCTTAGATTTAGGTTGCGGTTATGGGTTTATTGGTCTTACTTTAAAAAAATTATTAAACATTAACATCACTTTAAGTGATGTTAATAAAAGAGCTGTTCATTTAGCTAAAATGAATAGCAAAAGTAATAATTTAGAAAGTAATATTTATTTAAGTGATGGCTTTGCTAATATTAATGATACTTTTGATGTTATTATTACTAATCCCCCTATTAGAGTAGGTAAAGAAATATTATTAAAATTATTAAATGAAAGTCTTACTCATTTAAAAGATAATGGTGAATTATGGTTTGTCATGCGTAAAGATCAAGGGGTTAAAAGTATTATGAATATCTTAGAAGAAAAACATAAATGTGATATAGTTGATAAAAGCAAGGGCTTTTATATTATCAAGTGTTATCAAGGTTACAAATTGACAGAAAGTGAAAAATATGCTATAATTTAGGTGTCAGTGGGGATTGGCTAAGATAATTTTATATTTGAAACCTTTACTGTAAGGATTTTTTCTATTTAGGGGGGATTTAAAATGGAGAAAATAAAAAATTTAAAAATTAATTGGAAAAAGACAATATCAATTTTATTAACAACTACTGTATTATCAACAATATCAGGTTGTTGTATGGAAAATCATGAAGAAATAATTGAAAATCAAAATAATACTATTAGTTCGTTAGAACAAGAAAAGGCAAACCTTCAAGAACAACTTAATAAATTAACAGAAGCACCAGAACCTGAAACAGCAAGAGAAAATTTAAATGATAATATGAATAATTTATCAAGTGATGGCGCAGTTCAATTGTTTTATGAAAATGGTGTGTTAAAAGTAGATAGTATAGGACAACTATGTTATTTAAAATATTATGATGAACATAATGGAGGCCCAGATACTGGTGATAATGCTGGATATGTCCAAGAATTAATTAAAGATGGAAAAAAATATTTAGTAGATGCCAATGATTTTAGTAAAGTGTTATTAAGTGATTATGAAAAAATAAATAAACCATATCATTTAAAATATTATGATGCCTATTTTGGCGGACCAGATGAAAGTAAAACAGCTAATTGTGACGGGGGATATGTTCAAGAGATAATTAAAGATGGAAAAAAATATTTAATAGATGCTAATTTTAGTAAAGTATTGCTAAGTGATTATGAAAAAATAAATAAACCATATCATTTAAAGTATTATGATGCCAATTTTGGCGGACCAGATGAAAGCAAATCAGCTAATTATGACGGGGGATACGTTCAAGAGATAATTAAAGACGGAAAAAAATATTTAGTAGATGCTAATGATTTCAGTAAAGTATTACTTAGTGATTATGAAAAAATAAATAAACCATATCATTTAAAGTATTATGATGCTGATTTTGGCGGACCAGATGAAAGCAAATCAGCTAATTATGACGGGGGATACGTTCAAGAGATAATTAAAGATGAAAAAAAATATTTAGTGGATGCTAATGATTTTACGATTATTTTAGCTAGTGATTATAAATCTGTAATTCAAAATGAAATACATATAATAGTAACATATAATGATGGGCACCAAGAAGTTTATGCTAATAGAGATTTTAAACCAACAAAGTCCAAGGTCTTAATAAGATAATAAAAAAAGAAATTACACGTTAATTTCTTTTTGTAAAATTAATGTCAATTTTGGACTAAAATTAAAAAAAGTTTAAATTTTTTAGCATAAAAGCTCGAATGTTATTGACTTTGCTAGACTTTGTTGGTAGAATTTTAAATTGGTGACGTATTGTTTTTTCTAGAACAATCATACACTTTATAAAAAATCTATAGCTTAGGGGTGAAACAGTGGCATTTAAATTAGCAAAATTTGGAGACCATAGAGAAAGAAGAACTTTCTCTAAAACAAAAAACACCTTAGAATTAACAGATTTACTAGAAATTCAGAAAAAATCATTTAACTGGTTTTTAGAAGAGGGAATTAAAGAGGTATTTGATGATTTATTTCCTGTAGAAAGTTTTACCGGTAATATTTCTCTAGAATTTGGAGATTATTCTTTTGATGAGCCTAGATATTCTATTAAAGAGGCAAAAGAAAGAATGGTAAACTATGCTGCACCTTTAAAAGTTCAAGCTCGTCTTTTTATTCATGAAACTGGAGAAGTAAAAGAACAAGAGATCTTTTTAGGTGATTTACCAATGATGAGTGATGCAGGGACATTCATTATTAATGGAGCGGAAAGAGTTATAACTTCTCAACTTGTTCGTAGTCCATCTATTTATTTTAAAAGAGAAATAGATAAAAACGGAAGACCGGTTATATCAGGCGAAGTTATACCTAATAAAGGGACATGGCTTGAGTATGAAGTAGATGCTCGGGATGTTTTATATGTGCGAATTGACCGAACTCGTAAAGTAACTATTACTACTTTTTTAAGAGCCTTAGGTTTATCTAATGATGAAGACATTATTAGTGTTTTTGGCGAAAATGAATTTATCCGTAATACTCTTGATAAAGATAGTACGAAAAATACTGATGAAGCTTTAATTGAAATCTATGAAAAACTTCGTCCAGGTGAACCAGCTACTTTAGATAGTGCCAAGAACCAATTAATTACAAGATTTTTTGATAAATTTAGATATGATTTAGCTAAAGTAGGTCGTTATAAATTTAATAAAAAATTAAATGTTTTAGATCGTTTATTAGGTTGTACAGTTGCGGAAGACATTAAAGATGGTAAAAATGTAATTGTTAAAAAAGGAACGGTTATTACAAAAGAAATATTAGAACAAATTAGACCAATTTTTAATGCTGGTTATAATTTAAAAGAAACAATTATTAATGAAGAACTTGATGAATATAATAAAATTCAAGAAATTTTAGTATACGATAAAAATGATAAAGAAAAAGTTCATAAAATTATTGGTAATGATCAAAGTATTAACGAAAGACGTTTAACTATATCTGATGTTTATGCTTCAATTTCTTATTACTTAAATCTATTAGCAGGAATTGGTAATATAGATGAAATCGATCATTTAGGAAATCGTCGGGTTAGACAAGTTGGTGAATTAATTCAAAATCAATTCCGGGTTGGTATGGGCCGAATGGAAAGAGTTATTAGAGAAAGAATGACTACCCAAGAATTAGATAGTGTTACGCCTAAGACTTTAATTAATATTCGTCCTGTAACGGCGGCTTTAAAAGAGTTCTTTGGTTCATCACAACTTTCTAAATTCATGGATCAAATTAACCCAATTGCCGAGTTAACTGATAAAAGACGTCTATCTTCTTTAGGTCCAGGTGGACTTTCTCGTGATCGGGCTGGTATGGAAGTTCGAGATGTTAATGCTTCTCACTATGGTCGTTTATGTCCAATCGAATCACCAGAAGGAGCTAACATTGGTCTTATTACATCCCTTTCTTCTTATGCTAAAGTAAATGAATATGGCTTTATTATGACACCATATCGAAAAGTGGAAAATGGTCATGTTACCGATGAAGTTGTTTATTTAACAGCTGATGAAGAAAATGATTATTATATTTCTCAAGCTACGTTAAATCTTGATAAAGATAATAATATAATTGATGAGAATGTTATTGCCCGTTTAAATGGGGATACAGTTATGGTTAAAAATAACCAAGTTAACTACATTGACGTAGCACCTTCTCAAGTTGTGTCTATTACTACAAGTTGTATTCCATTCTTGGAACACGATGATGCCACAAGAGCTTTGATGGGTGCCAACATGCAAAGACAAGCCGTTCCGCTACTTAAAACAGAAGCTCCAATAGTAGCAACTGGTGTTGAACATATCGCCGCTAGAGATTCAGGCTCTACAGTGGTTGCTAAAGCTGACGGCGTAGTAGAATATGCGGATGGTAAAAAGATTATTGTTAAAAATGCTAAGGGTAAAGATACATATTATTTAGCAAACTTTGAACGAAGCAATGCTTCAACTTGTGTTAATCATCGTCCTTTAGTTAAAAAAGGTGATGCTATACATCGCGGTGAGGTTATTGCGGATGGGCCTTCCACAGAACAAGGTGAACTTGCTTTAGGTAAAAATATGACTGTAGCTTTCATGACTTTTAATGGTTATAACTATGAAGATGCTGTTATTCTAAATGAAAGATTAGTTAAAGATGATGTTTATACTTCAATTCATATTGAACAAACGGATATTGATTGTCGTGATACTAAATTAGGACCTGAGGAAATTACGCGTGATATTCCAAATGTTTCTGAAGATGCTCGGAAAAACCTTGATGAAAATGGTATTGTTAGAATTGGTACCGAAGTTCATGAGGGAGATATCTTAGTTGGTAAAGTTACGCCAAAAGGTGTCCAAGAACTTACTAGTGAAGAAAAATTATTACATGCTATCTTTGGTGAAAAAACAAGAGAAGTTCGCGATACTTCTTTAAGAGTTAAACATGGTGAAGATGGTATTGTTCATGATATTAAAGTTTATACTAAAGAAAATAGTGATGAACTACCTCCAGGAGTTTCTAAAGTAATTCGCGTTTATATTGTGCAAAAAAGAAAAATTCAAGTTGGTGATAAGATGTCAGGCCGGCATGGTAATAAAGGTGTTATCTCTTTAGTTTTACCAGAAGAAGATATGCCATATTTACCAGATGGTACGCCAGTTGATGTTATCTTAAATCCGCTTGGTGTTCCATCTCGAATGAATATTGGTCAGATATTGGAATTACATTTAGGTATGGCTGGTAAAAAATTAGGCGTTCATTATGCTACTCCAGTCTTTGATGGGGCTAGTATTGATGATATTAAAGAACAAATGCAAGAAGCTGGTATGGATGCGGATGGTAAAACTGTTCTTTATAATGGTCGAACTGGTGAACCATTTGAAAATCGGGTTTCTGTTGGTGTTATGTACATGATTAAACTTCATCATATGGTTGATGATAAACTACATGCGCGGGCAACTGGTCCATACTCTTTAGTTACGCAACAACCACTTGGTGGTAAAGCCCAATTTGGTGGACAAAGATTTGGAGAAATGGAAGTTTGGGCTCTATATGCTTATGGAGCAGCTCATGTTCTTCAAGAAATCTTAACGATTAAATCAGATGATGTGGTGGGTCGTGTTAAAGTTTATGAATCCTTAGTTAAAGGTAAACCAGTTAATCAAGCCGGAGTTCCGGAAAGCTTTAGAGTATTAATTAAAGAATTCCAAGCTTTAGGTTTAAATATTCAAATTCTTGATACTGATGATAATCTTCTTGATTTAAAAACAATTGAAAATGATGAAGATAATGATGAAGCTATAAGAGTTGATGAATTATCAAATATTAAAGAAGAAAAAGTAGATGAAAAAGAAGAACCTCTTCCAGAAGTAGAAGAAACAGAAGAAGAAACGGAAGAGGAAGAAGATGACTTTGAACCTGATTTAGATGATTTAGAGTTTCCTCTTGATAAATTAGAAGAAGGTGAAATGTAATGATAGAAGTTAATCGTTTTAAAGGAATAAAAATTGGAATTGCCTCTCCTGATACAATTCGGAGTTGGTCTTATGGTGAAGTTAAAAAACCAGAAACAATCAACTATCGTACATTAAAACCAGAAAGAGATGGATTATTCTGTGAAAAAATCTTTGGTCCTACTAAAGATTATGAATGTTCATGTGGAAAATATAAAAGATTACGTTATAAAAATGTTGTTTGTGATCGATGTGGAGTAGAAGTTACTCGTTCTAAAGTGCGTCGCGAAAGAATGGGACATATTGAACTAGCTTCTCCTTGCTCTCACATTTGGTTCTTTAAAGGTGTTCCTTCTAAAATGGGACTTGTTCTTGACATGTCCCCTCGGGATTTAGAAGAAGTATTATACTTTGTTAGTTATGTTGTCATTGATCCCGGAAATGCTCCTTTAGAGAAAAAACAGATTTTATCTGATAAAGAATATCGTAGTTATTACGAAAAATATGGGACAGAATTTACTGTCGGAATGGGAGCAGAAGCTATCCAAAAACTTCTTAAAGATGTTGATATTGATAAAGAAGTGGAAGATTTAAGAGCCGAACTTGAAAATACCCAAGGTCAAAAAAGAATTCGGTTAGTTAAACGTCTAGATTGTTTAGTGGCTTTCCAAGAAAGTAATAATAAACCAGAATGGATGGTTTTAGATGTTTTACCGGTTATTCCTCCTGAGCTTCGGCCAATGATTCAACTTGACGGTGGACGTTTTGCAACTAGTGATTTAAATGATTTATATCGTCGTATTATCAATCGTAATAATCGTTTAAAGAAATTATTAGAATTAAATGCTCCAACTATCATTGTGCAAAATGAAAAAAGAATGTTACAAGAAGCAGTTGATTCATTATTTGATAATGGTCGAAGAGGAAGAAGTGTAACCGCCGCAGGAAATAGAGCTTTAAAATCTTTATCTAGTATGTTAAAAGGTAAACAAGGACGTTTCCGTCAAAACTTATTAGGTAAGAGAGTTGACTATTCTGGTCGTTCTGTTATCGTTGTTGGTCCATCTTTGAAGATGTATCAATGTGGTATTCCTAAAGAAATGGCTCTAGAACTATTTAAACCGCATGTTATTCATGGTTTAGTTGAACGTGATTTAGCACATAACATTAAAGGAGCGAAAAAATTAATTGATAATCGTGATGAATGTGTTTGGGATATAGTTGAAGATGTTATTACCGAACATCCAGTAATGTTAAACCGGGCCCCAACTCTTCATAGACTTGGTATTCAAGCCTTTGAACCAGTTTTAGTTGGTGGAAAAGCTATTCGTCTTCACCCATTAGTTTGTCCGGCTTTTAATGCGGACTTCGATGGAGACCAAATGGCTGTGCACGTACCTCTTTCCGAAGAGGCTAAAGCTGAAGCACGAATTTTAATGCTTGGAGCTAATAACATTCTATCCCCTAAAGACGGAAAACCAATTGTTACTCCTTCGCAAGATATGGTTTTAGGAAATTACTATATTACGATTGAAGAAGAAGGCTTAGAAAACGAAGGTAAAGTTTATCGTAATGCTAATGAAGCCTTAATGGCTTATGAAAGAAGAGAAATTTCTTTACATACAAGAATTGTAGTGCCAACTAATACTTTTAAACATAAATTATTTACTGATGAACAAAGACAAAAATATCTTGTGACAACAGCTGGTAAATTAATCTTTAATGAAATATTACCGGATTCATTTCCTTATGTTAATGAGGGAACTGATGCTAATATTGAAGGTATTACGCCAAATAAATATTTCTTAGAAATGGGAACTGATATTAAAGCAGCTATTAAAGAAATGCCTTTAGTTCAACCATTTGTTAAGAAAACTTTGGAAAAGATAATTGCCCAAGTATTTAAAAGATATAAAACAACCGAAACTTCAATTATGCTTGATAAATTAAAAGATTTAGGTTTTAAATATTCAACAATCGCCGGAATTACAGTTTCAATGAGCGATGTTGTAACAAGTAATCAAAAAGAAGAAATAATTGCTAGTGCGCAAGAAACAGTAGATAAAGTTAATAAACAATTCCAAAGAGGTTTAATTACGGAAGAAGAACGTTATAACAATGTAATTCAAATCTGGAATAATACCAAAGATAAAGTTGAAGATGAATTAAAGAAAATTAGTGAAGGTAACCATAAAAATCCAATTTTCATGATGATGAATAGTGGAGCCCGTGGTAATGCCGGAAACTTTACGCAACTTGCTGGTATGCGTGGTTGTATGGCTAAACCAAATGGTGAACCAGTGGAAATTCCAATTAAATCATGTTTTATGGAAGGCTTATCAGTTTCTGAATTCTTCTTATCAACTCATGGGGCTCGTAAAGGTTCAGCCGATACTGCTTTACGTACAGCCGATTCAGGTTACTTAACAAGACGTCTTGTTGATGTAGCTCAAGATATTATTGTGCGCGAAGAAGATTGTGGAGCGATTACGGGTGTTGAGGTTAGTGACTTTGTCGATGATAAAAGTGGAGCGATTATTGAGCCACTTGCTGAGAGAATTTTAGGAAGATTTACAGCGAAGAAAGTGATTAATCCGGAAACTAAAGAAGTTATTGTGGATAAAGATGTTATGATTACCGAAAATGATGTAGCTAAAATTGAAAAAGCCGGTATTAAATCTGTAACAATTAGAAGTATCTTAACTTGTAAAACCGAAAATGGTGTTTGTCAACATTGTTATGGTCGTAACCTTGCGACTGGTAACTTAGTAGAAACAGGGGAAGCTGTTGGTATTATGGCTGCCCAATCAATTGGTGAACCTGGTACTCAGCTTACGATGCGTACTTTCCACTCTGGTGGTGTTGCTCATGGTGGAGATGCCGATATTACTCAAGGTTTACCAAGAGTTGAAGAGTTATTCGAAGCTCGTAATCCAAAAGCTAAAGCGACCATTGCGGAGATTAATGGTAAAGTATCTTTAATTGAGGAAACTAATGGTAAATACAAAATTGTTATTGAAAACGATGTTGAAGCTCGAGATCATGTTACAAGTTATGGCGCGAAGTTAAGGGTTAATTTAAATGATACAGTTGAAGCTGGTGATAAATTAACCGAAGGAGCTATTTCACCAAAAGAATTATTAGCCGTAACTGATCCAATTACAGCCCAAACATATATTTTAAAAGAAATTCAAAGTGTTTATAAATCTCAAGGTGTTGATATTTCGGATAAACACGTCGAAATTATTGCGCGCCGAATGATTAATAAAATGCGGATTATTGATGAGGGTGATACTGATTTTGTGGCTGGCCTTACAGTATCAATGCGTGAATTCACAGAAGGTAATAGACCAGTAATTCTAAATGGTGGCGTTCCAGCCACTGGAAGACCAATCATGTTAGGTATTACTAAATCATCTCTAGAAACTGATTCATTCTTATCAGCAGCTTCATTCCAAGAAACAACAAGAGTTTTAACAGATGCTGCTATTAAGGGTAAAACAGATATGTTAAGAGGATTAAAAGAAAACGTAATTATTGGTAAATTAATCCCAGCTGGAACAGGTTCAAAACAATATAGCGATATACAAATTCAACTTGAAAAAGAATTTTTAAGCGATGAACCAAGTGAAATTTTAGAAGAACAATTTATTGATGTCGATGGAGAAGAAGTTCCGGCGGAATAATAAAAGATATTTGACAAGTAAATGTCAAATATCTTTTAATTTGGCAATACGCTGATAGTGACAGAGTCGCTTATTATTAATTTACTTAATAATTATTTAATGCTATTATATATTTGGTGATTAAATTGAAAATTGTTGCTGATTTTAAAGAATATCAAATCTTAAATATGCATAATGGTATGAAAATTGAAAATTGGAATGGTATTATTCTAAAAAGACCTGACCCGCAGATTATTTGGCAAGATCAAGAATATACTTCTAAACTTGATGCTACTTATACTAGAAGTAATAAAGGGGGTGGGGCTTGGTCCAATTCTTTACCTAATTGGCAAATTCATTATCAAGATTTAACTTTTAATTTAAAACTAATGGGTTTTAAACATACGGGTTTATTTCCCGAACAAGCTTATAATTGGAATTTAATTAGAACAAAAATAAAAAACGCAAAACGTAAAGTTAAAGTTTTAAATTTATTTGCTTATACCGGAGCAGCTTCTATTGCGGCGTTAAAAGAAGGAGCTGAAGTAGTTCATGTTGATTCTTCTAAAGGGATGATTGATTGGGCTAAAGAAAATGTTAAATCATGTAACTTAGAAGATAAACCTATTCGTTTTTTAGTTGATGATGTTGTTAAATTTGTTAAAAGGGAAATTAGAAGAGAACATAAATATGATATTATCTTAATGGACCCGCCTTCTTTTGGTCGTGGGTCTAATGGGGAAGTGTGGGATATTGAAAAAGATTTAGATAATTTAGTTAGATTATGTACTCAACTTTTAAGTAATGATCCAATTTTATTCTTAATCAATTCTTATACAACTGGTCTTTCAAAAACTGTTTTAGAAAATATTTTGAATTTACGGTTAAATTCAAAATATCCTGGTTTTATTTCTTCTGATGAATTAGGAATTAAAACTTATAATAGTAACTTAATATTACCTTGTGGAATTTATGCAAGATGGGAAAAAGAAATAGAAAAGTAAAAAGTTCTATTTCTTTTTTTCTCTCATATATTTAATTGTAAAGATTGGAGGAAATATGGAAATACTTAAAGTATCGACTAAATCAAATCCCAGTAAAGTAGCGGGAGCTATAGCCAATATTTTTCGGGAAAAAGGAACAGTGGAAATTCAAACTATTGGAGCTGGTTCTTTAAATCAAGCGATTAAAGCGGTTTGTATAGCACGTGGTTTTTTAGCTCCCGGTGGAGATGATATAGTTATAATTCCATCATTTAATGATATTGAAATTGATGGCGAAGCTAAAACAGCAATGAAAATTGTGATTGAAAAAAAATAAAGGCACTTTTGGTGTCTTTTAAAGTTTAGATATAAATAAATAAGCAATAAATAATCCTAAAGAAATTGTCACACAAATAATTAAAGTTGCACTAATAAATCCATTGGGAGTATATTTACGGGTAACTCCTTGTTCTTCTTCTTTAGTATAAGATGTAGTATTTTGATTCTTCATTTTTTCATATTGAATTAAAACTTGTTTTTGGGTTTCATTTAAATTAGGATTATTTTCTAAACTACGACCATAGTCTAAAAATTTTTGTAAAAGATTAAAATTATCTATATTTAAATAATGTTGCATAGAATACGCATCTTGCATATACTTTAGAAAGTAATCTAATTCAATAACGTTTAAATCACGATTACAAGCATTAATAAATTCATTAACAGAAATAAGTCGCATTATATACCTCCTTTATTACTATTAAATAAATTAACATTTAATTTAATTATTTTAAATAAATCATTACTATTCATATTTAATAAATCTAATTTTAATTGATAACTTTCAAATAAAGTTTCTAGATTAAAATTTTCTAAAACAAGATAATCTTCATTTAAACTTAAAACATTGTTATTAATAGTTAAATCTTTAAAATTAGGATTATAATTTTTCAGAGATGTTAAAACTATTTCATTAATTTTACTTAACATTTAATCATCTCCTATCCTAATCATATTTTAGCAAAAACTTTAGACTTTATCAACAGCTAAAAAGGTAGTATAATCTTTAAAGGGAATGCTTATGAAAAAAATATCTAAAGAATTTATCATAAATTTATCTAAACAAAAAAAAGAACCAAAATGGATGTTAGACTTTCGTCTAAAATCTTTTGAATGTTTTTTAAAAATGGAAGATCCTAACTTTGGTCCAAAGATAGATTTAGATTATGATAGTATTGTTTATTATAAAAAAGAAAATCAAAAACAAACTGATGATTGGCAAGAAGTAAATAAAGATATTAAAGAAGTTTTTGATAATTTAGGAGTTATTAAAGCGGAGGAAGAATATTTAGAGGGAGTAAGTAATCAAATAGAAAGCGAAGTTTTTTATCATAAACATCAAAATCAAGAAGTAATTTTTGAAAGCACAGATGAAGCTTTAAAAAATCATCCTGATTTATTTAAAAAATATTTTAATAGTTTAGTTAAATATGATGAAAATAAATTTACAGCTTTAAATGGCGCTCTATGGAGTGGAGGTTCGTTTATATATATTCCCAAAGGAATAAGTTTAGATCGGCCTTTGCAAAGTTATTTTCGGATTAATAGTGCAGCCTTAGGGCAATTTGAAAGAACAATTATAATTTTAGAAGATGAAGCAGAGCTTTCATATATTGAGGGTTGTACAGCTCCAACTTATTCAGCTAATTCATTACATGCCGGGGTAGTAGAAATATTTGTGGGGAAGAAAGCCAAAATGCGTTATTCGACGATTCAAAATTGGTCTTTAGATGTTTATAATTTAGTAACGAAAAGAGCTATTGTTTTAGATGATGGCCAAATGGAATGGGTTGATGGCAATATTGGTAGTAAAGTAACAATGAAGTATCCTTCTTGTATTTTAAAAGGGAATAATGCCGTAGGGAATTCCATTAGTATTGCTTATGCTAAAAAGAATCAAATTTTAGATGCGGGAGCTAAGATGATTCATTTAGGGAAAAATACGAAGAGTAACATTGTTAGTAAATCAATAGCTGAAGATGGAGGAATAGCTAACTATCGTGGAACAACGAATATTAGTAAAAATGCAATAGGTAGTAAAGCGACAATTAAATGTGATACTATTTTGTTAGATAATATTTCTAGAAGTGATACCTATCCTAAAAATATCGTAAGTAATTTTAAAAGTACATTGGAACATGAAGCTACTGTTTCTAAAGTTAGTGCTGAGCAATTATTTTATTTAGAGTCAAAAGGATTAACCGAAGATCAAGCCAAAGAATTAATAATTATGGGTTTCATTCAGGATTTCAAAAAAGAATTGCCAATGGAATATGCTGTCGAATTAAATAGATTATTAAAAAGCTAAAGTATAAAACGTGACTTTATTGCATTTTAATGTAATTAATTGATAATTTATTTGTTTTTTGCAATAAGTAAAAAGAACAACGTTTAGTTGTTCTTCTTTAAAATCTTGTCTAATTCTTCTAAAGTAATATTTAGAGATTTACAAATTATATCTTTATTTACACCATTTTTATGTAAGTTTAAGGCCGCTTGAGAAGTTGTTTGTTCAATACCTTGTTCAATGCCTTGTTTAGTACCTTCTTCTAAACCTGCTTGTCTAATTAAAATCCGATCAAGCTTTTCTTCCATTTCTTTGTCATAAGCAGCCATAACTTCTACATCACCACTTAACCTTTTTAACTCATTAACAGCAGCTTTTAATTCTTCATCAGTATATTTACCCATATCCCAATCATCCTCTTCTTTAAA
>CANQLL010000012.1 GCA_947624705.1 uncultured Bacilli bacterium | reverse complement strand
AAAAAAATCCTTATTTTAGCCAGCGTTCATAGGGCTTTATAAGGATTTTTCTTCTTCACAACTGACAAATTCAAGATTATTCTTTTTTTTACAAAGAAAATAGAAAGTGATTATACACTTTCTAAATATTGAGAAATAATAACATATAATTCATCTCGACCTTTTTTACTTAAGGCTGAAAAGAACACTATATTATCACCTTGGGCAATTTCTAAAGAATCAAGAATTATTTTATCTTGTTTAGCTCGAGAATTTTTATTTATTTTATCATACTTAGTAGCTACTATAGTAACTGGAACATTATAATATTTTAAATAATTATACATAAGTAAATCATCTTCCGTTGGTTTATGACGATAGTCAATAAGTAAAAATACTCTTTTTAAATTAGATCTAGTTTTTAAATATTCTTCAATCATTAAACCAAATTTTTTTTGTTTTTCTTTACTAACAGTAGCAAAGCCATAGCCAGGAACATCAACTAAATAAAAATTATTATTAACTAAATAAAAATTTAAAGTTTGGGTTTTACCTGGTTTGCTACTAGTCCGTGCATAGTTTTTACGATTTATTAAAGCGTTAATAAAACTACTTTTTCCGACATTACTGCGACCTACTAATAAAAATTCACTTTTATTATCAGTAGGATACTGGCTGACTCTAACAGCCGTTGTACTTAACTCAGCTGTTTCTATTTTCATATGTATCACCTGTGCTTTTAATTATATTAAAATATCACTAAAATTGCAAATTTTAGTGATATTCATCACATTTTTCTTCTAACAAATGATAATTACATGTTCGATTGTTTTGATTAAAACTTAATAAATTTTTATTATATAAATTATAATAAACTGTAACTTTTTTCATTAATTTAGCTTTATTTTTATTTAAAAAAGTTAATTGATTTTTAATTAATTCTTTATATTTTGCTTCTTTAACTAGTGGTAAAAGTTCCGTTAAAACAAATTTAGGAACCGGAATCATATTATTAATATTAACTATTCCTAAAGTTCCCTCTTTTATTTTAAAAATATCTAAGGCATTTGCATTCATTTTTAAATGTTTAGGCTTAGGAGAGGATAATGGAGCAAAATAATTATGATGATTATATTCATAAACAACCCCGACAAAAGGACGTTTACTTTTATTATAAGGAACTTTAGAATCATATTTTCTTAAATAATTAATATATTCTTCATTTATAATGTATATTTTTAAATTTTTCACTAAAACCTCCTGCTTTAAAATTTATAAATTATTATTTAAAAATTAAAACTAGAGAAGTCTTACTCTAGTTACATTTTTAGCTCCCTACTTTGGCAAGGGTATTCCACTTTTTTAGCTCCCTACTTTGGCAAGGGTATTCCACTTTTTTAGCTCCCTACTTTGGCAAGGGTATTTCCGACTTTTTAATATTATATGAAATTTCTTTCATTTAATACAACTATATTGTACCTTTTCTTTTACATTATGTCAAATTATTTTTCTTCATCGCAATTAAGACATACTTCTTTTTTCCGTTTTATGACCATTAAACCCTGACATTTTGGACAAGTATTTCCTGTAGGTTCATACCAAGTAGCAAAATCACAATCAGGATACTTATTACATCCCCAAAACTTCTTCCCACGCCGGGTTGTTTTTTCTACTACTTTACCGTCACATTTTGGACAATCAATAATCTCTTTAATTTCTTTCTTTTCTTTTTTAATATATTTACATTCTGGATAATTAGAACAAGCAACGAATTCTCCGTATTTTCCTCTTCTAACTACTAACGGATTACCACATTCCGGACACATTTCCCCCGTTTTCTCCGCTTCTTTTTTCGCCATGTTTTTAAAGGCATCTTCAACAATCGGTTCAAAAACATTATAAAAATCTCTTAAAACAGCAATATTATCACATTTATTTAAAGCAATTTCATCTAAGTCTTTTTCCATATTAGCCGTATATTCTACATTGATAATATTACTAAAGAACTCTTGTAATTTATCAGTTGTTTCAATCCCAATTTGGGTCGGAATAAATCTTTTATTTTCAATAGTTACATAACCCCGAGCTTTAATTGTTTCCATAGTAGGAGCATAGGTAGAAGGACGTCCTATTCCTAAATTTTCCATTTCATCAATTAAACTAGCTTCACTATATCTAGCTGGTGGTTTAGTAAAATGTTGTTCTTTGGCAATTTCTTTAGCAATTATAACATCACTGTTATAATTAGTTAAATCTGGTAAAATAACATCTTCATTTTTTTCATAAGGACTATAAACTTTTAAATAACCGTCAAAAGTTAAAACACTACCAGTAGCTTTAAATTGATAACCATTATTTTCTAAAGTTATACTTGTTGCTTTAACTTTAGCATCTTTCATTAAAGAAGCTAAAGCGCGATAATAAATTAAACTATAAAGTTTATATTCATCGGGAGTTAAATAACTTTTAAGACTTTCCGGAGTTCGACTAATACTAGTCGGACGAATAGCTTCGTGCGCATCTTGGGCAGTTTCATCATTTTTAACTTTTTTAACGACCCCAACATATTGAGAACCAAAATTATCTTTAATATATTTAAAAGTTTCATCAATAAAAACTGGTGATAAACGATAAGAATCCGTACGCATATAAGTAATTAAACCGGTTGTTTCACTGCCAATATTAATACCTTCATATAACTTCTGAGCAATACGCATGGTTTTAGAGGAACCAAAACCTAGTTTAGAAGAAGCATCTTTTTGTAAAGTAGAAGTTTTAAAAGGCATTTTTCCTTTTTTACTTTTTTCTTTACTTTCAATATTAGCTATTTTAAAAGCATTAGATAATTTACTTAAAATTTCCTCCGCTTCAACTAAGCTTTTTATTTCAATTTTTTTACCATGATACTTTTCTAACATAGCATCAAAATCAGCAAATAAAGCTTTAATAGTATAATATTCTTCTTCTTTAAAAGCTTCTATTTCTCGTTCACGATCGACAATTAATTTTAAAGCTACACTTTGCACTCTTCCGGC
The DNA here is from genome assembly GCA_947624705.1 of uncultured Bacilli bacterium. Taxonomy (GTDB): domain Bacteria; phylum Bacillota_I; class Bacilli_A; order RF39; family UBA660; genus HGM10766. The sequence goes on along the minus strand of CANQLL010000012.1, from coordinate 24,344 downwards.
ACTTTTGCCACCCGTTTTTGATTGCATTAATTTTGACAATCTAAAACCAATAATTCGATCGATTATTCTTCTAGTTTCTTGTGATTTAACTAAATTATTATCAATCTTACGGGTATGATTAAAAGCATCTTTAACGACATCTTTCGTAATTTCATGAAATTCTACTCTTTCATAATCATTGTCTTTTAAACCTAAAGCATCATATAAGTGCCAACTAATTGCTTCTCCCTCACGGTCGGGGTCGGTTGCAAGATAAACTTTATCTGAAGCTGCTACATCTTTTTTCATTTCAGTTATTAATTTTTTCTTTCCTTTAATAGGCACATAATTTGGTTCAAAATTATGTTCCACATCAACGCCTAAACCAAATTTACCTGAAGTAGCTAAATCACGCACATGGCCTTTACTAGAGATAACTTTATAGTCTTTTCCCAAATATTTTTCAATTGTTTTACTTTTACTTGGCGACTCAACAATAACTAAATGTTTCATTTATCTATTCCTTCCTTTTGTTATTTAGAATATATCTTATTACAATTTGATTGTCAATATGCTTAATTCATGATTAAATTTTGATTATATAAAAAACATTTCTCTTCTAATAAAATAAAATTACAACATCTATTTCGAATATTAGCTAATAATTTATCTTCTTTATATAATCTATATAAATTATAAGCTTTCTTTTTAATTTGAATTTTATTTTGATTTAACCATTTTAATTGTTGTTTTAAAAGATTAGCATATAAAGTATTTGAACTATTTAAATCAATTCTTTCATAATTATTTTCTTGAACAGGAATCATATTATTAAAATTTATTGCTCCTAATTCTCCATTTTTAATTTTTATTAAATCAATAGTATTTTTCATCACTAAATGTTTAGCTTTAGGAGATGATAAAGGAGCAAAATAATTCATGTTTTTTATTTTAAATAAAACCCCAATAAATGGTCTATTTTCTTTTTGATATTTATTATAATATATTTTGGAATCAAACTTTCGTAAATAATCACAATAATTAGGATCAATTTTAACTATTTCTAAATTAAACATTATTTTCCTCCTTTAAATCAAAAGATTAGAGTTAAGTCTCTAATCAATTCTTTTTTAAACTCCAATTTTATGGCTGGAATCACCGCTTTTTTAAGCTCCAATTTTATGGCTGGAATCACCGCTTTTTTAAGCTCCAATTTTATGGCTGGAATCACCACTTTTTTACATATAAATCATATATGTATTCTTAATTTACTATGACTTTTTTTAAAAGTCAATCATTTTCAGCACTTGTTTAAAAAATTAAATATTGCAAACAAGATGTTTTACTTACTACGCAACTTTGATTCTTCATATTTATCATTAATCTATTATTCTATATAATTCCCATATCTTTTAATAAATCTTCTAAATATTTATCTTTTTCTAAAACAATAATAGGATAGTCATAATTATTTTGGTTTCTGCTCCAATTATCAAAATTATACATAACATCAGTAATTAAATCTTCACTATTTCCTCTAAACCTATATCTTTCTAATAATTTTTGTCGATTTTCAATGTCATTAGATGGTAATACAAATAAGAACTCAATATTATTATCGGTTAATAATTTTCTTACATCTAAACTAGATGGAACTAATACTATATCATATTTTTGCATAGCTTCTAAAATTGCTTTTAAATAATTATGAGGCCATTCTGGATTCGGTATTCTTGAGGAATCATATTTCATTTTCTCATAATCATTTTTATCAATTAATGAGTAATCACATCTATATGGAGAACTTTGTAAATCACACACATTAGAATATTTTTTTCCAACAGTTGTTTTTCCTAAACCAGCAAATACGCTAATAACTTTGCCTTGCATTAAATCACCTAAACTTTTTTATATTTAATATATATTTTTAATCTTCAATTGCGAACTAAAAAACTTTTAATTTAATAAAAGACAATTTTAATTCCATTTGTAGATGATAGGTTGTGTACTTACATTTTTATAATTATTTTTAATCAAGCATATTAGCTAATTGTTTTTCTTCAGCTTTTAATTTTTCTTTTTCTTCTTTAACTAAATGTTCTGGTGCTTTTTTAACATAATTTTCATTAGCTAATAATTTTTTTCTTCTTTCAATACTTCGTTTTAAACTTTCAATTTGTTTTTCGCGAAGTTTTAAATCTTCTTCCGTTTCTTTCTTTTCAAAATAAACAGTCATTTTATAATTACCATCTTCAATAACATAAGATTTTATATCTATATTATCTTCAATAATATTTTCTTCTAATTTAAGCATTTTGGTAATTAAATCATAAGAACTATTATTTTCAAATTTTACTTTTAAAGATTTATCCATATTAGCTTCAGCTTTTATATTGCGGAAAGTTTTAATAAAACGAATAATATTTTCAATAACTTCACTTTCTTCTTTAAAAATTAATTTATTATTATAAGTTGGATAAGATGTAATCATAATAGATTCTTCTTCTTTAAAAGGTAAAGTTGAATAAATTTCTTCCGTAACATAAGGCATAAATGGATGTAATAATTTTAAAATATTTAATAAACAATAATATAATGTTGATTTTGTACTAATTTCTTCGCTAGAAAATTTAGCCATTTCGATATAACAATCACAAAAATCTTCCCAAATAAAACTATAAATAGTAGATCCCGCAATATTAAAATCATATTTTTCCATAGCTTTAGTTACATTTTTAATAGTTTGATTTAATTTTGTAATTATCCATTTATCTCTTTTTCGTAAATTTTCTAAATGATAATCTTCTTCTTTAAAACCTTCTAAGTTCATTAAAACAAAACGAGAAGCATTCCATAATTTATTAATAAAATTCCAAGTTGATTTAACTTTATCTTCATCATATCTTAAATCCGTTCCACTAGCTACACTAGTAGTTAGATAAAATCTTAAAGCATCAGCCCCATAGTCATTAATAACATCCATTGGATCAACACCATTGCCTAAACTTTTAGACATTTTTCTTCCCTCTTTATCACGGATTAAACCATGAATTAAGCAATCTTTAAATGGTCTTTGTCCCGTAAACTCTAAACCTTGGAAAGTCATTCTATTAACCCAAAAAGGAATAATATCATAACCTGTTACTAAAACATTATTAGGATAAAATCTTTTAAAATCTTCTGTTTCATCTGGCCAACCTAAAGTACTAAATGGCCATAAAGCACTAGAAAACCAAGTATCTAAAACATCTTCATCTTGAACCCAACCAGCTTCTTTTGGAGGATTCATTCCTACATAAACTTGATCGTCTTTATACCAAGCGGGAATACGATGACCCCACCATAGTTGTCTTGATATACACCAATCATAAGTTATTTCCATCCAATGATTCATTATTTTTTCATATCTTTTAGGAACAAAATTAACTTTAGTCTCTTTATTTTTTTGATTTTCTAAAACATGGTCAGCCAAAGGCCGCATTTTAACAAACCATTGTTTAGAAAGATATGGTTCAATAGGAACATCACTTCTTTCGGAATGGCCAACACTATGCGTCATTGGTTCAATTTTAATTAGTAAATCTTGTTTTTCTAAATTAGCAATTAATTTTTCGCGACATTCTTCGCGTGTTAGACCTTCATAACCAACCGCATTTTCATTCATAGTGGCATCTTTATTCATGACAATAATTCTTTCTAAATCATGGCGTAGGCCTACTTCAAAATCGTTAGGATCATGCGCTGGCGTAATTTTAACAACTCCGGTGCCAAATTCCGGATCAGCATGTTCATCACCAATGATTGGTATAAGTTTATTCACAACTGGTAAAATTACTTTTTGGCCAATTAAATGTTTGTACCGTTCATCATCAGGATTAACAGCTACGGCCGTATCACCAAATAAGGTTTCGGGGCGCGTGGTAGCAACATCTAAATACATACTTTTATCTTCCAAATAATATTTAAGATGATAAAAAGCTCCTTTATCTTCTTTATAAATAACTTCTTCATTAGATAAAGCGGTCATTTGGATGGGATCCCAGTTAATAATCTTTTCGCCTTGATAAATTAAACCTTTATTGTATAAATCGACAAAAACATGTCTAACTGCTTTATTTAAACCCTCATCTAACGTAAATCTTTCGCGTGAATAATCAAGAGATAAACCTAACTTAGCCCATTGTGCATGGATACTTTCAGCATACTCACTTTTCCATGACCAAGCATGTTTTAACCATTCTTCCCTACTCATTTCTCTTGGTTTAATTCCAGATTCTTTTAAACGTTTATCAACTTTAGCTTGAGTTGCAATTCCAGCATGATCCATTCCTGGTAGCCATAAAGCATCATAACCTTGCATTCTTTTAAATCGAATAATAATATCTTGTAAAGCGGTATTCCATGCATGACCTAAATGTAATTTTCCCGTTACATTAGGAGGAGGAATAACAATACAAAATGGTTGTTTATCTTTTTTATCAGCTTTAAAATAACCTTTTTCTTTCCAAATTTCATATTTATTTTTTTCAACTTCTAAATGATTATATTTTTTATCTAACATAATTTTCACTCCTTTATTAATCTTGGTATTTGTTGAATATCTACGATTAAATTTTTAAATATTTCATTATCTTGATATTTTGGCTTATCATATTCAATCCAAAAATCACTAGCTGTGTAAGAATTTCTTACAATTTCTTCAGCTCTATTTCCATAATATTTTAAATCTTCTTTGGTTTTATCATAATCCATAACTCCTTGTAAGTCATAAATTTTAGCTTGAAAATCACATTCAATTTTATCAATCAAGTAACAAAATTTAGCTTCTTTAGTTTTTCTTTCATTATATTCATTTAATAATTCTTCTATTTCCTGAGCTTTTAATAAATCTTTAACTACTTGATGAACACAAGTTTTCCCTCTTTTAATTTTTTCTTCAGGGGTAATATCAGCTCTTACGGTAAAATCAGGCATTAATATTTCTTCTGTTTCATGTAAGATTAACATTTTTAAAACTTTTAATAAATCAACTTCTAAAGTATATTCACTATCAAGAGCAATAGCTAATATTAAAGTTCCATAAATATGTTCAGCTACTGACCATTAAAAAAGTACCTTTATAAAGGACGTTATTAAACGTGGTACCACCTTTTTTCACAAATTAAATTTGCCTCTTTGTATTAACGCTACATTAAACGAATTACTCTACTATATTTCAAATAATCTGCTCCCTAGCTACTTTCAATAAATCTTTTTATTAGTTTTCACCAACCACTAACTCTCTTTTTAAAAAGAATTTATTTACTCCTCTAGTTCTTGGCATTTCTTCTATATTATATAAATAAAAAAGAAAAATAGCAAATATAAATTTTCTCTTTTACTTTATTTTACGAGCTTTCTAGTTGGGCTTTCTTCTTGAAATAAATTAGCATATTTTTCTTTATTTTCATTGTTTTCTATTAAATTCAATGCATCATTTGAAAAGTGATTTAATTCTTTATATCTGTTCTTTAACTCTATTAAATATTCCTCTACTGTAAAATCTTTTTCTTTAATAATTAGTAAAGCTTGAAATAATCTTCTTATATTTGTTCCTTTGACATTTTCAGCAAATAAATAGATATACTGAGCATTTTGGGTTTTAATGATAGCATCTTCTAATTTGGTTATGTTAGCTCCTTTTATGTCTAAAGCAAATAAATAGATATATTCAGCATTATTGGTTTTTATAATGGCACTTTCTAATTCTGGGATATTAGCTTCTTCTACTTCCCATGCAAATAAATAGATATATTCGGCATTATTAGTTTTAATAATCGCTTCTTCTAATTTTGCTGTATCTGCTCCATCTATTGTTAAAGCAAATAAACAGATATATTCGGCATTATTAGTTTTTATAATGGCACTTTCTAATTCTGGAATATTAGCTTCTTTTATTTTCAGAGCAAAATAATAGATATATTCGGCATTATTAGTTTCTACTATACATTTATGAGCATCTTTTTTATCGATAATACCCATATTTACTAATTTTACAAATCTATCAAAATTCTCATTAATTAAATTTTTAATATTATTCATTTTATTTTCTCTTTTCTTAATATAGTATTATAAAAAATTTTAAACATTTGCAATTAAATTTAATTTTGTTCTAGATTTTGAACTAATTTTTTAGTTTTGGCATCACCAATTTGCGAAGTTGTTGTTTTAAGAACAGGATCATCATCCCAAAAGTAACTCCCGCCAATATCGTGACTTTCTTTTAATGTTTGAGTAACTAAATTTATATCTAATGAACTTTTATAGGGACCAAATACTTTTCTAAATGTGTCTTCAAAACCATTAATTAATAATTTATAATTAGCCATAGCTAAATAACTACCACTACCATTACTAATTTGTAAATTTTTATCTTGTTGATATAAAATTGCAATTCTTTTTGAAATAACTTTATATAAATCTAATAATTCTTTTTTAATTGATTTAAGCCCAATAATCTCCGCTAAATCTATTTCAAATAAATATTTATCAATATCTTTACATTGTTCTGGCCACTCGCGTTTTTCAATTTGCTCCTTTATATGATTTGTCCAAATAATTTCAATTATCCCGGCAGCCAGATATTTACCTACTATTAAAGAAAAATCAGCAATATTAGTATTTTCATCAATTATTCTTTTAGGTTGACTTTCTAAATACTCTCCTATAATATTTCTGATTTTAAAAGCAGTTCCTTTATAATCATCAAACTGGCTCATTCCTTCATCCATAAAATAAGTATTTATGACACTTTTATCATAGCAACTTAATCGATAATTCGCCGCAATTTTATAATCATTATCTTCATTACTATAAGAAATAACCATATGCGGGTCAGTTGGTTGCCAATCACATTGGGTTTTACGTTCCATAAATCTTTTAAATAACTCCGCTTTGTCTTCTAAAACATCGACTACCTCCATTTTAGTTTGAAAATATTTTAAAAAGTCCATAAATTCACTTGCTAAGTATTGGGGCTCATAACCATGATTTACTTTATAAATCATATACTCAACAATTAAATCATCAACTGTTAAATTATGTTGTAAATTAACCATTTTATCACTCCTTAGTTGTTTATTATACAATATTTAATTTTAATTTTGTTTCTAAATTTTGAACTAATTTTTTAACTTTATCATTTTCAATGTTATTAGTTATTGTTCTATAATCAATATCTTCATCTAACATATAAACTCTATCAATTGGCTTACTTTCTATAAAAGTAGATTTTTTTAAATCAATAATTAAAAAACCTTTATATAGATGAATAATTTCTTCATATCCTTTAATTAAAAATTTATAATTAGCATCAGCTAAATAACTACCACTACAACTACTTATTTTTAAATTATTATCTTGTTGATATAAAATAGCTGCTCTTTTAGAAATATCTTTATAAAAGTTTAATAATTCTTTTTTGATTGATTTAAGACCAATAATTTCAGCTAAATCCATTTCTAATAAATATTTATTTATATCTTTACATTGAACTGGCCATTCTGATTTTTTTACTAATTTGTTAATATAGCTATCCCAAATATTTTGTAACATTTGACTAGCAATATATTTACCCATTATTAAAGAAGAATCAGTCATATTAATATTTTCATCAATTTTTCTTAAAGGCATTTTTTTTAAATATTCACCAATTATATTTCTAATTTTAGTTTGAAATTCTTTAGACATAAAATAAGTATTTATAACACTTGTATCAAAGCGACTTAATCGATAATTTGCCGTAATTTTATAATCATTATCTTCATTACTATAAACTATATCCATATGAGGTGCAAACTCATTTTTAAAAACTTGCCATTCATGCTGAGACTTACGTTCCATAAATCTTTTAAATAATTCCGCTTTATCTTCTAAAACATCGACTACTTCCATTTTAGTTTGAAAATATTTTAAAAAGTCCATAAACTCATTTGCTAAGTATTTGGGCTCATAACCATGATTTACTTTATAAATCATGTACTCAACTATTAAATCATCAACTGTTAAATTATGTTGTAAATTAACCATTTTATCACTCCTTAGTTGTTTATTATACAATACTAAAACTTAATTTAAAATATTTTTTAATAAATTTAAGGTAAATATAAGATTTTTAATTTATTAATTAAAAAAACTACATATAATTACATGTAGATTACTTTTTTAATTTTAAGGCTTTGACAACTGATTGATGACATCCTGCATTTACTATTGCTGATTGCATATTTAAATCATATTCATTTTCTGGTGAACTAATCATATAAAAAGCATTTGCTTCATCTAAAACATCATCAGGAAATTGTTGAAGAATCTCCGCTATGGAAGGTTTAAAGTAGCCAACAAACCCATAAGTATGATAACATGGAAATTCAGCAAGAGTTTGGGCATCGCTCATATCTACTTGCTCTCTAATATCTTTTTGGACATCCCAAAGATAAGAATGATTTCTCATCATATCAACATTATATCTTTTTAAATAATAATATATTTCATCAATAGAAACAATTGGTTTAATTCTTCTATATCTTGCTAATAACTCATCATCTGTTAAATAAGGTAAAATTATTTTTTGACGAATTAAAAAGTCCCCTTTATCATTATAAATTTTTTTAATAGTTTGAAATATTACTTTTTTATTGTCTAATACTTTTTCATCTAATATTTTAGTTTCAAGCATATATTATCCTCCTTCAAAGTAATATTATTATACTATTTTTTCGTATTCAGTCAATAATAAACAAGAATTTTTTAAACAAATTTCATAAAAGTAGCATGTCTTAAATTATTACTAGCCGTAACTTCTTTAAAACGAATAGTTGCTTTTAAAGATAGTTTCAACCAAATAATATTTTTTAAAGGAAAATAAGGTTTATTTACTTGATTAGTTTTGGCATAGTTTTCTAAATATTCTTGATTATCTTTATTAGGAAAATTTACTTCGCCATAATAAATAATTTTATTATTTAATTTTTTTCCAATTAAAATAGTTTTAATTTCTTGATTAATAACTTTATAGCCTAAAATAAAAAAATCTTCTTCTTTAATAGCTTTAAATTTAACCCAAAAATCAACTCTTTTTCCAAGTAAATAAGGACTATCTATTTTTTTAGCTACTACACCTTCTAAACCTTTTTTCTTAATTTCGTTAAATAATTTTTTACCTTCTTTTTTAATATATTTTGTTTTAATTAAATAATCATTTTCTTTAATATATTTATCTAAATATTCTTTTCTTTTAAAAAGCGGAAGATTAGTTAAATCATTTTTATCATAATATAAAATATCAAAAGCTATAAAACAAACCGGATTATCAATAGAAGCTTGTTTAATTTTACTAGCTATTTTTAATCTACCTCTTTTTTGCATTTTAAAAAAATCGGGACCATTATCTCCCATTACAATTAATTCCCCATCTAAAATACAATTTTTCTGACTACAATTAATTAGACTTTTTAATTCCGGATATAGCTTGGTAACATCTTTATTATTCCGACTTCTAATTTCAATATGATGATTATCTAAATAGATAATTGTGCGAAAACCATCAAATTTCATTTCATAAATATAATTTTCATTATCAAAAACTTTTCCTTGTTTTAAAAGCATGGGTAAAGCTTTTCTTTCTTTAAAAATATTCATTATTTTTTCTTCTCCTTTTTACTTGTGGCTTTAATACTTTCCGTTAAAGCTTCCATAAGATTAGTAATTTTTTTACTTTTAATTTCTTTAGTTTTGGTAATTTTTTTCCCAGCTATCTTTTTTTCAATCGCTTTTAATAATTTTTCTTGATATAAATCTTGATAATCACTTGGTTTAAAAGAACCACTTAAATTATCAATTAATTCTTCGGCCATTTTTAATTCTTCTTTGGAAATATTATCTTTAATATTTTCTTCTTTAGGTTTTCGTAATTCATCTTCAAAAAATAAAGTATTTAGATATAATTGATTATTTTTACTTCTAATAATAACTAAAGTTTCTTTTTGACCAATAACTGTTTTAGCTAGACCAACTTTTTGTTTATTTTCCATCGCTTTAGCTAAAAGCAAACAAGCGTGCTCTGCTCCCGTTGGAGTTATTTGATAAGGACGATCAAAATATTTAGGATCTATATCTTTAAGATTAACAAATTTTTCAATAACAATATTTTTATCTTTTTCCGTTTTTATTTTTTCAAAATCTTTATCTTCCATAATGACAAATTTATCATCATCATATTCATAACCTTTAACAATATCTTTACTTAAAACTTCATGATTTTCATCTAAACTACTAACTTTTTTATATTTAATTCTGGACATAGTTTTTTTATCAAGTAAATGAAAAGATAATTCATTTGGTTTAAGTAAAGGAGAATATCCAATAGGAATATAAACCATTCCAAAACTAATTGAACTTTTAATATTAGGCATAATTATCACCAATATTAGTTTGGTCTTAATCTTTATAAATATAAGAAAAAATTAGTAAATATTAAATCTACTAATTTATATTTTAAAATCTTCAATAAAATCATCGATTGTTAGTTCTTCTATTTGTTCTTTTGCCTCTTCTTTAATTTCTTCTTTCTTTTCTTTAGTTTTTAAATAAGAAATTAATTCAGTTTTAACAAAAACATCATCTAAATTGTATTTACTAATAGCTGAACCAGTTGAAGCTAAATCCATAATCGGAATATCACTATTTTTTAAAACTTTAATTTCACTATCTGATTTAATCGCAATTTCATCTTTACTATCTGTTTGTAAAGCTTTAATGATTTCATAATTGACAGTTTTCGTCTTTTTCATTAATGTACTGCCGCGTTTTGCTCTTGTGGCTAAAGTTAAATCACTAACTTTAATACGCTTAGCAGTTTTGTTATTGGTAAAGATATTGATATAAAGGGAATCTGGTTTTAAAGCAAGACCATTAATTACTTCATCTTCTTTTAAATTTACGCCTTTAACCCCACTCGCTTTAACACCTACTAACGGAATTTCGGCTGTTTTAAATTTTAAGTAATAACCAGTTTTAGTAACAAGTAAAATTTCCTCACTGGCTTCTTCTACACTAATTAATTCATCATTGTCTTTTAATTTCATAGCTGTTAAAGGTTTTGAGTATCTTGATACTTCAAAATCTTTAACTACAGTTCTTTTAACTTGACCATTTTTAGTAGTCATAACTAATTCTTTTTGCGGATTATGAACAACATAAGAAGCAATAACAAATTCGTCTTGGTCTAAAGCAATGATATTATTAATATGTTTACCTAATTCTTTATATTTTCCATCCGGAATAGCATGAACAGGAACATATAAATAACGACCTAAATTAGTAAATAACATAATAGTATCTAAAGTAGTTACTTCATATAAACCTTTAACATAATCTCCTGGTTTTAAAGTAGTCTCTTCCCCATTTGCCTGCGCAAATGATTTTAAATTAACTTTTTTAACATAGCCTTCATTAGTTACGATAACCACCACATTATATTCGGGAATCATTGTTTTCATATCTAATTTAATTTCTTCAATTTCGGCCACAATATCGGTTTTACGAGGTTTACTATATTCTTTTTTAATCTTTTTAAGTTCATCTTTAATAACTTTATGTAACATTTCTTCACTATCTAAAATACTTTGTAAGAAAGCAATTACTTTTTGGAGATTAGCTAGTTCTTCTTCTAATTCAATAACATCTAAATTAGTTAAACGATATAATTGTAAATCTAAAATAGCTGTGGCTTGTTTTTCGGTAAAAGCAAATTCATTCATTAAATTAACTTTAGCATCAGCTTTATTTTTACTGGCCCGAATAACTCTAATTACTTCATCTAAAATAGCTAATGCTTTAACTAACCCTTCCGTAATATGCAATTTACGGGAAGCAAAATCATAGTCAAATTTTGTTCTTCTCGTGACAACTTCTTCTTGATGAGCAATATAAGCTTTTAAAATAGGAATTAAACCTAATTGTTTTGGTCTTTTATTTTCAATAGCTACCATGTTAAAAGAATAAGAAACTTGTAAATCCGTATTTTTAAGTAAATAGTTAGTTATTGTTTGTTTATCAGCTCCGGATTTTAAATCAATAGCTATTCTTAAACCTTCTTTATCAGATTCATCACGAACTTCAGCAATGCCCTCAATTTTTTTATCAATTCTAATTTCATTAATTTTTCGCACTAATAAAGCTTTATTAACTTCAAAAGGAATTTCGGTAATAATTATTTGTTCTTTTCCTTTTTGTTTTTCATAAGTATAACGCGAACGAACAATAATTTTTCCTTTTCCTGTACTATAAGCATCATTTAGACCATTAGCTCCATAGACAATTCCCCCGGTAGGAAAATCAGGTCCTTTAACGATTTTCATAATTTCGTCTAATTTCGTCTCTGGTTTTTCAATTAATTTAATCGTCGCATCAATTAATTCCCCTAAATTATGAGGTGGAATATTTGTGGCATAACCCGCCGAAATACCATTGGCACCATTTAGTAAAAGATTGGGAAAACGACAAGGCATAACTGTTGGTTCTTCCCGTGAATCATCAAAAGTCTTAGTCATTTCAACGGTATCTTTTTCAATGTCTCTTAACATTTCATTACTAATTTTGGCTAATTTAGCTTCGGTATAACGATAAGCAGCTGGAGGATCGCCGTCAATTGAACCATTGTTACCTTGAAATTCAATATAAATACTGCCCTGTTTCCAATCTTGACTCATTCTAACCATGGCTTCATAAACAGATGTATCACCATGGGGATGATATTTACCGATAACTTCCCCAACTGTTTGAGCACTTTTAACAAAGCCATGTTCATAAACATTTTTATTTTTATACATTGCATATAAAATCCGTCTTTGCACGGGTTTTAATCCATCTCTAACATCCGGAATAGCGCGATCTTGAATAATATATTTAGCATATTTACCAAATCTATCACCCATTAATTCTTCCATTGTATATTCGCTTATTCGATCCATGACATTTTTCATAGCATCACCATTATTTATTTTATCACAATAAAAAAAAGTAAACAAATTAGTTTACATTTTTTTGATATTATTGATTATTATTTTGCATTTGGTGTACTAATCTTTTAACAACATTTTGATTTGAAAGAGCTTCGCGTTGTTCTTGATAAATTTCATTTAATTTTTCTTCAATTAAACGACGACGAATAATAGAAATTAAAATAGCTATCTTAACATTAGGATTTAATATTTCCTTTTCATTAATCTCATTATAATTTACACAAATTGGAAATAATAATTTATTTAATGTCTCTAAATTAAGATCTTGTTCTATTATTCTTTTAATAGCTTCTTCACTATAAAGTGGTGTTAAAACATTACCACTGATTTTAAATGGATTTAAATAATATAAATACATTTCACCATATAAAGTTTTACTCATTGGTAAATTTTCTAAAATTACAGTATCTAATCCTTCTAAACCTTGTTTAACTTTTTCTACTCTTTCTAAATAAATTTCAAAATTTAACATTTTACTACCTCCCAGTGGGTAATATATTAGCACAAGTCTCAATAAATGACAAGTTTAAATAAACTTGTTATAATTATTTTTGAGGGATTATAAATGAAATTAATTAAAAAAGAAGAAATAATTATTAAAAAATCAAAGTTTATTGGATTAATGTATGAAGTTAATAGTGAAGATGAAGTTAAATTAATTTTAACTAATTTAAAAAAAGAATATAAAAAAGCTCGACATATTCCTTATGCTTATAAAATAGAAATGAAAGTTAAAAAAAATGATGATAAAGAACCAACTAATACAGCCGGAGGTCCAATTTTAAATATTATTGAAAGAAAGCAATTAAATCATGTTTTAATTGCTGTAGTTAGAATCTTTGGGGGCATAAAATTAGGAACCGGTGGTTTAATCCGCGCTTATGGGGAAGCTGCAAATAAAGTGAGTAACTAAATACTATCTAGTTCTCTTTTATTTTTTAAATTTTTGTTTTCAATAGCTACTCTTTGAACAACAAATAACATAAATAAAATATTTAAATTAAAACTACCTCCATAACTTAATAAAGGAAGAGGAACTCCGGTTAAAGGAATAATGGCTAAAATTCCTAAAAGATTTATTAAAATATGTAAAAGCAAGAATAAAAATGTTCCATAACATAAAATTGACCCGCGTAAAGTTTCCGCTTCTTTGGAAATTTTTAAAATACGATATAACATATAGGCATAGCCGAAAATAACCATGATAGCAAAAATAACTCCCAACTCTTCCGTAATAATGGCAAAGATAAAATCGGTATGAGCTTCGGGTAAATATAAATATTTTTGCGTTGAATTACCTAAACCCACCCCAGTTAGACCCCCATTATGAATGGCAATAAAACCATTACAAACTTGATAACCGGTTTCTTCCATGTATCTAGTACATGGTTCTTTAAATTGCAAACGTGATATTTGATATTCACTAAGTAAATTATTACCAAAATAAATTATCGCTATTCCGGCAATAATCGCTCCAATACCTAAAACCTTAACAAAGACAGCTTTATGATTCCGCCGCATGGGGATAGCAAAAAAAATAAAGAAAACAATTCCTCCAATAATTAAAGCTCCACCTAAATCGGGTTGTAATAAGATTAAAGCAAAAATCACGATACAAATAGCTAAAGGTTTTAAAAAAGCCAAGGGTTTTGGATTTTTCTTCCGACTTTGCGTACTAAAAAAGACAGCTAAATAAATTATGACAATACTTTTAGCAAACTCTGTCGGTTGAATATTAATTGGTCCTAATTTATACCAACTCTGGGCCCCATTACCAATCGAGCCATACATTCGTAAACCGACTAAACTGGCAATAATTCCCAGTAAAAGTAAAGGCACAAACATTTTATATTTACTAGTTGGCATTCTTAAAACAAACACAAAACCAACAAATAACCCGGCCGCAATAAATAAAGCTTGTCTAACAAAAAAATAAGATGAGTTTTGATGATAACGGACGACCGCTGAGATACTTGATGCGGAAAAAATCATAATTAACCCTAAGATAGAATATAAAATAGTCATAATAAGTAATGGTTTATCTAACTTAGTAAATAACTTTTTCATAGCACCACCTAGTCTAATCATACCATAAAATATAGGAACAAAAAACTTATTTTCAAAAAATTAGGACATTTTAATGTCAAAAAAAGCAAAGTTTTAATACATTATAGTAGATACATTAAAGGAGGTATATATATGTATTATTATGGAAATAATGGCTACTATGGTGGCGGATATCAAGCTCCCTGTGGCGGCGGATATGCTGGATATACTTCAGGTTATGGTATAGGAGCAGCTATCTGGATTGTCTTATTTATTCTTCTTGTTATAATCATCGGTGCCGGCTGGTGGAATAACAATTAATTAAATAAAATAAAAAGACCTACGAAAGTAGGTTTTTATTATGGAATGTATTTTCTTTGTCTTTCATAAAATCCAATATCATAATTGCCAGTAGTAAATAATTCATATTCGCCATCTCGTCTTGTTTTTAACCCCTCAGTAAAGGCATCGTTACCATTTCCGGCATGGGTACAAGATTTAAAAACCCCTAAAGCCCCATCATTTCCGGAAGCAGCATAACTTTGAACTAATTTTTGACCATATGAATCACCGCAATTATAAGCTAATGATATAGCAGCTGTAGATTTAGCATCATCCCAATCAGTTATATTTGTTGATTTAACTAAATTCTCAATCATAGTCTTTTTTTCATCAACATGTTTCATAAAATAATCATCAACAATTTGCGTATCAATACAATCACCAACTTTAACATCAAAAATATGATTAGTTATTCCATATCCAATTGTTGCCGCCCCATCTCCGATATCAACAGCTTTATATTTTGTTCCAGCTGAATCACAATAATCAGTATGCCCTTCATAGTTCATAATAAATGAATACATACTACTCTCTCCAGAGCTACTTGATTTTTTTAAAACGTATTTTGAAGAATCATACTTTGCAACATAATTATTACTTTTATAATTTAAAGCATTTAAACGTTCTTTTTCAGCATTTTTTAACTCTTTAATAATTTTTTCCTCAGCATTTCCTGAACATGTCATCAAAACATATGCTATATCAGAAAAATTCTCTAATAGATTAAATACTACACTAATAATAGTTGGCAACAGAAATATTAATAAAGCACTAGTAATACGCATAGCTAGTTTTTTTGTTTGATTAGCTAAACTATTTTTATCAGGATTAAGTACACTCTGCATATAATCATAAGCACCAAAGCCAACTAACAGAATAGGAATAACTATTTTTAAAATTGTAATCATAAATTTTACAATTCTTAATCCTTCTAAAAAATGATAATCTGTACATAAATTTATATCCATAAAAATACCCTTTCGTCTAAAATAATACAATAATTTTTAATAAATGACAAATTTTAATTTATTATAAATTATTTTTATATTATAATTTAATTAGAGAGGATAATTCTAAATGAATAAAAAAATAATAATTATTATTTGTTGCTGTTTATTTATATTATTACTTGGTGGTTGTCTATTTTATAAAAATCCAAAAGTTGAATTAGTAAAAATGGAAAAATATTTACAAGATTATGGTTTTAAAGAAATTAATACTCATCAATATGAATTAATTAAAGAAGGATTATCACAAGAAGAATATCTAAAAAGTAATTCTTCCACCAAGAAAACTAATTCTTTAATATTCGATACATCTTCTTCAATAATGACTTTAAATGATGAGGCGGCTGAAAATAATAGTATTTATAGTTTATCTTTAAATTTTAATTTAAAAACTTTAATTATTAGTGGTTATTACAGTTTAAATTCTGATTTTACGACTATAAAATATAATCTCCAAGCAAATAATTTTGAATGTCAAAATAGTTCTAAGTGTGATTTTCTAGAAGATAAAATTTTTGATTTTATTGATGAAACTAACAATATACTAGAAAAATGTCATAAAAATATAAATTCTTTTCAAGATTAATTTTTAACTTGGTTTAGTAGTAACTCTAATTATTTTACCAGGACGTGAATCACTTGCCGCAAATCGGGTTTTATCTACCGGATTACCGCCAGAATTTCGCCAAGTTTGTCCTGTTGTATCGCCACAATCATAAGACATAACTTTACCATTATCAACTGAAACGGTAATATTCATGTGACCATTATTTGAACCATCATCACGAACAAGTATATCACCTGGTTGAAGTTTAGATGTTACATCTTCTCCCGCTCCTACTGGCACTTCTTCCCAACCAAATTTTTCATTCCAATTAGTTGTATAAAATTGTTGCGTAACATGTTGATAATTAAATTCATCGTTAAAACCATATTCATATAAAATCCAAGAAACAAAACCACTACAATCAATCACATCGGTTGGCGGAATTGGGGTACCTCCATAAGTAAAATTACCATTTGCTACTATTTTCCATAACTTTTCAGCTACTTCTAAAATATCTGCATTAGAACCAACTTTTTTATATTTATTTTTATCATAGCCACTTTTATAAGTTTGAGTTTTAGCTTGCAGTTCTTCTTGCTCTCTTTTTTTAGCAATTTTTAATTGTTCAATATAACCTTTATTAGCATTTTTTAAACAATCATTTAAAGGTAATAATTGTGTAGAAACACTACTTACCATAGAAAAGATAGTAGTAATAATTGTTGGTAAGAAAAAGATAATAAAAGCACTAGCAATTCGCATGGCAAAAGCTTTAGCTTTTTCATTTAAACCATTTTTGTCAGGATTAATTACACTTTGAATAAAATCATATGTTCCGAATCCTACTAATAAAATAGGAATAACTATTTTTAAAATGGTAATAACAAAACTAATAATTCTTACTCCTTCTAAAAAATGATAATCATTACAAAAGTTCATATAAATCGACTCCAATTCTCTTTTAATCATAACCAAAAATATTTTAAATTGCAACTAATTTGCTTTATTTGTAATATTTTGTTAAAATAATGGCATGTTTGGGGTGAAAAAAATGCAATTACCAAAGATAACTATTTTAGATGAAAAAGAAAAAATTTTAAGACAAAAAAGTAAAGAAGTAACTTTTCCTTTAACTAAAGAAGAAAAACAAGATATTAAAGATATGATTACTTATTTAACTATGTCCCAAATTCCTGAAGAAAGTGAAAAATATAATTTAAGAGCTGGAATGGGTCTTGCTTATGTGCAAATTGGTAAACTCAAAAGAATTTTTGTGATTGTTGAAGAATTAGAAGATAAAACTTTTAAAAATTATGTAGTTATTAATCCCCAAATTATTAGTAAAAGTGAAGAAATGATTTATGTTGGTGAAGGTGAAGGTTGTTTAAGTGTAAATCGCGCAGTGGAAGGAATTGTTCCGCGCCATGCTCGCATTCGTGTTAAAGCTTATGATGAAAATGGGCAAGAATACACTATTCGAGTTCGCGAAGATATTGCCGTAGCTTTTCAACATGAAATAGATCATTTAGATGGCATATTATTTGTCGATAAATTAGAAACTAAACCTTATAAAATTCAAGATTTTCGGGAAATTTAAAATAGGAATTTATCCTATTTTATTTTTTCGACTTTATTAAAGTAATAATAATTATTACTATTTAATGTAAAAGTAAATTTAAAAGTATCTAACTTATCTAAAATATTATCTATTTTATAGGAATTATCGGTTAAAATATGATGAGCTTCTAAATAGTTATTGGCATTATTATTAGTATATACATATTTAATAACATCATCTTCATTATTAGCATCATATTTTATATAAGCTATCTTTAAATATATTTCAATATTTTTTCCGGTTTTAAATACTCTTATTACTTTAGTATCAATATAAGGATTAGGAAAACCATTACAACTAAGCGGATTATTCATATAAACATTACGGGTTTCATCAAAAGCAAAACCGGAAAAACCACAATAGTCACTATTAGCATCTTTTAAATTTTCATCTTGATAAACAGTTGAAGGACCAAAAAAACTATTAATACCCTCTTCGACTTCATCTTTAGCTAAAATTATAACATTTAAAGATGTTCCATCCGGAGCTTGAGCCTCATAAGTAGCATTAATAAAATCATTTTTAAAATTTTTATTTTGGGCTATACCAATCATAATTTTAGCATCATTAGAAATATTATTTATATCTAAATAATCTTGATTATAAAAATAACCATAATAACTTCCGGCTTTAATGGAATCAAAAATATTTATTTTATTAATAAATTCTAAGGCAATATCGGAATTAACATCAATTTCTTCTTCCGTATTAATTTCTTCGATTGGTTCTTTTTTATTTTCAACGACTTTACTTGTTACTTTATTAGGAGTTTGATGAAATTTTTTGATGTAAATTAAAGCAACAAAAAGAGAAAGCAATAACAACCCTACTAAGATATAAATTTTAATTGTCATCATTTTCTCTTTTTTCATCATAACCCCACCTAAACGTTTTTTATTATACTACAAATTTTCTAATTTGACACTAACTAATTTACTAATTCCACTTTCTTGCATCGTAATTCCATATAAAACATCAGCATATTCCATAGTTTTTTTCTTATGAGTAATAATAATAAATTGACTTTTATCTTTTTTTTCTAATAAATATTTTCCAAACATTTCAACATTAGCTTCATCTAAAGCGGCTTCGACTTCGTCTAAAATAACAAATGGAACCGGATTAACATTTAATATAGCAAATAGTAGACTAATTGCTGTTAAAGTCTTTTCGCCACCGGATAAAAGACCTATCGAATTTAATTTTTTTCCCGGAGGTTGGGCAATAATTTCTATTCCTGTTTCTAAAATATTATCAGGGTCAGTTAACTTTAAAGTCCCCTCTCCTCCTTTAAATAATTTTTTAAATACTTCTTTAAATTCTTGTTGAATTTTTTGGAAAGTTTGTGTAAATCTCGTTACCATAATATTATCCATTTGGTCAATAACTTCATTTAAACTAACAATCGAATTTTCTAAATCGGCTTTTTGCTTAGTTAAGAAAGTATAACGTTCTTCAACGCGAGCAAACTCCGCAATAGCTCCTGTATTTACTTCTCCATACTTTTCAATTTCTTTTTTAAATAAACTAATTTGTTGCTTCGCTTCATTTTTATTTACTTCTAAAGGATAATCCCTAGCTGCTTTTTCATACGTCATATTATATGTTTCATTTAAAGTATTTAGAAGATTATCTAATAAAACATCTAATTTACCTAATTCAACTTCTTTATTTTTTAATTGTTTCATTAATTCATTATAATTACTATTCTTTGCACTCTTTTCTTTTTCTAAATCATTTAATTTTAAAAATGTTTCATTTTTTTGATTTTTTAAATTATCTAATTCTTTTTCTAAACTTTCTTTTTCCCCATTTTTTTGATAATAAGTTTCTAATATTTCTTGTAATTTAGCATCTAATTTATTTTCTTGAAGATTTTTAGTTCCTTCTAATTCTTTTATTTTAGTTTGATATCTTTCTTTTAATTCATTTAATGTAAGATTTTTTTGATTAATATTTTCTAAAATATTATTTAATTTTTCTTTTTCTTGTTGTAATTTAGTTAAATTAAGATTAGTATTTTGAGTAATTTCGATTAATTTATTTTTAATATTTTCTTTTTCATTATCTTTAATTTGTTTTTGATTTTTTAAAGTATTTAATTTTTCTTTTAACATAATTAAACTATTATTATTATTTTTAGTTGCTCCGCCAGTTAAAGCTCCACCTGTATGTAAAATTTCCCCATCTAAAGAAACAACTCGATAACGATATTTAAGAAGTTTTCCTACTTTATTTAAAGTATCAATATTATCAACAACTAAAACATTTCCTAATTGATTAGCTATTATATTTTGATATTTATCATCATAAGAAACAAGATTAGCAGCAATTCCGATAAAACCCTCTACTTCTTTTAAATTATCTAATTCATTTTGATTAATACTTTTTCCTTGAATAATATTAAGAGGAAAAAAAGTGGCTCTTCCTAATTTTTGCATTTTTAAATAATTAATTGCTTCTTTGGCAGCCTTTTCATTATCAACCACAATTATATTTGCCGAATATCCTAAAGCCGTATCAATAGCTTGAGCAAATTTGGAATCTACTTCAATTAAATTACCAATAATATTATGAATTCCTTTTAATCGTAAATTACCTAAAACTGCTTTAATGGCCAAAGGTACTTTCTCATTTTGCTTTAAATTATCTTCTAAAATTTCTATTTGATTATTAAGCATTAAACATTCTTTTTCTAAAGTTAATAAAGTATTATTTAAAGAATTATTTTCATTACTTATGTTTTGATAAATTTTTAAAATATCATTATATTCTTTTTCTTCTTTATCTTTATTTTCTTTAAATATTTCTATTTCTTTTTCTAAAGTTTTAATATTTTTATTTAAGGTTAATTCTTCTTCTTTTAAATTAACAATATTAGTTTGTAATTTCGCATCTTCCACTTGATATTTTTGTCTTTCAATTGTCACTTGTTTTTCACTATTTAACATTGATATTTCTTTATTTAAATTTAAGATTTGGTCATTTAAAGAATTTATTTGTTCATCTAATTTAATATTTTCTAATTTTAAATTTTCAATTAAAGATGTATCTTTATCTGAAGTAAAAGATATTTGTTCAATTGAAGTATTTAAGTTTTCTACTTCTTGTTTTAATTTTAAATAATTATTATTATGATTAGTTATTTCCTCAGCAATTAAAGCAATTTCTAACTTTTCTAAATCTTGTTTTTGTTGTAAATATTTTTGGGCAATCATTGCTTGATGTTCTAAATTGTCGCGATTATCTTTAAGTTCATTAATAATTAATTCAATTTTTTCTAAATTATCTTTAACTTTTAATAATTTGCGATTTGTTTCTTCTTTGCGTTTTTTATATTTTAAAACTCCTGATGCACTTTCAAAAATAACGCGGCGGTCTTCTGGTTTATTATTAATAATATCAGCTACTGTACCTTGAGAAATTATATTAAAAGATTCTTTTCCGGCGCCACTATCAATAAATAAATCCGTTATGTCTTTTAAACGAACTTTAGCATTATTAATAAAATATTCATTTTCGCCACTTTTATATAAAACTCTTTTAATTTCTAAAGTAGCAAATTCAGTATTTAAATATTTATCCGAATTATCAAAAACTAAACTAACATAAGCTCTGTTTAAAGGATTGCGAGATTTACTTCCCGCAAAGATAACATCACTCATGGCTTGATTTCCTCTTAAGGCTTTTAAAGATTGTTCGCCTAAAACCCATTTAACAGCATCAACAATATTACTTTTACCACTACCATTAGGACCAACAATTCCCGTTATTCCCTCTTTTAAATCAATTTGGGTTACATCAGCAAATGATTTAAAACCATGCGATTTAATACTTTTAAGATACACATTATCACTTCCTATTTTGCAATTTTTAAGTAAGCATCATAGGCGGCGTTTTGTTCCGCCTCTTTTTTACTTTTGCCAATTCCTTGACCAAACACCATATCATCTATTTTAACAATTACTTCAAAAGTTTTAGCATGAGCCGGACCCGTTTCTTTAACTAAAACATATTCTAAAGTATCTTTGGTTGTTTGGGTATATTCCTGTAATAAAGATTTATAATCTCCTAAAAACACATGATTTTTTTTAACATAAGGAATAGCAATATCATAAATTATTTCTTTGGCTTTATCTAGACCAAATTCTAAATAAACAGCTCCTAAAATACTTTCAAAAACATCAGCAATTATATTATCACTTACATCTTTTTGTTGACCATGTCCTACTTTAATATAAGGAATAACTCCTAAATCTTCAGAATAAACTCTTAAAGCTTGTTCACAAACATAACTAGCTCTAATTTTACTCATTTTTCCTTCCGGATAGTTAGTGTTTAAATAAAAATAATCACTCATTATTATTTGTAAAACAGCATCGCCTAAAAACTCTAATCTTTCGTAGTTTTCGCCCCCATTTTCATTACTATAAGAACTATGAGTTAAAGCGGTATCTAGTAATTTTTTATTTTTAAATTTTAGTTTATATTTATTTAGGAAAGTCATTTTTATCACTCCATAACCGATTATATCAAATTATTTTACAAAAAAGAAGATTTATAGTAAAATTAAAATGGTGATATTGATGAAATACTTATTAATAAGAATCATCAAATTGTATCAAGCTATGCCAATATCAACTCATCAAAATTGTCGTTTTACGCCAACTTGTTCCAATTATGCTATTGAAGCAATTGATGAGTATGGTAGTATTAAAGGTACAATTCTAGCCATTAAAAGAATAATGAGGTGTCGACCTCTAGGGAATTTTGGATATGATCCAGTTCCTAAAAAGGAGGAAAAATAGTGTTTAAAAAAATATTAATAATTGGAGCAATGTTCTTGTTAACTACGGCTTGTAGCCCAAAAGTTTTAGTAAAGGAAGAAGAAAAAATATATACAACTATCTACCCGATTGAATTTATAACTTCAACTTTATATGAGGGTGATAATGTCGAAGTTACTTCTATCTTTCCCGATGGAAGTAACCCAGAAAATTATAAATTGACTAATAAACAATTAAATAATTATAGTCTAGGAAATATTTTTATATATAATGGTTTAACTGATGAAAAAGATTTAGCTCGTAAATTAATTAATAAAAATAATAATTTAAAAATAATAGATGTATCTTATGGTTTAACTTTAGAACAAGAAGCAGCAGAGTTATGGTTAAGTCCAAGTAATTTCTTAATGTTATCAGCTACTGTTAAAGATAATTTAATTGAAATATTAGATAGTAAATATTCTAAAGAAACAATTGAAGAAAATTATGAAGAATTACAAGCTAATCTTTCCCAAATGGATGCTGAATTAAGAATTGTGGCAGCTAACGTAGAAAATCCAACTATTATTGTTGATTCTAATGTTTTTAAATTTTTAACTAAATATGGTTATCAAGTTATTTCTTTAGAAGATGAAGAAAATTTAACTCCTAATTCTTTAGCCACAATTAGAAAGAATTTTCAAAATGGCACATATAAATATATTTTAGTTCGAGATGATAGAAATAAAACTGAAGTTGTTGAAAATTTAATTAATAATTATAAAGCTGAAGCAGTTGAAATGAATATTATGGCAACTATTAAAGAAAATGATCGCAAAGAAAATGAAAACTATTATACTTTAATGCAACAAAATATTGATAATATTCGAAATATAATTATTGGTAAATAAAATTAAAAAAATTATTTATACTATTATTGACACCAAGCGATAAGTATTGTAAAATTTATTTGTCGCA
>CANQLL010000011.1 GCA_947624705.1 uncultured Bacilli bacterium | reverse complement strand
TAGTAGTATTTAAAAGTAAAGAACCGAACTTTCCAATTTTTGTTTTTATTGGCTTAACTATCTGGGATTATTTTAATAGAAATTTAAGTTTAAGTCCAAAATTATTAAAAAGTAATCGTAATATAGTTAATAAAGTATATATTCCCAAATATATTTTATTAATTATTAATTCATTTGTAATGTTATTTAAATTTTTTATCTCGTTAATAATTGTTTTCATTTTCATGATAATCTTTAAAATTCATTTTACTTTTAAAATTTTATATTTTATTCCTATTGTAATTGTTTTATATCTTTTAACTTTTGGTCTTAGTTTAATTATAATGCATTATGGGGTTTATATTGCTGATTTACATAATATAATTAAAATACTTTTAAAATTTATTTTCTATTTTTCTGGAGTTTTTTATAATATTTTATTAAGAGTACCAGAACCTTTTAATAAAATTTTGTTAACTTTTAACCCTATTGCCACTTTAATTAATGAATCAAGAAATGTTTTAATTAACAATATTAATCCTAATTTTATGTTAATATTTATATGGTTTATAATTAGTATTATATTAAATATAATAGGTTTTAAATTAATAAAAAAATATGAAAATAGTTATTCAAAGGTGATGTAATGAAAGCTATAAGTGTTAAAAATATTGAAGTAAATTATTATACAATAAAAGAAGAATCTTTTAGTAAAATGGCTTTAAAAAGAATTAAAAAAAAGAAATTTACTGCCTTAACTAATATCAGTTTTGATGTAGAGAAGGGTAGTGTTGTAGGAATAATTGGTGTTAATGGAAGTGGTAAATCTACTTTACTTAAAACAATTGCCAATATTTTTGCTCCAGATAAAGGAGAAATTAACTTATATGGCAATAGTGTAAATTTATTATCCTTAGGTACCGGTTTTGATCCGGAGTTAACGGGCTATGAAAATATTTTTTTATCAGGAATGCTATTAGGATTTTCTAAAAATTTTATCGAATCTAAATTAGATGAAATTATTGAATTTTCGGAATTAGGTGAATTTATATATAATCCAATTAAAACTTATTCATCGGGAATGTATTCCAAGTTAGCATTTTCTATTATGGCCTTCTTAGATTCTGATATACTGTTAATAGATGAAGTTTTGTCAGTGGGAGATATTCATTTTCAAGAAAAAAGTTATAATAAAATGTTAGAACTAATTAAAAATAAAAAAAGAACGGTTTTAATAGTTTCACACAATACAACAACTATTGAAAACCTTTGTCAAAAAGTGGTTTGGATTGATCAAGGAAAACTTAGAAAAATGGGTAAAACCGCAGATATAATTAAAGAATATCGACACTTTGCGCTTAAATTTAATAAGGAAAAAAAGTTAGAGAAATAATTGATATAATTCATATATTTCTCCACTAGTACTATTTTTAGTTTTGTATAATATCTTTATTTTCTTATTTTGTATAAGGTAATTTTTAAATTCTTCATTCTCTCCGCCTGAATAAATGTAATATACATTTTTATGGTGTAAAAATTTTTGTTCAATATTATTTAATAATTGTGGTGGAGTAAGCGTTTGAGTTCTTTCCCAGTTCCAATTAATAAATGAATAATATTGTTTGGTTGTTGGATTCCAAGCTTTTTGGTGATTAAGATAAGGTAAAATAGCCGAAACTTTAAAATCCAAGGTACCAATTAATTCATAATCCTCAGTTAAATTACTTTTAATATATTTTGCTATTTCCTGACCGGTTGAATACTTGTGTGTTATTTCTAGTCTTACTCGATGAATAGAAAGATAGGAAAGAGTTCCAAAAAATATAATTAATAAAGTAGTTATTGCTATATTTAAATATTTTGATTTTGTCTTTTTTTCGGATAATCCTACCCAACAACTGAATAAAACTATGTAAACAATAGTCATTACTCGATGAGGTGAAGCTTGAATAATACAAGTATATATAGCCCATTGACAAATTATTGAACCCGAAAATATTATAGCTTGTTTTTTGTTTTGGATAGCTAAAAATATAAAAATAAATATTATGGAAAGAAGAATAGTTATAGCTGTAATAGATTTATACCAAAGGGGATTATAATTATTAGAAAAATAATGTAGAGAATTAAATCCTTGTTGAAAGATACTAGATAGCTTAATTACATTTAAATGAAAAGGGCGATAATAACTGTTATGACTAGAACTATATTTATAAAAGGAAATTACTAATGCTAATACCAAGATTGTAAAAAGTATACCTATAATTACTTTTTTGCTATTTTCTTTTTTCTTTGAAAAAATTAGTTCATAAATCCATTCTAATAACAAAAAAATACCTAACCCTAACATTAAAGAATGGGTATTAAAAAGTAAAATTAAAAAGGTGGTATAGATAAATGGATGATTATTTTTTTGTGGATAATAAATGGCTAGTAAAGAAACGATTAAAGGAATTAAAGCATAATTTCGAGCAATAACAGAATGTTGATATAAAAAGGGAATACTCAACATTATTAAAATTTTAACTATGGGATGAAATGGTGCTTTTTTTAAAATTACAAAAATAGAACTTCCGACTAATATAGCCGAAATTATATTTATGGTATGATAAGGAAATCCTAATTTTGTAAAAGGAAAAAGTATTAGATACCATAAAATTGGATGACCCTCAACATTTAATTGCTTAATCATATCAATAAAAGATAAATCTCGACAAATTAACCAAGCTTGAGCTTCATCGCGCCAGTTTTCATGAAAAAAAGTTAATACTATTAGAAAAATAGTATATAGAATTGCTATACTGGCTATCCAAATAGTTTTTTGATGATTTTTATAAAATAATTTTAACTTATTAAACATAACTTATCCTTTCTAAAGTTACATAAACCATTTTAAAAGTCTAATTATACTCATTTTAGCATTTTTGTTATTCCTCTAAATCTATACTTACCCAAAAATTATTATCTTTTAATAATTCTTTTTTTAAAATAGTACCGAAAAATCCAGCACCACCAGTTATTAAATATTTTTTCTTTTTTACCTCACATAAATATATTAACATATTTATTATTTAATAGGAAAATATGTTATTGCAGATTACAAAATAAAGCAGTCGCAATAGTATAATTTTCTTCATGCGAAATAGATATCGAAATATTTTTAAGATTACAAATAGGTTGACCATTTTCATCATTTAAAACTTCAATATCTAAATAGTTTAAATTTTTAGTATTAGGTAAAGCTTTCATAATTGCTTCTTTGGCAGCAAAGCGTCCACATAAATAAGTTAAACCTTTGTTTTCATATTCTTTTTGTTCCTTTGTTGTTAAAACTAAATCTATAAATCTTTTACTTTTATTTTTTAATCTTTTATTTTCAACAATATCACAACCAATATTCATAGAAATCACCCCTTAAATTATAACATACCTTAATTGCATATAATTTTTAATTATTATATAATTAAATTATGAGGAGTGAGGGCTTTGAAAGAATTGCAGTATCCATTTAATGTTGAGTATCTAATTATAAAAAACAAATAAAAAAAGAATTATTAACAAAGCCCGATTTAATTCCCAAAAGAATTGCTATTTTAGGAGGTTCAACAACTAGTGAAATTAAAAATATGTTAGAAATATTTTTGCTTAATTATGGAATTACGCCAACTTTTTATGAATCAGAATATAATAAATATTATGAAGATGCAATGTTTGGCAATTCCGAGTTAGATCAATTTCATCCTGATATAATTTATATTCATACAACTAATCGTAATATAATTGATTATCCTTCTATTTTAGATGAAGAAAAAATAATTAAGCAAAAATTAGATAGTGAATATCAAAAATATGCTAATATGTGGGATAAATTATTTACAAAATTTAAAGCTATTATTATTCAAAATAATTTTGAATATCCTTTTTATCGATTATTAGGAAATAAAGATGTATCAGATATTCATGGAAGAATAAATTTTATAAATAATTTAAATGCTAAATTTTATGAATATGCTAATACTCATTCTAATTTTTTTATTAATGATATTAACTATTTATCCTCTTGTTATGGTTTGGATAAATGGTCTAATCAATTGTATTGGCATATGTATAAATATGCTTTAGAACTTCCCGCTATTCCTTATTTAGCTTTTAACATCGCCAACATTATTAAATCAATTTATGGCAAAAATAAAAAAGCTTTAGTTTTAGATTTAGATAATACTTTATGGGGTGGCGTTGTTGGTGATGATGGGGTGGATAATTTAGCTATTGGTCCCGAAGTTCCAAGTGGGCAAGTTTATAGTGAAATTCAAACATATATTAAAGAACAACAAAAGTTAGGAATTATTTTAAATATTAATTCTAAAAATGAATACGAAAATGCTCTAGCTGGTTTAAATCATCCTGATAGTATTTTAAAGCCCGAAGATTTTATAATTATTAAAGCAAATTGGAATCCTAAAAATGCTAATATGAATGATATTGCTAAAGAATTGAATTTAGGCCCAGATAGTTTTGTTTTTGTTGATGATAATCCGGCCGAAAGACATATTGTAGCCAGTACCTTTCCTAATATGGGTATTCCTGAGATTGATGTTCCGGAAAATTATATTCGGATAATTGATCATAATGGTTATTTTGAAATGACTAATTTTGCTCAAGAAGATTTAAAGAAAAATGAACTTTATCAAGATAATGCCAAACGGAGTCAAATGATGGCGACTTTTGAAAATTATGAAGATTATTTAAAATCATTAAAAATGAAAGCTGAGATAAAGTCTTTTAAACCCATATATTTAGAAAGAATTGCTCAATTAAGTAATAAAAGTAATCAATTTAATTTAACTACTAAAAGATATAGTTTAGCTGATATAGAAAAAGTGGCTAATAGTGAAGATTATATTAAGATATATGGCAAATTAACGGATATTTTTGGAGATAATGGCTTAATATCGGTAGTTATTGGGCATATTAAAGGTTCGGAATTACATCTTGATTTATGGATTATGAGTTGTCGAGTTTTAAAAAGAGATATGGAACTTGCTATGTTAGATGAATTAGTAGCTAAAGCCCAAGAAGAAAAAATAAGGAAAATATATGGTTATTACTATCCAACATTAAAGAATAAAATGGTAGAAGACTTTTATGAAAAACAAGGTTTTAAATTGGAAAGTAAAGATGAAAAAGGAAATAAATTTTATAGTTTAAATGTGGATAACTATCAAAATCAAAATAAAGTAATTGAGGTGGAAAGATAATGCAAAAAGAAGAAATATATGAAAGATTAAATGAAGTATTTAGAGATGTTTTTGATGATGAAAATATTGAAGTAAATGAAAATACAACCAGTGCCGATATTGAAGATTGGGATTCCCTAGAACATATAAATTTGATTGTTGCTGTGGAAAATGAATTTGGGATTAAATTTAATATGGGTGAAGTTACGACAATGAAAAATGTAGGCGAAATGGTTGAGATTATAATCAGTAGAATTTAGGTGTGGTTTTTATGAAGTTTCATCATATTGGGTTAGCAACAAATGATATAGAAAGTTTAATTGCTAAATTAAAAAAGCAATTAGAGATTAAAAGTGTTAGTGAAATTGTTTACGATCCCAAACAAGAAGCAAGTTTATGTTTATTAAGTACAAATGATAATGTGAAGATAGAGTTAGTTTCGGGAAAGATAGTGCAAAATTTTATTAAAAAGGGGCAAATTTTATATCATACTTGTTATGTAGTTAAAAATATTGGCGAAAAAATAAATGAATTAGTTAATGATGGAGCTATGCTCATTCGTTCTGCTCAAGAAGCTGTTTTATTTGCCAATCATAAAGTAGCTTTTCTACGTTGGGATTTAGGTATAATTGAACTTTTAGAGGGGGATGAAGGATTATGAATTTAACAACTTTTAGTTTTTTACTTTTTTGTATTATAACTTTATTAATATATTTTATTGTTCCCAAAAAAGGGCAATGGTTTGTTTTACTCCTATCAAGTTTATACTTTTTGTTTTATAAAGATTTTAATATTGGTACTTTATTTTATGTTTTAGTTATCTTTTTAGCTGCTTATTTTAGTGCCATATTTATTGATAAATATGCCCATAAAAAGTCAGCAAAATGGTTTTTAATTGGGGGAATATTTTTAATTTTAAGTCAATTAATATTATTAAAATATGTTAATTTATTTTTAGTAACAATTAACCATATTGGTAGTTTATTTGGTCAAAGTATTAATTTAGAAATAACTCCTCCAGCTGCGCCGCTTGGGATATCTTACTACTCATTAATTATGATAAGTTATATTATTGATGTCTATCGCGGTTTGTGTAAACCGCAAAAAAATCCGTTAAAATGTGCTTTATTTATGACTTATTTTCCAATTTTAACTAGCGGTCCTTTTATAAGATATCCGGATATGGAAAAGAAACTTTATACTAAACATAAATTTAATTATGATAACTTATGTCGTGGTTTAATAAGAATACTTTGGGGATTATTTAAAATTTTAGTTATCTCGCAAAGATTAGGAATAATTGTTGATACTGTTTATCAAAATTATTCAACTTATTCTGGTTTATACATTATAATGGCTGTTTTATTTTTTACTATGCAATTATACACTAATTTTTCGGGTTCAATCGATATTATTATGGGTGTATCTAAAATAATGGGAATTGAATTACCTGAAAATTTTCATAGTCCTTTTTTCTCTAGAACAATCACGGAATTATGGCGTAATTGGCATATTACCTTAGGAGCTTGGTTAAAAGATTATGTTTTTTATCCTCTGATGAAATCAAATTTAATTCAAAAAATAGGAACAAAAACAAAAAAGTTATTTGGCAAAAAAGTTAGTAAAAAAATTACTTTATATATTTCGATGTTAATTATGTGGATTTTAATTGGGGCTTGGCATAGTGGAGAATATAAATTTATCATTGGTTCAGGTATATTACAATTTATTTATATGGTTTTCGAAGATTTACTTGCACCTATCGTTAAGAAAGGATGTAAAAAATTAAGAATTAATCCTGATTCTTTTGGCTATAAATTATATCAATGTTTGAGAACATATTTATTGTTTTCATTAGCTATGATATTTTTTAGGGCATCATCAGTTTCTAATGCTTTAGAAATAATTAAAAATATGTTTATCTTTAAGCCAGGATTTTTTACTAATATATTCAATCTAGGCTTAAATAAAGCTAATTTTGTAGTATTAATATTTTGTTTAATAATTTTATTTATTATCGAATATTTACAAATAAAAGAAGATGTAATAGAAGATTTGTTTACCCAAAATATTGTGGTTAGGTGGATTTTAATATATGCTTTAATATTTGCTGTATTAATATTTGGAATGTATGGGCCAAAATATGATCAAACAATATTTATCTATCAACAATTTTAGAAAGAGGAAAAACTAAATGAAGAAGTTAAGAAATACAATTATCTTTTTTATAATTTTTATAATCATTTTTCTGCTTATTGGCAAGATTCTTCATATAAAACCAAATGCTATTCACAATTTTTATAAAGAACCTAAAAATAGTTTGGATGTTGTCTATATTGGTTCAAGTAATGCTTATGTCTATTTTAATACCGTACTTGCTTATGAAGAATATGGTTTTACAACCGGAATGATGGCAAGCGATTCGCAACCAATACAAGTTTTGAACTATTTACTTAAAGAAACGCGTAAAAGACAAAAACCTAAAGTTTATGTAATTGATTTAGGACATATTCATCATTACGAAAATGATGAAATTGGAGCTATTCGTAAAATTATTGATGAAATGCCATTTTCTTTAAATCGTTTAGCAATCACTAAAAAGTTATTAAACGAATCTTTTATAGATAAAAAAGATTATATTAATTATTATTTTAGTTTTCTTCTTTATCATAGTACATGGGATAATTTTAATAATTTGAAACAAAATGATTTATATAAGGGTTATTTATTAGAAAAGTTAACAACTTCTATTATTCCTCAAGAAAAGGAAAATTGGAATGATAATGTTTCTTATTTAAATAGTATTCAAAAAGAAGCTTTAGATAAAACAATTAAATATATAAAAGATGAAAATTTAGAAGTAATATTTACCGTGCCAGTAAAAGTGTATGATACAACAAAAATGGGTTATATTAATGCGGCGACAAAAATAATTGAGGATAATAACTTAAAAGTAATTAATTTTAATACCATTGATGAACTAAAGATTGATTATGCTCACGATTTATATAATTCGGAACACTTAAATGTTTATGGAGCCACGAAGTATACTCGTTATTTTGCTAAATACTTAAAAGAAAATTATGATTTAAAAGATCATCGTCAAGATAAAAAATACTCATCTTGGCAAAAAGAATATGAACGATTTACTAAATCCTTAAAAAAGTTAACTGGTTATAATATAGAAGATATTTAATTGAAAATTATCAACTAAAATTCAATTACCATATAATATATTGGTGAAGATTATATGGAAATAAAAAAGGGTGATTATGTAACTCGAAAATCTTATGAAAATGATACTATCTTTTTAGTTTTAAATGTTCGGGATAATATTTATTATTTAAAAGGGGTAGATGTTAGATTATATGCTGATAGCCAAAAAGATGATTTGGTTAAAGTAAATAAACCAAAAGAAAATGATGAATTTATTGAAAAATTTAAAGATGAGTTTTTAATGAACCGAAATGAGTTTTTCTATTTGCCCCCTAAACTTTTGCATTTGGATGGAGATCCCCAATATTTAGAAAGATGTTTAAAATTTTATAAAGAAGCAGGAGTTATGGCTATTGGCAAAAGTGTGAATGAAGCTGATATTCCTAAAGTTTTACCTAATTTATTAAAAGAAGTAAATCCTGATATTGTAATAATTAGTGGACATGATGCTTATTATCGTAAAAAAGGAGATATTCATGATTTAAATAACTATAAAAATAGTGCTAATTTTGTTAAAGCTGTTAACGAAGCACGCAGGTATGAGAAAAGTCATGAAAAATTAGTCATAATCGCGGGGGCATGTCAAAGTGATTATGAAGAATTAATTAAAGCGGGGGCTAATTTTGCCTCAAGTCCAAAGCGGGTTAATATTCATGCTTTAGACCCGGCTATTATTGCTGTTTCTTTAGCTTTAACAGAAAGAAATAAAGAAATAGATTTAGTAAGTTTACTAGAAAAAACTAAATATGGTAAAGATGGTATGGGCGGTTTAAAATGCAATGGTTTAATGTATGTTGGTTATCCAAGATAAAATTATACACTTAGGTTAATTTCCGAAGTGTATTTTTTGATATACTTTAGAATTTCACTAATTTACTAATCAATATTATGCGTGCTATAATCTTAGTAGAAAAAACAATTATATTGGGTGGTTGTATGAATTATTTAGATAAATTAGAAGCTGAAGCGATATATATAATAAGAGAAGTAGCCGAAACTTGTGAAAAACCGGTGATGTTATATTCAATAGGTAAGGATAGTTCGGTAATGTTACATTTAGCTTTAAAAGCTTTCTATCCGGGGAAGCCACCATTTCCTTTTTTACATGTCGATACAACTTGGAAATTTCACGAAATGATAGAATTTCGGGATCGAATTGCCAAAGAAAAAGGAATTGATTTAATAGTTTATACCAATGAAGAGGGAGTAAAAAATAATATTAATCCTTTTGATCACGGCTCTATGTATACTGATATAATGAAAACGGAAGCTTTAAAACAAGCCATTGATAAATATGGATTTACAGCAGCCTTTGGGGGAGCAAGAAGAGATGAAGAAAAGTCTCGTTCGAAAGAAAGAATTTTTTCTTTTAGAAATGAAAATCATGCTTGGGATCCTAAAAACCAAAGACCAGAATTATGGAATTTATATAATACTAGAATAAATGAAGGGGAAAGTATAAGAGTATTTCCTTTATCAAATTGGACCGAAAAGGATATTTGGCAATATATAAAAAGAGAAAATATTGAAGTTGTCCCTTTATACTTTGCCAAAAAAAGACCGGTTATTAATCGGAATGGAAATTTGATTATGGTAGATGATGATCGTTTAAAATTAAAAGATGGCGAAAAGATTGAATATAAAATGGTAAGATTTAGAACTTTGGGTTGTTATCCTTTAACGGGAGCTTGTTTGTCAAAAGCTCAAACTTTAGATGACGTTGTTAATGAAACTTTAGAAGAAAAATCTTCAGAAAGGGTTACTAGAGTAATTGATTATCAAAAAAATACTAGTATGGAGCAACGAAAAAAGGAGGGATATTTTTAATGAAAGATTTACTAAAATTTGTAGTTTGTGGTAGTGTTGATGATGGTAAATCTACATTAATTGGTCACCTTTTATATAACTGCAATTGTTTATATTTAGATCAAAAAGATGCGTTGATTTCTGATAGTAAAAAAACTGGGGAAGATATAGATTATTCACTATTATTAGACGGTTTATCTGCCGAAAGAGAACAAAAAATTACGATTGATGTAGCCTATCGTTATTTTACAACTAACAAAAGGAATTTTATTGTGGCTGATGCACCGGGGCATGCCGAATATACCCGAAATATGGCAGTCGGCGCTTCCTTTGGTGATTTAGCTTGCATCCTAATTGATGCCACGAAACTAATGACTGAACAAACCATAAGACATATGCGAATTTGTAAAATGTTTGGAATTGACTATTTTGTTTTTATTGTAAATAAAATGGATTTAGTTGATTATGATGAAAAAGCATTTTTAAAAGTCAAAAAACAAATTGATGATGTTAATAAAGAACTTGGTATTCCCAATATTGAAATTATACCCGTTTCGGCCAAAAAGGGAGAAAATTTAGATAAATCTTCTAAAAAAATGCTATGGTATAAAGGACCCTCATTTTTAGAATATTTAGAAAATGTGCAAAAAGACAATTGGGAAAATGATGACTTTTACTTGCAAGTTCAACGGGTATGTCGACCAAATTCAACTTTTAGAGGATATCAAGGGCAAATTTTATCAGGGCAAATTAATGTTGGGGACATTCTAACTAATTTACCAAGTAAAGAAAAGGCTCAAGTTAAAGAAATATATGTTACTGATAAAAAAGTAAAAAAAGCCAGTACCGGAATGCCAGTTACGATATGTTTAAATGAAGAAATAGATATATCTAGAGGTAATGTTTTAGTAAAAAACAATAATTTAATTATAGATGATAAATTTACTTGCCAGTTACTTTGGATGGATGATAATGATATAAAATTAAATCGAAATTATCAAATTCAAGTAGGAACAAAAACAACAACAGCTAGAATCACTAACATAAAATCTAAAATTAATTTACAAACCGGTAAAGAAGAGAAAATAAGTAAAATTGATATAAAGAAAAATGATATAGTTAGTTGTGATATATCATTAAATGAAAAAATAGTTTTTGATGAATTTAAAAATAATAAAAATTTTGGTAAATTTATTTTTGTTAATTTAATTACTAATCAAACCTCGGCGGCGGGGATTATAAAAAGCCAATTATTAGAAACTAATTTATCATATCAAAAATTAGATATTACCAAAAAAATTAGAGCTACAAATTTAAATCAAAAACCATTAACTTTTTGGTTTACAGGTTTACCTGCTAGTGGAAAGTCAACTCTTGCAAATGAATTAGAAAAATATTTAACATCTATTGGTAAACATACGATGTTACTCGATGGGGATAATATAAGATTAGGTTTAAATAAAGATTTAAAATTTTCTTTAAAAGATCGAAGTGAAAATATTAGAAGAGTTGCTGAGGTAACTAAATTATTAAATGATGCTGGTTTAATAGTTTTAACTTCATTTATATCTCCCTTTGAAAAAGATCGGAAAATAGCTAAAGAAATAATAGGATCTGACTTTATTGAAATTTATGTAAAAACAAAACTAGAAATTTGTGAAAAAAGAGATAAAAAAGGGAATTATTTAAAAGCTAGAAAAGGACTTATAAAAGATTTTACGGGCATATCTAGTCCTTATGATGAACCTTCAAATCCTAATATTATAATTGAAAACAATGAGCAATTAGATAAAGTAATTATTTCCTTAATTGAACAAATCAAAAAATATATGTAATGGTGATAAGTTATGAAAAGAAAAGAATTTAAATTTGACTTTTTATGTGTTGGATTTAATAAAAGCGGGACAACAACTTTAGAAAATTTATTTAAAAAAAATAGTGATATATGTTTACCTAAAAATAAAAAGGAAATATTATTTTTTGCTTGGTATGATAAGTGTGACAAACCAATGGAAGTATTACAAAAAAAATATTATCCCGAATATGAAAATTATAATTGTATCGGAAGTATCGAACCATCTTATTGCAAAAGAGCAAAAGATGTATATAAATACTTTGGCAAAGATGTTAAATTAATATTTATGATGCGAAATCCTATTACAGCTACTTTATCTCTTTTCAAAATGCGTCTTAGACATGTTTATGATAAATATTTTATTAATTTATATAAAAAATATAATAATGATATTAGTTTAATGTTTAATTCTTATATTGATGAATATATAGTCACTAAAAAAAACTCTGATTTTTTTTATGATGAACATATAAATGAATTTTTAAAATATTATCCTAAAGAACAAATGAAATTTATAATCATGGAAGAGTTTTTAAAAGACCCTAATAAATATATGCAAGATATATTTTCATTTCTAGGAGTTAAAAATATAGAGTATAAAAATTCAGAGATAAAAAGATCCAATAAAGGGGACAAAATTTGTAAAAATTATTATAATGCTAAAATAAATTTTAGATTATCGAAAATTTATAATAATGAAAGAAGAAAAGCGGGAAATAAAGAAAGGTCACGATTATGTAGATTTTTGGCTAAAATGCGTACTTATACTTTAAAAAATTGTGAATATAAATTAACCGATGAAGAAGAAAATAAATTAAGTCAAATATATGCTAAAAGTATTAAAAATCTTGAAAAAATAACTAACAAAGATTTAAAAAAACTATGGTTTAAATAATAGATTTAGGTTACTTAATAACAATCAGCAGATGGTGATCCAGAATATTTAAAAATAAAATGAATAAAAATTATTATTACGCATATGATTAAGGGAAAGATAAGGGGGATATTTTGAACTTAGATAGCGTAAAAGAAGAAATAAAAAATAATTTAAATCAAGCCGTTTCTATAACTGTTTATGGCATGCGCAATAAAACTAACAATTATACAGGAATAATTTCGGGAATTTATCCTAATATATTTACAGTTTTAGTTGAGGGCGAAAATAAAAGCTTTTCTTATGTCGATGTGGTAACCAAAGAAATAGAAATTGAATATTTATAGAAAAATGTTAAATTTTAACATTTTATCTATTGATTTTAACTAAATTATGCTATACACTTATATTAAGTTGAAAGATACTTTAGAAGGAGAGTTTTTATGCAAATTACATCAGTAAAAGTACATAAGACTGAGAGAGAAAATTCACGAATGAAAGGTATTGCCACAGTTGTAATAGATAATTCTTTTGCTGTTCATGATATTAGAATTATTGAAAAAGATGATCGTCTATTTATAGCTATGCCTAGTAGAAAAGCTGCTACTGGTGAATATAAGGATATAGCTCATCCAATCAATCACGATGTACGTAAAATGTTTGAAGATGCAATTTTAGATGAATATAATAAAGCATCAGAAGAATAATTAAAAATCTAGGAAACTAGATTTTTTTATGGGAGGAGTTATCTAAAATATGAAAATGATTTTAATGATTATCATAAGTTGTTTTTTTCTTACAATTTTAGCTTTAGAATTATATACATTTTTAAAGTTTTTACCTAATCAATTAGGAAATAATAAAAATGACATTCAAACTTTTGTTAATTTTAAAAATAATGCTAAATTAATAAAAGGTATATTAATAAATTATGTTGTATTTTCTTACACTCAAATAGTGGTTGATTCTGATTTAAAACCTCGTAATATTACATCTTTTATTGAGTTACCAATAGTTAAAATAAATAATGAATCAAAGTTAATATCATGTTCTCCTATTTCTGAATTTAAAAAATTAGGAGAAACAAGATTTAATTATAACAATCTTAATAGTACTATATATAGATGAAACAAAGTTAAATAAATTAAATATCGATTTAGAGCAAGGTTCTTTTTTAAATAAAAATTATCCTAAAATAAAACGAGGTTTATCTGAAGAAGTAAAAACAAATGTTTTTACAAATGAAATTCAAAAAGAAATGTCTAATAACATGCATGGAGAAATTACCGAAGCGAAAATATATTTAGCTAAGGACGTAGATGATATAGAAAGCTATCTTAGTGAAATTATGATAGCTCCAGGATTTGTTAGTAAAATTAATAATATTGATATCATGCTTAATAAAGCTCATAATATAGATAAAGTAACGAAAATTATTGGTTTAATTTGTATTATTGTAACAGTAATAATATTCTTATTTATTTTTAAAATTATCTTTAAGTTCTAAAAAAAAATAAGCAACATATATTTTCCTAGGAGGAAAATATATGGATAAGATTATAGAAAGTATTTCAACAGTATCACATCAATTACAAATAAGTGAAAGAAAACAAATTATGTTAACAGGTATTAAAAAAATTATTTCTTTTGATAATGAAGAATTTTTAATGGAAAGTGTTATGGGTATGATTCTCCTTAAAGGAAGCGAATTAGAAATAGTTAAATTAGACACACATGATGGAAATGTTTCAATTAAAGGAAAAATAGATAGTTTTAGTTATGTAGATGACAAAAAGAAAGAGGATAGCTTTTTAGCTAAATTATTTAAATAAAATGAATTATAAAATTCAATTAATTTCTTTTTTAGTTTCCTTTCTTTTTGGCATTTTTTTCTTTTATACAAATATGCTAAATAAAAAAATAATTAATAGACAAAAAATACACTATAAATATATAATAACTTTTTTATATATAATTAATATTACTTTAATATATATAATATTAATTTATAAAATTAATAAAGGTATTTTTCATATTTATTTTTTAATAATGGTTTTATTAGGTTATATAATTTCTTTAAATCAATTAAAAAATGTAAAAAAAATTATAATATATTTTAAAAATAAAATATATAAATAAATAAAAATTACTGCTATAATTAATTTAGGTGTTAAAAATGAAGCAATTTATTAAAAAACATAAATATGGTTTGATATTTATTTTATTAACAATAACAGCAATTACTTTTAGAATTATTTTATTTAATTTTCAAAGTCGAGATTTTATAAAATTTTTAAATCCTTGGCTAAACTATTTTAGAAATAATGGAGGTTTAAAAGCAATTGCTAGATATCCAGGTGATTATAATGCTCCTTATGTTTTGATATTGGCTTTATTATCATATTTACCTTTTAAAAATATATATTTAATAAAAATAATATCTATTATTTTTGATTTTTTACTGGCTCTCGCAAGTGGATATTTAGGTTATTATTTAAGTAAAAATAAAAAAATTGGTTTACTAACTTATGCTTTAGTATTATTTATTCCGCAATTTATAATGAATGGGGCAATGTGGGGTCAATGTGATTCAATTTATACCTTTTTTATTATTATTTCGTTAATATATTTCCTTAAAGAAAAATACTTATTGTCTTTTATCTTTTTTGGAATTTCTTTTGCTTTTAAATTACAATCTGTATTTATTTTACCGTTATATATTATTCTTTATTTTTCACAAAAAAAATTTCCTTTTTGGTATTTTTTCTTAATACCATTAGTGGAAGTAATATTATGTATTCCTAATATAATAATGGGAATGCCATTTATTAATTGTTTTGCAATGTATTTAAAGCAAATTTATCAATATAAAAAATATTTAGTGCGTAATTATCCCAATATTTATCAAATTATTAATTTTAATTATAATATTTTAAATAAACTTGGTGTTTTATTTGTAGGAATATTATGTTTATGCTTATTAATATATATTTTAAAAAAGCATATTGAATGGAATGAGGAAAAAATAATTAATTTAGGTTTGTTAATAATATTATTAGTTACATATTTTTTGCCTTGTATGCATGAAAGATATATTTTTGTTGGTGAAGTATTAGGAATTATTTATTATATTGTTTATCGAAAAAATTTAGGAATTGTTTTAATGATTAATTTAAATGCTTTGGTAAGTTATATATTATATTTACTTAATTGGCCAATTAAATCAACAAATATATATCTTTTAATGGCAACAATATATGGATTATTATTAATTAGTTTTACTTATAAAACTTTAAAAATTATTAATAGTAAGCAATCGAAGTAAAAAATGTGTCAAATGAGCGAAAAGTCATATCAAAGTTAGAAAAAAGATGTTATAATTGTTAAAGATAAAAGTGGGTAAAAAATATGAAGAAAGTTACTAAAAAAGCAAAACGACGTATTACAATTTTGACTATTCTTTTAATTGGTTTAATAGTTGGCTTAGGAGCTAGCTTTTTTAGCAACTTTGCAACTATAATCCAAAATAAAAAAGAAGTAGCTAAATTAAGTGCTCAGTATAATGAATTATTAGAAAAAGAAACATCTTTAAAATCTGAAGTAGTTAAACTTCAAGATCCTGATTATGTTGCTAGATATGCTCGCGAAAAATATTTATATTCAAAAAATGGTGAAATAATAATTAGAATACCCGATAAAGATAGTAAGGAGTAGGAAAATATGAGAGCGTTCAAAGCCTTAAGAGCCTTAAAAAAATATTATAAAGCTGATCGAAAGAAATTATTGTTACTAGCTATAGCTATTTTAGTATGGAATGTTGAGTCATTACTCTTCGCTGCAGTTTGGGGTTTTATTTTAAATTATTTAATTTTAGGAAAGTTTTTTGAAGCTATTATCTTTTTAATTATTAATTTAGTTTTATTTATATTTGATATATCTTTAGATGCTTATGTTGCTTATTTGGAAAGTAAGATTGAAATGAGTATGCTAAAAAATATTCAAGTTGATTTATTTAAAAAAGTTACAGAATTTCCTGCCGGAGTTTTTGAAGAACATAGTGTGGGAGAATTAAACAATCGCATTCATGGCGATACGGATCAAGTAGTAAGTTTATTTGCTAATTTTATTGGTTTAATTGGAAGATTTGTTTCAGCTATTATTGTCGTTTTTGTCTTTTTGAAAATTAACATTATTCTAGGTTTAGAAATTATTGCTTTTGGTTTTATTACTTTCTTAGTATCAAATTATTTTTCCCCTCGTTTAAAAAAAGCTAATAAAATTGTTAAAAATCAAAATGATGATTTAATGAAAGGGACAACCCAAACATTAAATGGAATAAGAGAAGTAAAAGCTTTAGGTATTAAAGATTATATTTTTAAAACAACCGAAGAAAAATTTACGAAAGTATTTAATTCTTCTTATAATGCTCAGATTTTAAAAAATGCTCATAATTTTGTTGAATTTTTAATATACGCTATCTTTGAATTTATTACTTTATTTACAGGAGCTTTTCTATTTTATAAACAAGCTATTGCTATTACAGTTATTGTATTAATTTATAATTATTTAGGTAGAGTACATTGGGCAGTGGAAAGTTATACTTCTTTTATAGGGGATTATCAAAAGTTGGCAGTTGCCCTTGAAAGAATAGATGAAATATTAAATGATAAATTAGCCGAGTCAGAAAAATTTGGTGATAAAGTTTTAACTAATATTAAAGGTGAAATTGCTTTTAAAAATGTTGATTTTGTATATCCTAAAGATGAAA
This sequence comes from uncultured Bacilli bacterium, assembly GCA_947624705.1. GTDB lineage: Bacteria > Bacillota_I > Bacilli_A > RF39 > UBA660 > HGM10766. Next base: position 10,632 of record CANQLL010000011.1, on the reverse strand, counting down.
AAGCGACTTTAAATAATGTTACTTTAACTTTTAAACCAAAGAAGAAAACCGCTATTGTGGGATCTAGTGGAAGTGGAAAAACTTCAATCTTTAATTTAATTTTACATTATTTTGATCGAACAAATGGCGAAATAACAATAGATGATATTGATTTAAGAGAAATTAGTGAAAAATCTTTAAGAGATACAATTAGTGTTATTAGGCAAGATACTTTCTTATTTAATTTAAGTATTATGGATAACTTCCGGATGGTTAAAGAAGATGTAACTTTAAAAGAAGTACGCCAGGTTTGTAAAGCAGCTTATATAGATAATTATATTATGGATTTACCAAATGGGTATGATTCTATAATTGGGGAAAATGGGGTTAATTTATCAGGAGGCCAAAAACAGAGATTAGCTATAGCTCGGGCTTTACTACGCCAAACAAAAATTATATTATTTGATGAAGCAACATCAGCTTTAGATAATAAATCCCAAGAATACATTAAGAAAACTATTGATAAGTTAGCGAAAGATCATACAATCATAATTATTGCTCATCGTTTATCAACAATTGTTGATGCCGATGAAATAATTATGATGGAAAAAGGAAAAGTAGTAGCTACGGGAACTCATAAAAAATTAATGAAAAATGCGAAATATAAAGAATTGTATCAACCTGATATTATTAATTAAAATATCTGATTAAAATAGAAATCAGATATTTTTTTAGTTAAAAATATGATATTATGTTTATATGAGGAAGGTCTATATGGAATTAAAATTTAATCAAGAACAAATGTTAGCTTTATATTATGAACTTTATGATGAATGTTACAATATAAAAGATGCTAAAAGGGAGAGAAAAATGCAAAATTGTTGTTACTTTTTTCAACATTTTAGTGCTTTTGATGGTAGTTATTGTTTTACTCGAAATTTGGGTATTTTTTCACCAAGCCTACAACGACAAATCAATGATTTAAACAAGAAAGAAAAAGAAATTTTAAAATTTTATCAGAATTATTTAGAAAAAAGCAATGAACATTATTTTAATTATTCTGAGCAACTTAAAGCTGTTTTAAATGGTTTAGTAATGGAAGAAGTTATACCTAATCTGGCTCTTGATATCTACATGGTTAAAAATATAGTTAAGACTGAATTAGGAATGGATATATTATGTGCAATGCTTTATATTATCGAAATTAGACATCCTGGCTTAAATGATTTTAATAAAGTTAATGAAATTTTAGAAGAAGATGGTTATGATAATAATTTAGAATTAAAAGAAAATATTTGGCAAACTTTAAAATTTCTTGGTTTAAGTAAGATAGAAGCCCAAGAAAGAAAATTAACAATTTAAATTCACTTGCAATAAAGTGAATTTTTGCTTATTATATTTTTAGAGGTAAAACTATGAAAAGAAAATTAAAACGAAAATATAAAATTATGATTAGTATTTTATTTATATTTGTTATTTTAGGAATAGGATATTTATACTTTACTCCTCAATTAAAAATTAAAACTAATAAAGTAGAAATTAATGAAGAAATAACTATTAAAGATATAATAGAAAATCCTAAAATTAAAATTGCAAATAAGAAGTTAGATACTAAAAATTTAGGTTCTAATTCAATTGTTGTGGAATATAAAAATCATTTAGGTCAAACGATTAATAAAAAATTAAATTATCAAGTTATTGATACTAAAGCACCGGAGATTAGTTATGATAAAAAAATAACAACTAAAGTTGGAAATGATGTTGATTTACTGGCTAATGTAGAGGTTAGAGATAATTCTTTAGAAGATATTAAAGCCCAGGTAGAGGGTGAATATGATATTAATAAAGAAGGAACATACAATTTAAAATATGTTGCTTGGGATAAAAGTAAAAATAAAACCGAAGAAGAATTTACTTTAATTGTAACTAGTAATGTTATTGCCCAAACTCAAGATAATGAAACTAAGCAAAAGACCGATAATAAAAATCCATACTTAATTAAGATAAATCGGGAACAAAATGTCGTAATGGTTTATGGACTTGAAAATGGAGAATATACTAAATTAGTTAAAGTGTTTACTTGTTCCACTGGTCCAGCTACTCCGGTTGGAACTTTCCAAACTAGCGATAAGTATGTATGGCGTCCTTTATTTGGTGATGTTTATGGTCAATATGCCACTAGAATAACAGGTAGTATTTTATTTCATTCTGTTCCTTATACTAAACAAAGTAAAGATTCTTTAGAATGGGAAGAATATAACAAATTAGGAACCGCAGCATCCATGGGTTGCATCCGTTTACGAGTAGTCGATGTTAAATGGATTTATGATAATTGTCCAAAAGGAACAACAGTCATTATATATGATAGTGAATCACTAGACGGTATTGAAAAACCCGTAATTAAAAATATTGATGTTAATAGTCCAAATCGCGATTGGGATCCAACCGACCCGGACCCATTAAATCCTTGGAATTAATTTTGAACTTGCAATAGCAAAAGACATACTATATAATATAGACTCAAGAAAGGAAAATTTAAATGAATAATTCTTATGAAAATATAAAAAAGCAAGTATATGAAGAACTAACTAACAATAATCAAGAATTGTTTGAATATCGTTATAGATTAAAAACTAAAATTGTTAATAATTTATTAACTTCTACTATGGTAGAACGTGATGAGGAAGGCAAAAGATTAATTGATCGAGTTCGGATTAAAGCTGAATTGCAAGATTTAAGTTCATGTGAAACGATTAGTGAAAAATGTTTTAATCAAGCAGCTCAAGTGGAAATGTTACTTGCGACTAATACCAATCCAGATATTAAACAAACACTTTGTCGACTTAAAGCTTTGTATGAAGTATATAATGAATGGATTTTTTTTGATATTTATTATGATTTAGAAATAAAGAAGAAAAAAGGCGAAGATTTAAATGATTTATCTTATAAAATATACAAATATTATACAACCTTAGCTATGCAATATTTAAATGAAGTTCAAAAAAAATTAAATAGTTTAAATCTAAAAACTTTAACCTTGGGGAGAAAATAAGATGAATGAGTTTGAGGAATATAAAAATGAATTTTTGTTGTCTCAAATAGAAACTGCACTTGTTACTATTCGAGATGAAACAATTAAAAAAGAGATTCAAGAATTTGGTAAAAATGATGGGGAAACTGTACTACTAGGTGTTCTTGAGCATTTAAATGATAGACAAATATTTAGTGCTAGTAAATATCGGCATAATATTTATGATTTCTTACGTTTGGCAGATAATCATATATTTCAAAATAAAATTGAAATACGAGAAGAGGGAATTATTTATACCAAAATTAAAAAAACATTTAGTAAATCATTTCGTTTTAAAAATCAAACTATTTTAACAGATTTAATCGAAAATAGATATGTTTATAGTTTCCAAGATTTAGAAAATATGCTTGGTATTAATGGAAAAAATTTGGATTTTTATGATTTATATAATTTATTTATTCAAAATGAAATTTTAGAAGAAAAATATCATTGTGCTTCTACTTTTGCCAGTCATATGACTTACTATATTCCTTTAATTTTAAAATGGGAAACTGATAATATTTATCCAACTAAAACTTATATAAATGGTAAAGATGTTTCTTCTTTATTTACTATTGATGGACCGGATAAAATATATCGCATATATGATTTATATCATGGTCTTATAAATGAACGTAATATAAATGATTTAAAGAAAATTAATTTAGGTTTACTTTCACCTGATGCATATGATTATAAAACCTTGCTTGGTATTACTAGTAAAGAAAACATGATAGCTGGACAACCTTTAGAAGAGGCAAATGATTTATATTATAGTTATTTAAAGAAAATATTTAAGAAAAAATTTAATTATCAAGGACCAATAAAATTAAATCGAGAATTTGTTTTAAATATTATTAATTCTAATGTTCAAGCGGAAAAAGAAAATAATAAATTTAAAAAAGTTTTAAAACATATAATAAAATAAATATTTAATAAGTAAAAAATTTAGCATTGGAGAAGAATTATGATAAATAAGTTTGAGGAATATAAAAATGAATCTTTGTTGTCTCAAATAGAAACAGCACTTGCTACTATTCAAGATGAAACAATTAAAAAAGAAATTCAAGAATTTGTTGAAAATGATGGGAAAACTAAACTAGTTGGTGTCCTTAATTATTTAGATTATAATCATGTATTTATTGTTAGCAAATATTGTCATAATAGTTATGAATGGTTTTATTTAGCAAATAATCGTATTATTAATCAAAAAAGAATTGAAAAAAGAGAAAAGGGAATTATTTATACGGAAATTGAAAAACGCTTTGAACCATCATCTTCATTCAAAAATCAATCTGTTTTAACTAGTTTGAGAGAAAATAGATATGTATATAATAATACTAAAATTTTAAAAAATATAATGCAAACTTATGGAAATAATTCTTGGTTTAATGGATTATGGTATAAATTATTCCTTGAAATTGGTATTATAAAAGATCAATGTAATTATCTTTCTACTTTTTCTTGTGATATGATTTATCACTATGTTCTTTTAGGATTAAATTGGACTATGGATAATAATTATTTAACTAAAACTTATATAAATGGTAAAGATGTTTCTTCTTTATTTACTATTGATGGACCTGATAAAATATATCGCATATATGATTTATATCATGGTCTTATAAATGGACGTAATATAAATGATTTAAAGAAAATTAATTTAGGTTTAATTTCACCTGATATATATGATTATAAAACCTTGCTTGGTATTACTAGTAAAGAAAACATTATAGCTGGACAACCTTTAGAAGAGGCAAATGATTTATATTATAGTTATTTAAAGAAAATATTTAAGAAAAAATTTAATTATTTAGGACCAATAAAATTAAATCGAGAATTTATTTTAAATATTATTAATTCTAATGTTCAAGCGGAAAAAGATAATAATAAATATGAAAAAGTTTTAAAACATATATTAAAATAATTGGCTGAAAAAGCCTTTTCTTTTTAGAAAAATTTAGTATAATATATTAAAAATTAAAGAAAGAGGAAGAAATTTATGTTAAAGTTTAATGATGTATCTTTAATTAAAAACTATCGACTAATTAATGAAGAAAAATATTTTATTAAATTAAATATGACTTTTGAAGATGGCAAAATGTATTTAATTAAAGGTGATGATAGTAAATATTTAATTGGTAAATTAATTATGAATTTTATTGAACCAACTTTTGGTACAATTGAAGTTTTAGATTATGAATTAAAAAGAAATCGTTATCTTAAAAACATTAATAATTTACGTCGACATATTGGTTATCTTCCTTTTGATTATGATGATAAATTTAATTATCATTTAGTTAATAATATATTTAAAGAAAGTTTATATAATTATAATTATCAAACTGAAAAAGATGATGAATTAGTGGAAAATATAATTGCTAATACAGGTTGCTATTTAGATTATAAAAAGGAAAAATTAGAAAATTTAGATTCAATTACAAGATATAAATTATATTTAGCTAGTATATTAATTCATAATCCCCAAATTATTATTATTGAAAAAATAATAAATGATGAAAAAATAAAAAATTATTTAGAAAAGTTAGCTCATCAAGAGGGAAAAATTGTTATTTTTGTTGGTAATTATAAAATGAATGTTGATAAAACTTATGTTATTAACAATTACTCGGTTAGCGAGGTGGAAGAATGAAACAAGAATTAGAATATATTAAAATAAATTCTGCAATTCATAAACTTAATCCAACTTTTAAAATATTATATTTAATTTTATTTTTAGTAATATGTTTTCTACCATATCAAATTGACTATTTAAGTATAGCTAGTTTTATCATTGTTGTTTTTCTTTTAATCTCTGCAAGAATTCCATTTAAATTTTATTTAAATAATATTTATTGTTTATTCCCGATTATCATAGCTTTATTTATTATTTTAGCTAGTTTTTCCTTTACTTTAACAGCCAGTATTTTAATTGTTTTAAAATTAGTTTTTGCTGTTTGTTTATTTACAATGATTATTTATACAACAACTAATTTTGATTTAAGTATTGGCATATATAATTTAATTAAACCTTTAAATGTTTTAGGAATAAATTCTAATTTATTATTTATTAAAATATATAATTTAATATCTTTTAAACAAGATTATGTTTTTAAAGAAAAACAAATTATTGAAGGCTTAGAAAATAAAGGCAAAAATATTAGACATCAAAATATAATCTCGCGTTTTTTTACTCATTTAGATTTAATTCCCTTAGTGTTAAAGAAAAGAAAAACATTGATTCAAAAAAGAAAAAATTTCCTTTTAAAAAGTGGGTTTGATATTGAAACTTATCTTAATACCATTAATCATAAAAATAATGAACAAGATTATAGTTATTTAAGTAATATTTTTCAAAATGATTGTGATGTAGCTAGATGTGTCAGTAAAGTTAGTATTTGGGATTTTATTTACTTTTTTGCTTTTGTTTTATTGCTTGTGATATATTTAATAAAGGTGATATAATGCGTTATCTTTTAAAAATAAAATATGATGGTTCAAAATTTTATGGATTTCAAAGATTAAATGCTTTACCAACTATCCAAAAAGAAATTGAAGAAGCTTTATTTAAAATATATCAAGAAAATATTGTCATTAAAGGAGCAGGAAGAACGGATAAAGGAGTTCATGCTTATGGGCAAAGAGCTCATTTTGAAGTAAATAAAAAATTGCCTAAATTAGATTTAAAAAGAGCAATAAATAGTTTAATTAGTGAATATATTTATGTAAGTGAAGTTAAGGAAGTAGATTGTAATTTTCATGCTCGATTTAATGTGAAACAAAAAAGATATGAATATAAAATTAATGTAGGCGAATATAATCCTTTAGAAAAAGATTATTGTTTACAATTAAATTATCCATTAGATATAGCTAAAATAGAAGAAGCAAGTAAAATATTTTTAGGAGTTCATGATTTTGAAAATTTTATTAGTGGAACCAGAGATAATTATGTTGCTAAGATTGATAAAGTAGATATTAATTATCAAGATAATATTTTAACTATTGGTTTTGAAGGCAAAAGTTTTTATCGTTATATGGTTAGAGGTTTAGTGGGAGCTTTAATTGATGTGGGAAAGGGTAAAGTAAGTATTGAAAAGTTAGAAGATTCTTTAGCAAAAAAAAGTAAGCAAAGATTTTCCGTGGCTTTGCCAAATGGGCTCTATTTAATAGATATTAAGTATTAAATATGGTACACTTTAAATGGTGGTTTGAATGCTAGTTGTTTTAATATTTTATTTATTTACTTTTATTACAGGCACTATATTGTTAATAAAAAGTATCAAAAATAAAGATTTTTTAAAATATTTCAAAAAACATGAAATATTAGTTGGGATTGTAATTTTAATTGATTTATTATGGGAAAGTTCATCAGGCAGTTTTATGCCAGGATTATCCGCACTCTTAGAAGATTTTGTAGATTTAGGAGTTTTTGTTTTGCATTTTATCTTGGTATTGATATATTTTTTTAAAGGTTATTTTAAGATACCCACATGGGAATTATTTTTAATTTTCTTTTTAGGAATGATTATTATTTTAGTTATTGGTGGTATGTTATTTGAGTTTAGGTAAAGAAAGTTCTATCTTAGATAGCAATACAATTAAGCTATTTATCTACTTTATAATAGTATAATATTAATAAATATGATATTTCGTATAAAATTGTGCAAAATATTTTGTTTTTTCAAGAGCTTTTAATAATTGTTTTGATTATTATCAACTTGTTTCATACTTTTCCCATGCTTCTGGTTTTATGAAAGGATTAGTCGAAACAGGTGAACACATTATAACATTAGTGGTATTTCATTTTATAATTATTTTAATTTCTAATATATTATGGTCGAAATAATTAAAAAACAAGTTGGATAAAATTACTTTTAATTATAGGTTTAATTTTAATTATTGCTATCTATGTTTGGTAATTATGTAACAAAAATATAGGAAAGTTAATAAAATTGCCCAAAATTGTTTGACAAAGGTAGGACTTTTGCATATAATTTTAAATGGTACATTTTATTTATTCGGATATTTTAAGCCTTGGGAAAGCGTTAAAATAAAAGAATAATGAAAGGAAATTTTTATGAAAACATTTATGCAAAAAAAAGAAACTGTGGAACGTAAGTGGTATGTTATCGATGCTGAAGGCAAAAATTTAGGTCGTGTAGCAAGTAAAGCAGCTTTTATATTAAGAGGTAAACATAAACCTACATTTACACCTCATGTAGATTGTGGCGATTATGTGATAATTATTAATGCTGCTAAAGTTAATTTAACTGGTAATAAGTTAAATGACAAAATGTATTACAATCATTCTGGCTATCCAGGAGGACTAAGAGAAAGAAATGCAAAGGAAATGCTTGAAAAGTATCCAGAAGAAATGATGGAAAGAGCAGTAAAAGGAATGCTTCCTAAAGGAAGATTAGGAAGAGCTACTTTAAAGAAACTATTTGTTTATGCTGGCAGTGAGCACAATCAACAAGCGCAGAAGCCAGAAGAACTAAAAATTGATTAAGGAGGATAAATAGTGAAACAAGTATGGAGTGCAACTGGTAGAAGAAAACGAAGTGTTGCTCAAGTCAGAATGACAGCTGGTAAAGGTAAAATTACTATTAATGGTGTAGATGTTAATGAATATATGCCTTATGAAGTATTAGTAATGGATTTAAAACAACCTTTAGTTGCTACTAATAATGAAGATAAATTTGATATTGAAGTTAATGTTAAGGGTGGAGGTTTTTCTGGTCAAACTGGTGCTATTAGATTAGGTATTACTAGAGCACTACTAGAATTTGATAAAGATACTGATGCTACAAGCGAAACTTCTTATCGTAAAATTTTAAAAACAGCCGGTTTTGTTACACGTGATCCACGAGTTAAAGAACGTAAAAAATATGGTCTTAAAAAAGCTCGTAGAGCCCCACAATTCAGTAAACGTTAATCTATGTTTCAAAAGTCCAAAATTGGACTTTTTTTGCGGGGAAAATTTGGTAGTTTTTAGGAAATGGGTGCAAAAAGGTGTAAATTTATTCAAAAAGTGGGTGCAAAAAAGTGTAAATACAAGATATTAAGGTTACTTAATAAAAGTATCTTTTTTTGTAAAATACCAATAAAATCCGTAGAAATGTAGTATAATGTTGTTTATGATTTGAGGTGGTATAATGATAGAATTATATTGTGACGAAAGCAGACAAGATCTTTTCTATAATAAAGAAACTATTTCTAAGACTAATAAATATATATTTATTGGTGGAATAATGATTAATAGAGATGATAGGTTAGAAATAAAAAACAAAATAAATGATTTGAAAAAAAAGTATAATCTAAATATTAAAACTGAGTTAAAATGGAATAGAGTGACTAAAAAGTATTTAAATTTATATAAAGAAATGATAGATATATATGTTACTTCTAACATTAATTTTAGAGCAATTTGCATTGACGCAAATAAGATAGATTTAAAGTATCATAATGATAGTGCTGAATTGGGTTTTTATAAGTTCTATTACCAATTATTAAATAATTGGATTTCATCAGATTCAAAATATACAATATATACAGATATAAAAACTTATAGCGATCCAAACGTACTAAATGATTTAAAGAAATGTTTGAATAATAAGAATCATCCTAATAATATAGAGAAAATATACGCTATAGAGTCACATGAGTCAGTTTTTCTACAATTAGAAGATATATTGATGGGATCAACATCATATAAAATGAATTTTGGCAAAGCTGGTAATTCAAAAGTAAAGTTAGAATTAATTAGTTACCTTGAAACTAAATTGGGGCATGAATTGAAGCCAACTACTAAAAATGCTAAAAAGTTTAATTTATTTGAAATAAGGTTATAATATGAATGATGTGCCAAGTTTTGTAACCTTATCTACTCCAGATGAATATAAAAAATATTATGTAGAAAAATACTGTAAAAAAGGAATTCAAACATTTGATGGAATTGAAGTTAAATTTTATGAAGATCAGTTTGAACACGCATTTTATGAATCTTCAAATAAATTAAAGCGAAATAAAGATATATTTTCTATGGATAGAGCTTTAAGAATTGATTGAATAGAATATGTATTACAAAATCCTAAAGCTGAATTGCATTTAGGATGGGATAGAGATAAAAAAAGATATAACAAAGATAGACGAGTTGCCATAATAAGTCCAGAAAATTATGTTGTAATTATTAGAATTAATAGTAATAATACAGCAAAGTTTATTACTGCTTATTATGCCGATAATTCTGCAAGTGCAATAAGAAATATGCCACCATGGACTTAATATTAAGTCTTTTTATATAAAAAAACCATTGCTTACTGGCGCAACGGTTAAAGCCTCTATAAGTCCCAGACTATAAGTAAAGGACTAATGATGAATATACTACATTATAAAAATATATTTGTCAAGTAATATTCATCATTAATATACTATTCCTATCTTCAATAAAAATATACCATGGTATATAAAAAATTTCAATAAATATGAAAATAATTACAATAACTGACTGTAGGTTTGTCAAACAAAAGTGACAAAGTCACGACAAACCAACGATAGATTATTTTAATTTGTTAAAATAATCA
>CANQLL010000010.1 GCA_947624705.1 uncultured Bacilli bacterium | reverse complement strand
CCAATTGTTTCTATGCCTCGAATTAACTTATATAGAATAAATTCATTATCTTTAGGTTCACCATCATACCTTAAATCATAGTCCTTTCCAGTATCCATACTTACTTTTGAATTATCTATAGTAATATTAATAATATCATCAGGATTTTGTTTTGAAACTAATTCTATAATTAATCTATTAAACTTGTTTGTAATAGTTATTTCATATTTTTCATCTTCAGAATAAATTTTTTCTGCTCTTTTATCAGGATAATATTCGGAAGAAGATAAATCTTTAAATACAATTAATTTTTTTCCATTTAATTCTATCTTAGATGTTTTATAAGTACCATTATATTCTTCATAACTATCAGTATTTATTGTTACTTCACCTAAACTAGTTGTAAATGTAAAATTTCCCTTTCCTAAATTCCATAATTTTTTTGCTAAGTTTTCATTTTTAGATTTTTGAATTAACATTTTATTTCCTCTTTTCTAATGTTTTTTATCTTAAAACAATCAAAACGATAAGTCAAGAATTATTTACTAACAATGATAAAAAACATAATATTAAGGTATTATTCTTTTTACCCTTAAAAGATTAACTTTTTAATTCTTTTAATCTTTTTTTATTTTTCTCTAAATTTTGGGGGTATAGTTCAAATACTTCTTTTTTGTTTTTTCTTGTTTGTTTTCAATTAACAAATCAACTTTTTCTTCAATTTCTCTAAATATAGGTTGATTTTCTAATTTGGAAAAAATATTTGAATATTCTCTATAAATATTTACTATATTTTTAATATCATTTACATGCTTTTCTAAATTATCCATATTTATTCTTTTATTTTCAAATTGGAAATCAATATTAAAGTCTTTTAAATTATCTAAATATTTAATACTTGATATTAATGAATTTAAATTATTAATTTTATTTTGTAGTTTTTTTAATTCTTCTACTACGTTTTTATCACTTGGTATACTTATTTTATCTGATTTTAAATTTGTTTGAACTGGAATAATTATATTATTATTCATTAAATCATAACCAATTGTTTCAATACCCCGAATTGATTTATATAAAATAAATTCATTATCCTTGGGTTCACCATCATAGCTTACCCGAAAATTTCTAGGTGTGCTTATACTCACTTCTGACTCATCTATAATTATTTTATAGCTATTAATAATATTAACAATATCATCAGGATTTTTTTTAGAAACTAATATTATAATTAATCTATTAAATTTGTTTGTAATTGTTATTTCATATTTTTTATCTTCAGAATAAATTGTTTCTGTTCTCTCGGCTGGTAAAATATCAGGAAAAACTTCTGAGCCTGAAAAATCTTCAAATGTAATTAATTCTTTTCCATTTAATTCTACATTAGATATTTTAGATATTCCCCCACTTCTTTCTTTATTACTATTCGTATTAATTGTTACTTCACCTAAGCTAGTTGTAAATGTAAAATTGCCTACTCCTAAATTCCATAATTTGTTTGCTAGGTTTTCATTTTTAGATTTTTGAATTAACATTTTATTTCCTCTTTTCTAATACAATTTATCTTAAAATAATCATTACAATGAATCAAGAATTTTCAAAAGAAAATACTTTAACTAATAAGTTTTAACTGGTAAGATTAAATGAATTAAAGATTCATCATTAACTGATTTTATGACAATTGGTTTAACATCACTATTAAGTAAAATTAAAATTTCTTCATCATCTTTAATAGTTCTTAACGCTTCTAACATATATCTGGCACTAAAAGAAATATCAATCTTAGCATTATTATCAACATCAATCATAACTTTTTCTTCTACTCGTCCTATTTCGGAAGCAAAAGAATTAATAATCATCTTTCCTTCTTCAATTTTCATTTTTACAATATTTTTATCTTTTCCTTGTGTTAATAACGAAGCCCTATCAATAGAAGCCGCATAATCACTTAAATTAGTTTTAGCAATAATTTCAAATTCTGTCGGAATTAAATTTGAAGTTGTTGGAAATGTTCCATTTAATAAATTACTTTGAAATAAAATATTCTTATATTTAAATAATATTTTCGAATTAAAGATATGTAATTCTACTTCATTATCATCATCAGCTATAATCTTTTCAAACTCTACTAAATTTTTACCGGGAATAACTATATTAACATCATCTTTAACAGCTTCATCTAATTTAATATTTTTCTTAGATAAACGATAAGAATCAGTGGCAACACATTCTAACATATCCCCTACTATTTTTAAATTAATTCCCGTTAAAATAGGTCTTAATTCTTGCGTAGAAATTGCAAAAGAAGTTTGATTAATTATTTCTTTAAAGATTGAACTTTTAATTACTAAAGGAGTTTTACTTTCTTCTAATTTTAAACTAGGATATTCTTTATAATCTAAACAATTTAAATTATATTGATTATTATCTGTATATATTTTTATTTTTAATCCATCTATTACTTCAAAGTTAATAATATCTGAAGGCATTTTCCGAATTATATCTAAGATAAACTTACTTTGAATAATAATTGTTCCCTCTTCTTCAATTTTAACAATATCCTTTTCTTCAATAAAAGTTTTTATTGTTAGTTCTGAATCACTAGCAGTTAGTGATAAACCATTTTTAGTTAATTCAAATTTAATTCCATTTAAGATAGGAATTATATTTTTAATTGATATTGCTTTTGATACATAAGTTAAATTTTCTAATAAAATATTTTTTTGAATTGTAAATTTCATATTATTATTCCTTCTTTCTTTTTAATATTAATAATAGTATTTATATTGTGAATAACTTATTTTTAACCTTTATTTAAAGCTTATTTTTAGAAAAATTATTGTGGATAAATTGTTGATTAAATAAAAGTTATTAACAAGTTATTTTATTTTTGATATTTTTTAAAGATTCTTTAAGATTATTATCTTTAATTAAATCTTGTTCAATTTTATCACAAGCATGCATTACTGTCGCATGATCCCTTCCGCCAAATTCTAAACCAATCCGCGCCAGTGATTCATCCGTAAGATTACGAGATAAATACATAGCTATTTGTCTTGGATAAGCGATTTTAAAACTTCGTTTTTTCGATTTTAATTCATCAATTGTTATTTCATAGTAATCACAAACCGCTTTTTGAATACTAGGAATATCCCCATTATTGTAAATATTTTTAGTAATATAATCTTTTAAAGCTTCCGTGGCAAATTCCATATTAATTTGTTTAGGAACAGTCATTGCGGCGTAAGCACAAAGTCTCGTAATTGCTCCCTCTAAATATCTAACATCATTATCACAAGCATTAGCAATATACTCTATTACTTCTTCTTCAATCATCGAGGCAATATCTAAATTTTTTATTTTATTTTTTAAAATTCGACATCGTAAATCAAAATCGGGTGGATAAATATCAACTGGTAATCCCCAAGTAAAACGAGAACGAAGTCGCTCTTCTAATTTTTTTAAATCATCAGGAGAACGATCAGAACTAATAATTATTTGTTTATTAGCTTGATGTAAAGCATTAAATGTATGGAAAAATTCTTGTTGAGTTTTCTCGGCTCCTACTAAATATTGAATATCATCAATTATTAAAACATCAACGTTTCGATATTTTTCTTTAAATAAAGAAGCATATTCTAAATTATTATCATTACTTTTGGCAATTCCCGTAAAATCATTCATAAACATATCACTTGTTGTATACAAAACTTTTTTATTAGATGTTTTCATAATTTGATTGCCAATGGCATGCATTAAATGAGTTTTCCCTAAACCACTTTTTCCATATATAAATAAAGGATTATAGATTTTTCCGGGTTGTTCAGAAACAGCCACCGCGGCGGTTTTAGCAAATCTATTTGTATCGCCAACAATAAAATTATCAAACGTATATTCTGGAATTAAATTTGATTCCCAAGTCTTTTTTTCTTCCTCATTTATTTTTATTATTTCTTCTTCAATCGTTTCTTCATTAATTTCATCTTCTAACATAAAATTAATATCATAGTTAATTCCTGTTAATGACATAAAAGTATCTTCTATTAAAGAATAATAATTATCACTTAATACTTTTTTATGCATTGCATAAGGAACTTTAATAGTTATTTTATTATCTGTAATATTAAGCAAGGTTAGATTGTTGAACCAAGTATTAAATGAAACAGGATTTGTTTTTTTACAAATAATATTTAAAAAGTTATCCCATAATGTATCAGTGTCCAAAACAATCACCCCACTACCTTTAACCTACAAACATTGTCTCACAAGTTGAAACAAAATAAAAGCTTAATTTTTTTGTTAACAACTTATCCACAAAGTTATTCACCATATTAGTTCTTATAATAACTAACTTTGCTAAAGTTATCAACAATTTTCACAAATTTTTAAATTTTTTTCTTCACTATGGTTTATAAAGTTATTAACATCTAAGTGAATATTGTTAATAACTAAAAAAATCACTGATATAACGTGATTTTAATTGTGAATAAATAAGTTAATTATTTCTAATTTTATTTTTTGTTTAAATTTTTATTAACATTTAAAATAATTATAAAATAATTATAAAAAAGTATTGACTAATCATACAATTGTACGATATAGTTTGTTTAGGAACATATTTAACAGTTAGGTGTTGCCACACTTCTTAAAAGGAAGCGAGGCGATATTATGAATAGAAAAGATTTATTAATTTTTTCTTTAGTAGTAATAATTATCTTATTAATAGTATTGAAATAAATTAACTATAAATAAGAATCACCTAACTCAGCGATGATTTAGGTGATTTTTACAATTAATCAAACGGCAACAACTAACACGCAATTGTTAATATGTTCCTTTTTTATTTTATGCAAATGTTTCTTGCATATTCAATATAACATGTATTATTCATATTTTCAAGGCAAATTAAATATTTTTTTACCATAGAAATTATTAATCTTATTAAATAAAATGTGATTTCATTTTATTCATAAAATTACGAACCTTAATTTTTACATTAGCATTTTCATAGGAAAGATTATTATCTTCATTATTATTTTGATTGTGATAACTTAATAGTACTTTTTCATTGCGACAAATAGTATCTTTATATGTACTATATAAATTTTCATCGAATTCATCATCATCCAAAGAAAATAAGTTTGTTTTAGGATATTCATATTTTGTATTACCAGTTTCCTTAAATTGTAGACACTCTCTCCAATTTTCAAGATATTGATTATGAGATGTTCTAAATAAACATCTGTTAATAAAATCTGTTAAATGAGGATTTTGCGGATTTTTATAATTACGACACATATCCATATATTTTCGTAAAATTTCTTGGTATTTTAATTCTTCATCAATTGGGTACCATTTTTGATTTTCTTCATCATATACTTCATTAAAACCAAGAGGAGGACCACTATAATCTTTTAATGATTTTATGAATTGATAAGGTTCCACCTTTTTTATTTCTTCCGAAGATATAATCCTAATATTATTTGGATTAAAGATTTTTTTATAAGTTTCAGAATCAGTAATAAATCCAAAAGTTGTATCTATAAAAATTTTTTTGTCGTATGAAAAGATTTGTAGAAATGTATGTTCATAATCTGTTTTCGCACCAGAAACAATTGTATAATAATCTGCATAATTTTGTAAGTTGCAAGTTATTATTTCAAAATTTTTAAAATATAAACTTAAAGCAATAGCACACGCATGACAGACACCATTAGCATAACTATTTTTTAGTAATTCTTTTATCGGAAATCCTAAAAAATAATATTGGGGTAATTGGAAGAGAAATTCTCCGTAATATTTTGCTTTATTTATTATAGTAGGTCTATGCCAATCATCACCATATAATTCTGTCCACCAGCCAGCAGCTCTTTTATAAGCTAAATAATCATAATAAACAATTTTGTCATCATCTCTTGCTTGTTTTAAATTTATTTCAAACTCTGTCATATTTGTCATAATAACTAGTCTCCTTTGAATTGGCAATTATAATAGCATAGAATAAGAAAATTTGCAAAACTGGAATATTTATATTCATTATCTTTAAAATCCAAACTTTAAAAATATCTTCTTATATTTCTTGACTTTTAAGGTTGTCTCATAATATAATAAATTGACTTAACAAAAAGGTTTGGAGGTGCATTTATGAAAAGAACATATCAACCAAATAATAGAAAAAAAGCAAAAAAACATGGTTTTTTTGCCAGAAAAGAAACTAAAATATTAAAATCTAGAAGAAAAAAAGGTCGTAAAGTATTATCTAAATAACCATATTTATTATGGTTTTTTCTTCTAATAAAGGAGAATCATGAAAAAAGAAAATATAGTTAAAGATAATAAATATTTTAATGAAATTATTCAAAATAATAATTTTATTAAAAATAAATATTATGTTATATATATAATGAAAAAGGAAAGTGCTAAACCAAAATTTGGAGTTGCTGTTGGCAAAAAAATTGGCAATGCTGTTATTCGTAATAAAATCAAAAGAAGAATTAGAAATATTATTACTACAAATATTTCCTTGTTTCCAACATATAATGATTATATAATTGTTGCAAAAAAGTTTTGTAAAGATGAAAAATATGATAAACTAAATGTAGAAATGCAAAAATTACTTAGAAAAGGTGAATAAATTGAAAAAGAAATTATCTATATTACTCGTTGTAATTTTATTATTAACTTGTACTGGTTGTGGTAAAAGCGATTATATTGTGAATAAAGATAAACAATTAGTTCAAAATAAACAAACTGGTCAATCAGTGCGTAATGATATTTTATGTCGACCAAAAGATAAAGAATTAATTGAAATTTATGATAAATATGAAGATCAAATGCAAACTAAAATATCTAAATTACCAGAATGTGAAAACTTTAAATTAAATAGTACGAAGTATCATGGTTTATGGGAAAGTATATTTGTAAAACCATTAGCTTGGATTATTATAAATGTCGGCAAATTAGTTAGAAACTTTGGTATTTCCGTTATGGTAGTTGGTGCTTTAATCAGATTAATTTTATTGCCTTTATCTAAAAAGAGTTTACAAACTTCAGAAAACATGAAAAAAGCTCAACCTGAGATTCAAAAAATTGAACGCAAGTATCAAAATAAAACGGATAATGAATCAATGATGGCTAAGAGTCAAGAAACAATGATGATTTATAAAAAATATAATATAAATCCTGTATCTGGTTGTCTTGTTTCCTTTATTCAATTGCCTTTATTCTTTGCATTTTTAGAGGCCATAAATCGAGTTCCGGCGATATTCGAAGAAACCTTATTTGGCATTAAATTAGGAACAAATTCATTAATAGGAATAACAACTGGTTCATGGACAGTCAGAATTATTTATATAATTATAATCTTATTAATCTTACTAACTACTTATTTATCATTTAAAATAAATATGGCTAATGCTGGTGGTGGCGAAGCTGAAAAACAAATGATGATGATGTCGAAGTTTATGATTATCATGATTTCAATCGTTTCAATAACCTTACCGGTCGCAATTGCTTTATATTGGATTGTAACTAATGGTATAATGGTATTACAAAATATAATATTACAAAGAAATAAAAAGGGTCAAAAAGTAAGTAAATAAGAGGTGGATGTAATGAAAATTTATAGTCAAAGTGGTAAAGATAGTGAAAGTGTTTTAGAAAATATTTTAAAAGAAAATGAACTAAAAAAAGAAGAAATAATATTTAAAACCCAAGAAAAAAAGGGAGGACTTTTTAAAGGAACTTCTTATGAAGTAAGTGTGGTTAAATTAGAAGATATTTTAGAATATTTAAAAGAATATTTAGAAAGTTTACTTTCTAAAATGGGACTTGAAGTAACTTTTGAAAGTAAAATTAGAGAAAATCAAATTTATTTAAAAATGTATTCTAATAATAATGCGATATTAATTGGGAAAAATGGTCAAACTTTAACTGCTTTGCAATTAATCACCCGCCAAGTTATAAATAAAGAAATTGGGATGTTACCATATATCATCTTAGATGTTGAAAATTATAAAGATAAGAAAAATGAACAAATTGAAAGATTAGCAAAAAGAACAGCTAAGGAAGTCGTAAAAACTGGGATCGATGTTAGTTTAGAAAATATGAATTCTTATGAAAGAAGAATTGTTCATAATGCTTTAACTAATTTTAAAGGAATAACAACTAAAAGTGAAGGAGAAGAACCTAATCGTCACGTTGTTATCAAAAAAGTCAATTAACAATAAGCTTAGCTTATTGTTTTTTTATTATAAAGAGTGCTATAATACGCATGCAAGGAGGAATTCTTATGAACGATAATATTTGTGCTATTTCAACGGCTTTAGGAGTAGGAGCTATTTCTATCATTAGAGTAAGTGGACCAGATAGTATTTTAATAGTTAATAAAATATTTAAAGGAAAAGATTTAACTAAAGTTAAAACCCATACCATTCATTATGGTTTTATTTATGATGAAGAAGAACAAATAGATGAAGTTTTAGTTTCCGTCATGAAAGCTCCTAAAACTTATACAAAAGAAGATATAGTTGAAATAAATTGTCATGGAGGAATTTCTTCAACCAATAAAGTTTTAGAGTTACTTCTATTAAATGGATGTCGCTTAGCGGAGGCAGGGGAGTTTACCAAACGCGCGTTTTTAAATGGACGGATTGATTTAGTGCAAGCTGAGGCAGTTAGTGATTTAATCTATGCTAATACTGATGCTAGTCGGAAATTATCATTAAGTCAAATTAAAGGAAATTTATCAACAATCATAACTAATCTGCGCAATAATATCTTAGATGTTTTAGCTAACATAGAAGTAAATATTGATTATCCCGAATATGAAGATATAGAAGAAGTAACAATTGAAATGTTAAAAGAAAAAATAAATTATATTAATGAAGAATTAACTAAAATTTTAGCTACAGCTCATGATGGGAAAATAATTAAAGAGGGAATAAATGTTGCTTTAATAGGAAAACCAAATGTGGGAAAAAGTAGTTTACTTAATAAATTAATTGCTGAAAATAAAGCGATTGTCACAGATATAGCGGGGACTACTCGTGATATAGTTGAAGGCAGTGCCTTAATAAAAGGAATTAAATTTAACTTTACGGATACGGCGGGGATAAGAAAAACTGCGGATAAAGTGGAAAAACTAGGAGTATTAAAATCTAAAGATATTATTAAAGATATGGATTTAGTAATTTGTGTTTTAAATGGTTCGGAAACCTTAACTTCAGAAGACAAAGAAATTTTAGATTATGTTCAAAATAAACAAACAATTACTTTTATTAATAAAAATGATCAACCTTTAAAAATCGATTTAACTGGGGAAAATATTATTTATGGTAATACCTTAAGCGAAGAGGGAATAACAGCCTTAAAAAATAAATTAATTGAATTATTTAACTTAGAAAATATAAGTTCTAAAGATTTTACTTATGTTAGTAATGCCAGACAGATTGCTCTTTTAAAACAAGCCCAAAATATTATTAAAACTTTAGAAAAAGAAGTAGATAATAATATTCCTATTGATATGTTAGAAATAGATTTAAAAAATGTCTTTGATATTTTAGGGCAAATAACAGGCCAAACTTATGAAGATGAATTATTAGATAAACTATTTAAAAATTTTTGTTTAGGAAAGTAGGTGAGAATATGTACGATATTATAGTCGTTGGGGGAGGACATGCCGGTTGTGAAGCGGCTTATGCAGCGAGTAAATTAAAAATGAAAACATTACTAGTTACAGCTAATATTAAAAATATTGCCGATATGCCTTGTAATCCTTCTATTGGTGGTTCAGCTAAAGGTATTGTCGTTCGCGAAATTGATGCCTTAGGGGGAATTATGGGCAAAATCGCCGATAAGACTCATTTACAAATTAAAATGTTGAATGCTAAAAAAGGTCCCGCTGTTCGTTCTTTAAGAGCCCAAGCAGATAAACATCTGTACCCCAAAAAGATGTTAGAAACTTTACAAAATCAAGAATATTTAGAAATTAAAGAAGCAATGGTGGAAAATTTAGTTGTTGAAGATAAACAAGCTAAAGGAGTAATTCTTGATAATAATGAAACGATAAAAGCAAAAGCCGTTATTTTAACAACGGGAACTTATCTAAAAGCTCAGATATTAGTAGGGGATAGCAAAAAGGCTAGTGGGCCGCATGGGGAAAAAGAATGTCAAAACTTAAGTACGCATTTACAAGAATTAGGTTTTGAAATTCAACGTCTAAAAACCGGAACCCCGCCAAGAATTGATAAAAACAGTGTGAACTTAAATGTTTTACAAGAGGAAAAAGGGGACCAAGAATATTTAACTTTTAGTTTTGATAACCCACCTCAATACGATATTGCTAAACAAGAAAGTTGTTATTTAGTTTATACTAATGCCCAAACGCATGAAATAATTAAAGAAAATTTAACTAAATCAAGTATGTATGGTGGTTATGTGGAGGGAGTTGGTCCTCGTTATTGTCCTTCAATTGAAGATAAAATTGTTAGATTTAAAGATAAAGAAAGACATCAACTATTTTTTGAACCGGAAACTAAAGAAAATGATGAATGGTACTTACAAGGATTTTCCACTAGTATGCCAATTGATATTCAAGAAAAAATGGTACATAGTTTAAAAGGTTTTGAACATGCCAAAATTAATAAATATGCCTATGCTATCGAATATGATGCCATCAATCCTTTACAATTAAAAGCTTCTTTAGAAACAAAAGTAATTAATAACTTATTTACGGCCGGTCAAATAAATGGTACTAGTGGCTATGAAGAAGCCGCCGCTCAAGGTTTAATGGCTGGAATTAACGCCGCTTTAAAATTACAAAATAAAGAACCTTTAATTTTAAAAAGAAATGAAGCTTATATTGGCGTTTTAATCGATGATTTAGTAACTAAAGGAACTAAAGAACCATATCGTTTACTTACTTCAAGAGCTGAATATCGTTTACTTTTAAGAGGGGATAATGCGGATTTAAGATTAAGAGAATATGGTTATCAAGTTGGTCTAATTAGTGACAAACAATATCAAAAGCTTCAAACCAAAAAAGAAAATATTCAAAAATTAATAAATTTATTAGAAACTTCTAACTTAAAATTAAATGAAAAAAATAAAGAAATTTTTAAAGAAAATAATCTTGAAATACCTTCATCTTCTCTTAAATTTTCTAATTTGTTAAAAAGACCAGCTATTACTTTAAAATTCTTAGAAAATTTTATTGATTTAGATTTTGAACCAGAAGTTAAAGAACAAGTAGAAATAGCGATTAAATATGAGGGTTATATTAAAAAAATGACAAAAGAAGTTGAAAAATTAATTAACTTAGAAAGCAAACAAATTCCAAGTGATCTTGATTATGATAAAGTTGGAAATATTGCTACTGAAGCTCGGGAAAAATTAAAAAAAGTTATGCCTACTACAATTGCCCAAGCCACGCGTATTAGTGGAGTTAACCCTGCTGACATTGCCGTTTTAAGTGTTTATTTAAAGAAAGAATATGGTAAACATGAATAAAGAAATATTTATCAAAGAAGTTAAAAAATTAAATATTGATATTAGTGATAATCAATTAAAACAACTAGAAAAATATTATGAAATATTAATTGAAGAAAATGCTAAAACTAATTTAACGGCTATTACGAAAAAAGAAGATGTTTATCTAAAACATTTTTATGATAGTTTAACTTTAGTTAAAACTATTGATTTAACTAAAGTTAATAATATTTTAGATGTCGGCAGTGGAGCTGGTTTTCCTAGTATAGTTTTAAAAATCTTTTATCCTCATTTACATTTAGATATAATTGATTCTAATAATAAAAAAATTACATTTTTAGAAAAATTAATCCATGAATTAAATTTAAAGAATATAAATTTAATTCATGATAGAGTAGAAATTTATGCTTTAGAAAATAAAGAAAAATATGATTTAGTTACAGCTCGAGCTGTTGCTAATTTAAATACTTTAATTGAATTGTGTTTACCACTTGTTAAAAAAGATTGTTATTTTATTGCTTTAAAAGGTAATATTTCTGAAGAAATTAAAAATATTGCTAATGAACTTAATATTTTAAAAGGAAAAATAGAAGAAGTAATTGAATTTAATTTACCAATTGAAGATTCTTTAAGAAATATAATTAAAATAAAAAAGGTAGGAATTACTCCTAAAGGGTATCCTCGAACTTATGATAAAATCAAAAAGAAACCTTTATAATAAAGAAAATATATGATAAGATAATAAAGAAATGGGAGGTTTTGAAGATGCAAAACAAAGAAGCAAACTTAAGATTAATAAAAAGAATTAATGAATTAGATGAGGGAGAATATGAAGTAAATACTTCCAAAGGAAAATTCAAAATAGAAAAAACTAGTTTTGAAGAATTTAATGATTTTAACAATGAAATTTGTCGAAAAATTTTCATTGCTGATGAAAAAGGAAATCCTTTTAGTCAATATTATTTTAGACATAGTTATGATCATAAATGGTATGACTACAAAGCTGAGCGAGAAATAGACTATTCTAATCAAACCAATATGGAATATGGTTATTCCGTTGATATTAAAAATGGAAAAATTCTAATTTATCAAAATGATAATCACACTAAATTTTATCAAATAAGTGAGGATCATATCTCCGATGAAAAAAATAAAATTTTGGCGTGGATTGATAATGATACAATCTCCGATAGATCACTAATAGAAATAAATTTAAATAATTTTGATCGAACAATATTAATTAATAATAAAGAAGTTATAATTCCTAAAGATGAAAATATTGAAGAAGAGATAACTAAATACAATCAAGAAGTAATTAAATTAAAACAACAAATTACCAACAATAAATATTTACAAAATATTATCAATGAAGATTTATGTACATTTAAATTAAATAAAAAAGATGTAAAATTTAGTGATTTTAAAAGCAAAGAAGATAAATTGCTTAAATTGTATAAACTGTATTTAGAAGCTATGAAGATAATGAATTATCAACATGACATAGAAACTATGCGAGAGATAGTTGCTGGTTTAAATTCTGAATTTAATAAAATTATAAAATATGCTGATTTGAATAGTTCAATTAGACACTTTTATTGCAACACCAAATGTACTTTTACAGAAGAAATATTAAAATTAAAATGTGGAATATATTTTATAGAAACTTCGAAAGGTTTAATCCAAATTGATAGATTTACTTATGACTATACCATAAGTGATGAAAAAGGAAATATTATTACTGAAATAATAGATCCAATATTAACGAATGAAATTGTAATGGGTATAGAAAATATTGTTCAAAACCAACAAATTGAAGATAAAGAACATGAAAAAAGCTTTAAGAAAGAACAAATAAAACAATTAAGAAGAGAATTAAAAATGCTAGAGAATTAAAATTGTAAAATAGTAACTTTATGTAAAGTTGCTATTTTTAGGAATTGTTCCAAACTAGAAGATATGTTATTCTTGAAATAGAATAGGAGGGAATATGAACAATCAACAAAATAAAAGTCTTTATGTAGTAATAATTATAATGGCTATTGTAATTATTGGTTTAAGTTTTGCTTTAGGTTGGTTTGTTGGTGGAAAATCTTCTAATAAAAATAATGTTGAGAAAAAGACTAATCAAGTTACAAATGAAAACCAAACTATAGGAAATAGTTATAGTGATTTTGTTCAAACTACCAAAGAAGCTCGTACTAATGAAACGATAATTAATGAAACTATGGGTGATTATAATCTTAAAATTGATTTAACAAGTAATGGTGATGTAATTTTAAATTATAATTCAGTATATCAAGATAAACAAATTGCTAATAATATCTTAAAAGCTTTTATAGTTAATAGTGGTAAAACAGATATTGGCGACAATCGTAGTGTCGTAATGATTAAAGAAGATGGTTCACTAATCGCTTTAAGATTTGATTATCTAATTTTTAATGATGAAATTAAATTAATAACTGATTTTAACAATTTAAAAGAAGTAGTAGATGTATATACAAAATCAGAAAAAACAAATGATTATGAACCATTAACATATACTAGTTATGCTAAAGATTTGAATAACCAAGTATATGATATTACAAATTATTTAACTGCGGATTAAAATTAATAGTAGAAAAACTACTATTTTTTTCATCAAAAAAATTTAAATTTACTTATTCAAGTAATTGAAAAGTTAGAAAAAAATTGATACAATGAATTATAGAATAAAATAAAAAGGGGCATTATGTATGAACACAAATAATGAAGTATTACAAATACCTTTAGCTGATATTATCCCTAATCAATTTCAACCTAGGGTTAATTTTGATGAGCAAGAATTGCAAGACCTTGCCCAATCAATTAAAGAACATGGGATAATCCAACCATTAGTTTTAAGAAAAATGAATGGTAAATATGAAATAATTGCTGGGGAAAGAAGATATCGAGCGGCTGGTATGGCGGGCTTAACAACCGTTCCCGCTATTATATCCAATATAGATGATCAAACAAGTGCTGAGGTAGCCTTAGTTGAAAATGTCCAAAGAAAAGATTTAACTGCCATTGAAGAAGCAAGAAGTTATAAAAACATTTTAGATAAGGGTTATTTAACTCAAGAACAATTAGCTAAAAAAATGGGTGTTTCTCAACCCGCGATAGCTAATAAATTACGTTTATTAAATTTAGATGAATCAGTCCAACAGGCTTTACTTAATGGGCAAATTTCTGAACGTCACGCTCGTTCTTTATTAGCAGTAGAAAATAAAGAAGAACAACGTAATTGGTTAAATAAAATAATTAATGAAAGACTAACTGTTCGGCAATTAGATATGGAAATAAAAAATTCGCAAGGAGAAAGCGACACCGTTCCTCTTGTTAGTATAACTCAAAATGTTGACCAAATTAAACAGCAAGCAACAGATATTCCGACCAATGTCAATAATCAACAACAAGGTACATTTTTTAACTTTGACAATCAAGCTCCTCGCCCTAATCAAGAAACTAATCAAACAACGGATAAACCGCAAAATAAATTCTTTAATTTCTTAGAAGATGAATCAGCAAATTTAAATACTTTAAGTGGTGATTCGAGTATTTTTAGTAGTGCACCTGACTTTGTTCCTAATACTTCTGTGAGTCCAACTATTCCAAATAATCAAGCTCCAGTTGAAAATAAATTTGTTAATTTAGGATCTAATGAACCCGTTGCTTCTGAACCATTTGATGCTAATAAACCAGTAATTGATTTATCTCCAACTACTGAAGAAGAACCAGAGCTTGAAACTTTATTTGATCCAATGGATAATGTTGATATGCTTGATCCAAATTATGAACAAAAACAACAAGAGGCTGCAGGCTTAGATTTAAAAAATGCTATCAATGAAACAAGAGAAGCAATCGAAATCTTAAAAGAAAAAGGTTTTAACATTAGTATTGAAGAAATTGATTTAGATAGTGAATATCAAATAACAATTAAAATTGCTAAATAATACTACTTTTGCGTAGTATTTTTTGCTACGGCAATTTCTTTACTTCCGTTTGGTTCTGTTCCTTTAACAAAATAAAAGATATTAGAATTTTTACTCTTTTCATCATAAGCTCCCGTAATAGCATTTAAAGGAATACCAATAATATTTTTAGGCACATCATACCATGTGTTTTCTTTATCTTTTAAAATTTCTTCCGTTGTATCTAACCAAATATTTTTAGAAATTATTCCGTCACTTACTTTAACTTCACGACTATCATCATACCCATTCCACACTAACATGAGATGTTTTTTATTATAGCCCACCATCCAACAATCACTACCAGTTGAACCGGTTTTAATGGCATATTTTTTCGATAATTTAGCTGATAAACTCATAACTGTTGGGGAATTATAATCAACAAAAGCCGTGTTATATGTAGAAGTTAAAAGTTCATTTAAAATATAAACATAATTTTCATTTAAAACTAAATCTTTTTTATCTTTATATTCATATAAGACATTACCATTTAAATCTTCAACTTTTTTAATAAAATGTAACTTCCTTGTATAACCCCCACTTGCTAAAGTAGTATAGGCATTAGCAAAATCTAACATTGATATTTCACTAGTTCCTAAAGGTAAAGAAGCATTTTCCTTTAAAGTAGTTTGTATTCCCATTTTTCGAGCCATATTTACTAAAGTATCTTGTCCTAAAAACAAATGTGTTTTAACAGCATAAATATTATCGGAATAACTTATCGCTGCGGCCATGGTTATTTCTTTATTGGCATATTTATCGTTATAATTAGAGGGTGAATAAGTTTTATTATTTTCTAAAGTAAAAGTAGTTGGAGCCGATAAAAAAGTAGTAGCTGAAGTAAAATCATTTTCTAAAGCGGCGTAATAAAGTATTGGTTTCATCGTTGAACCAACTTGTCTTTTGGAACTAATTGCGCGATTATATTGACTTTGAGCATAATCAAGGCCTCCTACTAGAGCTTCAACTCCGCCATTTTCGGGATTAATAATAACACTAGCTACTTGTAACTCATTATCAGCACTCATATGATTTAAAATAGCTTTTTCTAAAGTTTTTTGACTATCTAAATTTAAAGTAGTATATATCTTTAAACCACCCGCATCCATTAAAGATTTAGGAATATTATCTAAAGTTTTTAATTCATTTAAAACGGCATCTTGATAATACATTAAAGTTTGTAAATTATTAGCTTTTTTTGAACCAACTATATTTAAATTTTCAAAATTTAAATTATTTTTTTCTTTTTCGGATAAATATTCATTATTATACATAGCCTCAGCTACCACTTTAGCTCTTTTTATAGCTTTATCCAAATTACTTACCGGATTATAATTACTTGGATTTTTAGGTATGCCCGCTAATATAATAGCTTCTTCTAAACTTAAATCTTTGGCTTTTTTATTAAAATAATATTCACTTGCATTTTCAATGCCATAATTTCCTTGTCCATAATTAATAGTATTTAAATATCCCTCTAGAATTTCTTCTTTAGAATAATGCATTTCTAACTCTAAAGTTAGAAATGCTTCTTCTATCTTACGCGACCATTTTTTATCAAAATCTAAATACATATTTTTAATATATTGTTGCGATATAGTCGAAGCTCCTTCAACTATATTACGATTTTTTAAATTATTAAGCATAGCTTTGGCAATTCTTAAATAATCAAAACCTTGATGTTTATAAAAGTTTTTATCTTCAATACTAATAACAGCATCAATCAAATAAGGTGATATATCATCTAAATCAACCCATTCTGTTGTTCCTGAACCCTCATGAACTATATCTTGATTTTTATCGTATATATAAAATTGATTTGAACTTTTAAGTTCTATTTTGGGACTAAAATAAGCATAGGTATATAAAGCAATAATAGTTATAATTCCTAAAGAACATAAAAAAATACAACTTTTTATTAAGAAAGAAACTTTTTTCATGAAATCACCTTATTTTTATTATGAAAAAATTGTTTAAAATTATAAGTAAGATAATAAAAATAGTGATTTAAAATATTTTATATGATAAAATAGAAACAATTTTAGGAGGTTTTTATGTATAATTTTGGCCAAATTGATAATATAAAAAGAGAAATAAGAAAATTATTTAAAAAAAGTTTAGGAAACCAAACAAATAGTAAATTAGCTTTAATTGATTTAGGTAAGTATTTTAATATTCCTATTGATAGTACACGAATTGATGATTATCAAATTAAAAGTTTTGATTATAATATTCCCTTTATGGAAATTGAAGATAAAAGGGATAAAACTCAATATAGGTCAATTTACACAGGTGTAGCTGAATTATTAAATTACTTTGGACCAGAGCAATTTAATAATGTTACTTCTATTAGTCCAATAAAAAAAGAAGAAAATCTTTACTATATTGGCTCTGATAAACCAATTATTTCTGTTATGACTTTTACTGATGGAGAATATGAAATGATTTTTGAAAGAGAAACGCCCAATAATTTTCGAGTTGTTAGTAATAATGGGGTGAAAATGGCAATAAGATATTGTCAAAACTTAGAAGTTCAAGATGAGAAAGTTAAACAGCCTTTATTAAATAAAATATTTAAACAAATTTATCAAGATGAGACGGTTTCAGGTGTTTTTGAACAATTTTACACCTACGGTAGTGAAAACTATATTAAATGGCATGATTGTTTTAGTAAATATAGTGGTTTAGAAAAAGATAGCGTAATATATGGTGTTAATGAATTTATAAAAAAAGGATTTTGCAATTATATGCATGGAATTTGCTTTGAGAATAAGAGTGTCCAAATTAACCCATATTTGCCATCCCAAATAGATTTTATGACTTATCCACTCTTAGAAGATAGTAATATTAAAGCAACGATAATATTCAAGTTTGGAACAGGTGAAAATCTTCATCATGAATTGCAAGTTTATAAAAGTGATAATATTAGAATATTGTTTAATACCCAAAAAATTCATATCAATAGACAATCTTTTAAAATTAATAAAGAAATTATTTGTAATGAAGAATATAGTTTACCTATATTGGATAATGGAAATATTACCAGCACTGAAATTCAAGCAATTTTATCTTCTTTAAATTTAAGAATAAAAGATGAGATAGCTTTAGAAATTATTTCTAATGAATTAAATACCTTTAGAACAAAAATTGATATTCGTAAAGGTCTAGTTTCCGAAAAATTAGATGAATTATCTCCACAAAAATTTATTAATAAATCATTTGACGATATAGCCACTTTAATAAGTTCCAAAAAAGAAGAATATTTTCAATTAATTAAAAATCAATTTGAAAAAGTAGCAAATATTAATTATGAAGAAGGACAGACTAGAGTATTAAAACCAAACAATAAATAATTTAAAACAAAAAAATAGTTTTGTTAAAAAGTTTTTTATTAAGTGTATTTTCTTTACGCTTTTTATTGTAAACTAAAGTCCAAGTTAATAGTATTTAACTCAAATAAATATTATAATAATTTAAAGGGAGAAGATGAGCTTAGCATGGCTTTAGATAGTTATAAAATACGAGAAACAAAAAAAGTTGAAGAGGTAAAAAAAGATAATCCTTTTGAGGGAATTGCTAGTTTAAAGAGTTTAATCGCTTCTTTGCCGATGGATAAAACCAAAGTTAATACAAACTCTGATATCGATCAAAAATGGATAAAAGAAAACGAGAGCAAGGAAACAAGAAATATGTTTTCTAACCATCATTCTGAACCTCAATCTAAACCAGAAGAAATTAATATTCAAACTTCTAAGGTTAGTCCTAAACCTACCGAAGAATCAGTAACGGAAACACTTACCTTTGCTTCTTCACCTGTGAATGAAGTCAAAGTTAATATCAACTCTGCTATTACTCCTGAGCCAATTGAAAAAATGGCGTCCGAAACTCCAGCTCCTTCTACCATTCCCGAACTTCCTGCTTTAAAAGAAGTATTAGAAATAAACAATCAAGAATTAATTACGCAGTTGAATGCTAATATTGATAAAAAACATCAATTTTTAAATAATCAACTAGCTAGTATCTATAATTCATCTTTATTAGAACAAGATGTTCAAGCAATTTATACTGATTTACATAATATTATGGATATAAAAGATAGATCATTAGAAGAATTAAGAAAAGTAGATAATGGTTTAAATACTTTAATATCAAGATTTGCTAAATTATCTCAAAAAGCTGAGGAAATTAAAGCTACTGATGATTTTCAAATAAATGAACAAAATACTTTAAACCAAGAATTACAAAATTATCAAGGAGGATTAACTAGTAAATACGGAGAATTTTGGTTTGCTCAGATGACAAAAGAAGAAGAGAGAACTTACATTAACTTATATTGTAGAGCTCATAATGTATCAAGAGAATCAGTAAAAAAAGATATAGATGATTCAATAGCTAAAGCCTATGATGAAATTAGAGAAAGAGAAAAGAAAATTTCTCAACCTGTTCCTCCTGTATTTAAAGGAGAATCGGAAGAAACAATAAAATTTAATGGTAGATTGGCTTTAAATACCTTAAAACAAATTTACTCTCAATTAATTCAAGCTACGCCTGAACAAGTTCAAGAATTTAATATTTTGTATCAGGAGTTATCAGCTTTAAGCAAAAGTCAACCTACTTCTTTGGAAGAAGAGCAACAAAAACTTACAAAACTTTTTGACCTTACTGATAAAATAAATGCTTTAGCAAATAATCTAGAATCAGTTAGTCAACATAGATAAACTATAATCTTTTCTAATTAAAAGTCATCGCTAAATTTTAACATTTATGCTATACTCTAACCAGAAAGCGAGGAAAAATCATGACTATAAATAAAGAATGTGCTAGAAAAATTTTGTTAGAAGTAGAACAAATTCCTTTTGGAAATACTATTACAATAGAACAACTTCATGAAAAACTTCCGGAATATAAAATAGAAGATGTTTTAAATATAGTAACCTTATTCAATAAAGATCACTATCTAACATTATCAGATAAAGCTCCTTATGATGATAGTAATGTTTTTCGAGATAATAAAATTAATTGTTTAACTGAGAAAGGTTATAAAACCTTAGATTTAATTAGAGATGATAATATTTGGAATTTAATTAAAGAAAAAGTGCCTAATTATAATGAATTATCTTTTTATACTATTCTTGATATTGCCAATAAAATAGTTAATGTTAAAATTAATGAATTTTTTGATTTACCAAAAGATTTATTTACGAATAATAATAGGTGGTAGATATGAAAGATATAAGTCATTTATATACAATAGAAGATAATTTAGATAGCTTTTTTAGAATAATAGCTGGCAAAGAAAAAATGTTAACTTATAAATCAAGGGTTAACTATGAAGTGAATTTTTTTGCCATGTCTTTACTTATTCCAAAAGAAGCTTTATTAGAAATAATAAATCGGTGTGGGAATGTTGAAAACATTATAAAAAGTAAAATGTTAACAACAGCTATTGCTACAAAATTTGGGGTCGAAAATAAAGTTTTAATTGCTAGAATCTATGATTTAATTGTAAGCGGAGAAATAGGATTAAATGATAATAACTCTCGCTTGAAAATGCAAAAGATTTTAATTAAGGAAAGATATTAATGAAATATAAAATATTTATTCTCTTAATAGGATTAATTCTCTTAACTAGTTGCAATAAAGTAAATCAGAAAGAAGAGGTTGCTATGGATTTAAATGTAAATATTACTATTGATAACAATCAATATGAAATAAAACTTCTTGATAATGAAACATCTAGAGAATTTATCAAATTATTACCTCTAGAATTAAATATGCAAGATTTAAATAACAATGAAAAATATTATTATTTAGAAAATAATCTTCCCATAAATTCGTATGTTCCTGAAATAATCAATAAAGGCGATATAATGCTTTATGGTGATAATTGTTTAGTTTTATTTTATAAAACCTTTAAAACAACTTATAGTTACACTAAAATAGGGCATATTGATAACTTAAAAGATTTAAATAATAATGATATTAAAGTTAAATTTGAAACAATGTTAAGATAATTCTTAACATTTTCTTTTTATATGCTATAATACTGGCAAAGAGGTGGTAATTTGTTAGTCGATGTCCAACTATATAAAGGACCAACTTTAATTAAAGAGAGTAAAAATTTAAAAGCAATCCATAATAAAGAAACGAACTGTATTAGTTTTATGTTTGAGGGTTTAAATAAAGTTATTTTAGAAGAAGAAAAATTAATGTTTCAAAGAAGTAATGAAGAATATGAATTTACTTTACATATTAAAGAAGAATCAGAATGTAATTTTAAATTAATAGAACAAGATGTAACTTTTGACATAATTGTTGATACAGCCTCATATAAAAGAGAAGAAAATAAATTAATAATTAACTATAAAATTGAAACAAATGATGATGAATTATGCTTAATTATTGTAAAAAAGTAAATATTATTGAAAAAATTAACACATTTAGATAAAAATATCGTATAATGTTCTAGACAAAAGATTAATTGGAGGTTATTTTTATGAAAATGAAAGATTTAACGGAAGAAGAATTAGAAAATTTCTCTTATGATGATTTAGCATATATGATTTTAAAAGAAGAAGGCCATAAAATGAAAATTCATGATTTATTTACTAGAATTTGTGAATTATTAAATTTAAATGAAAAAGCTTTTGAAGATAAAATAGCAGATTTCTTTCAATTACTATCAACTGAAAAAAGATTTGTAATGTTAGAAGATGGATATTGGGATTTAAAAGAAAATCACAGTCAAAAAGTAATAATTGATGAAGATGAAGACGAAGATGTCTTTATTGAAAATAATGAAGAAGAGGAAGAAGAGGAACAAGAAGATATATTTGATGATAATGCTAATGATGATGACGATATCATGGAAGATGATTTAAAAGATTTAGCTGTTATCGACCCAGATGATGAAGATAGTGATAACTTAGAATAAGGATTGATAAACATGATCGAAAGACTAGAAGATATATTAAATAGATATAATGTAGTAAGTGAGGAATTAACAACTCCCGAAGTATTAAATGATTATAATAAAATGAAAACATTATCTAAAGAACAAAGTTCTTTAGAAGAGACAGTTAATAAATATAAAGAATATAAACAAGTTTTAGAAGAAATAGCGGGAGCTAAAGAAATGTTAAATGATGCCGAAATGGCTGAATTAGCTCACCAAGAATTAGAAAATTTAGAACAAAAAAAAGAACAATTAACCAAAGAATTAGAAATTTTATTAATTCCTAAAGATGAAGATGACGATAAAAATATTATTATGGAAATAAGAGGAGCTGCTGGGGGCGATGAGGCTAATATTTTTGCGGGGGATCTTTTCGATATGTATCGTCGTTATACCGAAAAACAAGGTTGGCATATTGAAATTATGCAGGAAGAACGTAGTGATGCAGGTGGTTTTTCGCAAATTAGTTTTATGATAAAGGGAGAAAACGTTTATTCTAAATTAAAATACGAAAGTGGCGCGCACCGGGTGCAAAGAGTACCGGTTACGGAGACACAAGGCCGCGTGCATACCTCAACGGCAACGGTTCTAGTTATGCCCGAAGTTGAAGAAGTTGACGATGACTTAGACATGAGCGAAGTACGAATTGATATTACACGGGCCAGTGGTAATGGCGGTCAGGGAGTTAATACAACTGACTCGGCTGTTCGTCTTACGCATATCCCAACGGGAATTATTGTGTACTCACAAACCGAAAGAAGTCAGATTAAAAATAAAGAAAAAGCTTTCAAAATCTTAAGAGCTCGATTATATGATTTAAAATTACAACAAAGAGATAAAGAAGTCGGAGAAGAAAGACGCAGTAAAATTGGAACCGGTGATCGTTCGGAAAAAATTAGAACTTATAATTATCCTCAAAACCGCGTCACCGACCATCGCATTGGTTTTACTGTTAATACTTTGGATAAAGTTATGCAAGGGGATTTAGAAAAAATTATTGAAGCTTTGATTACCGAAGATCAAAGAAGAAAACTTGCAGGCGAGTAATGCAAGATATAACGCAAATAAAAAAGTATGTTCCAAAAGAAAAACAAAAGGAAGCTTTAACTCTTTTAAAAAAAGGTTATCCTTTACAATATATTATTGGGGATGTTAACTTTTATGGTTATAAAATCAAAGTTGATGAAAGAGTTTTAATTCCTCGTTTTGAAACGGAATACTTAGTAGAAAAAACAATCAATTTAATTAAAAAATATAATTTTATTAATCCTAAAATTCTTGATATTGGCACCGGAAGCGGTTGTGTGGCGGTGGCCTTAAAAAAAGAAATACCAGCCTCAGAAGTTTGGGCTTTAGATAATTCTGTAGATGCTTTAAACTTAGCCGAAGAAAATGGTTTACTTAATAAAGCAAAGATTAATTGGCAAAACATAGATATCTTAACCGAGGAATTAACTGGTAAATATGATGTTATCATTAGTAATCCTCCTTATGTGGCTTTTAATGAGCCAGTAGACCCTAAAACAGCTTACGAACCGCAAAAGGCAATCTTTGCTCAAAATGATGGTTTAATCTTTTATCAAACTATAGCTCCAAAAATAAAAAATCATGTTAAACAAAAAAGCCTGATTGCTTTAGAAATAGGTTATAAACAAAAAGAGCAAGTTATTAATTTATTTAGCCAAGTATTTCCGCAAGCTTTAATCTATGGCGAAAAAGATTATAGTGACTTTGATCGTTATATCTTTATTATAAATGAATAAAATCATAAAAAACTTACCATAACTTAGTTAGAAAGGTAAGTTTTTAAAATGAAAAAATTAATTATATTTATATTATTATTACTTTGTATCTATTTAATTCCCAAAAGTTTTAACTCACAAATTAAAATTCCTGATGAAGCCATTCGCTTGCGTGTCATTGCTAATAGTAATAGTTCTAAAGATCAACAACTAAAAATGGATGTTAAAGATAACTTAAATCAAAAGTTAACAAATTTACTTAAAAATTCCCAAAGTATCGATACTTCTCGCCAAATTTTAAAAAACAATTTAACAACTATTGAAAACAATGTGGAACAAACTTTAAATAATGAACAAGCTAATATGCCTTTTAATGTTAATTATGGTTATAATTACTTTCCTCAAAAAGAATATAAAGGTGTTACTTATGATGAGGGCAATTATGAATCACTAGTTGTTACTCTAGGAGAAGGAAAAGGTCATAATTGGTGGTGTGTCTTATTTCCTCCTTTATGTTTACTTGAAGGAAAGGAAAATCAAACTGATGAAACAGAATATAAGTTCTTTATTCAAGAAATAATTGAAAATTTTAGTAAATAAAATTAATCCTCCTAAAATATAATTATTTAGGAGGATTATTACATGGTAGAATTACTTTCGCTTTTTATGATTGGCATTGCTTTAAGTATGGATACTTTTTCTTTATCTTTATCAATAGGTACTTTAAAAATAAATTCGGCTAAAATTTTTCAAATTGCTATCATAGTGGGAATAATGCATTTTATTATGCCTCTTATTGGTTTGTTTTTGGGAAAACAAATATTAAAAGTAATTCTAATTAATCCTAATTATTTAGTTAGTTTCATATTAATATTTTTAGCAGTTATGATGATAAAAGATTTAAATAATGAACAAAGTGAGAGTATTGATTTAAAATTAATTGGTGTTTTATTATTTGCCTTAAGTGTTAGTTTTGATTCTTTTACTACTGGTATTGGTTTAAAGGCTTTAACGGATAATGCTTTAATTGCTTCTTGGATATTTTCAACTTGTAGTTTTATTTTTACTTTTTTAGGTTTAATTATTGGTAAATATTCTCAAGAAAAGTTAGGTAAATATGCGACAATTATGGGAATAATTCTTTTATTTATCGTAGCTATTAGTCATTTATTTAAATAATGTGTCAAGTTTAAAGGATTTTCATATCTTATTTTCTAAAGAATTGCTATAATATATGATGACTAGGAAGGGTGATGTTTTGAAACGACTAGTTATTGAAGGTAAACATGAACTTAGTGGAACAATTAAAATAGGAGGAGCAAAAAATTCCGTGGTTGCTTTAATTCCGGCTGCAATTTTAGCGGAGGATGAAGCTATTATTTATAATGTTCCGGCTATAAGCGATGTTACTAATTTAGAAATTATCACACGCTATTTAGGTAGTGATATAACTTATGAAAATGAAACAATTAAAATAAATAATAAAGGTTTGCAAAATAAAGAAATTACTAGTGAGTATTCTTCAAAGTTAAGAGCTTCTTATTATTATATGGGGGCTTTATTAAGTAAGTATAAACATGTAGAAATTTCTTTTCCGGGTGGCTGTAACATCGGAAGTCGACCTATTGATTTTCACTTAAAAGGCTTTGCTAAAATGGGAGCGAAGATTAAGCAAGAGGGCGACAAGTTTATTATTAGTGCTAAAACTTTAAAAGGGGCCGAAATATTTTTAGATGTAGCTAGTGTTGGAGCCACTTTAAATTTAATGTTGGCGGCGGTTAAGGCCGAGGGAACAACGCATATTTATAATGCGGCGATGGAACCGGAAATTGTTAATGTTGCTTCCTTTTTAAATAGTATGGGAGCCAAAGTTCAGGGCGCTGGAACCAGTGAGATTCAAATTGTTGGGGTAGAGAAGCTTAAAAATGGAATTGTCGAGGTTATTCCTGATCGAATCGAAGCGGGAACTTATTTAATGATTGGCAGTTTATTAGGTAAAGATTTAGTAATTGAGGGAATAATACGGGAACATTTAGAGTCAGTTTTAACTAAATTACACGAAGCGGGGGCTAACTTTGAAGTTAAAGGATGTAAGATTATTGTTAATCGAACTAAAAAGTTAAAACCAGTAAACGTTCGAACTTTAGTTTATCCCGGTTTTCCCACCGATTTAGGGCAACCGATGAGTACTCTACTTACTCAGTGTGAGGGAGAATCAATGTTTGAAGAGACTATCTATGAAAACCGCATGCGCCATATTAAACATTTAAATAGTATGGGAGCCGATATCAAATTATTTGATAAAAAAGCAATCATTAGAGGAAAGACCAATTTAATTGGTCGCGAAGTAATTGCGACGGACTTACGAGCTGGAGCTGCCATGCTGGTGGCAGGAATGATTGCTGAAGGAACAACAATTGTTACGAACATAGAACATATTTTAAGAGGTTATGAAAAAATAGTCGATAAACTATCCTCCGTAGGAGCTGTTATTAAAATAGATGAAATATAAACTATCATAATTGGTAGTTTTATTTTTTTTCTATTTATGTTAAGATAAGAGACATTGGAGTTGATTATATGAATGGATATGTGTCTGGAGTAGCGTTGATTTTAGAAAAAAAAGAATGTAAAGTTAATGATAATTTAAAAGAATATTATAAAATTATAGATTATGACTATGGATTTGAAAATTATTTTAAACAAGGTAGATGTTTTATTAGCTTATCTAAAAAACCGGGCTTTTACATTTTTAATGCTAATCCTAATAGTGAAATACAATATGCGGATTTTAGAAGTTTTGTGACTTTAGCTAAAGAAAATAATTTTAATTTTGATTTTGAAAAAATAAAAAAATACTATTCCGAAATGGTTGGTAAATACGTCACTTTTAATGGTCAAAATTATAATTTGATTCATGATCAACAATTTTTGGATTGTATCAAACAAAAAGAAAAAGAATATAGTGATACAGTTTTAAATAATGATAAAGATATAGCCAAGATGTATAGTAATATTAAAAAAACAATTATTGCCCAAGATGAGCAAATTATGGCTATTTTAACTACTTTATTTAAAAATCAAAAAGTTATAAATTCTAATTTAGATGAGGATATGATAAAAAAATTAAAAGAGAATTTAATTGTTTATGGTCCAACTGGAACTGGTAAAACCGAAATTCTAACGCAAATTGCCAAAATTTATAAAGTTCCTATTGTAATTGAAGATTCTACTTCTTTATCTGAAACTGGTTATATAGGACGAGATATTAAAGATATGTTAAATGATTTATATCTAGAATCAGGTCGAAATATTGAGTTAGCTCAAAAAGGCATATTAGTTTTAGATGAATTTGATAAATTAGCCGAAAAAGATGGTTCGAAAGACCACGTTTCCCGAGTTGGAGTACAAAGATCTTTATTAAAAATATTGGATGGGACATCTTATTATTTGGACGGGGTTAAATTTAATACATCTAATCTTTCTATTGTTGCTTTAGGCGCGTTTTCTGGCATAGCAAATGATGAGAATTATCATAAATTAACTGTACCAGATTTTGTAAATTATGGGATTATGCGTGAGTTAATGGGACGATTTTCAAAACTAGTTGCGATGCACCCTTTTTCAAAAGAAGATATTAAACAAATATTAGAAAAATCTAATTATAGTCCGCTTAATACTTACCGAGAATTATTTAAAAACATGAATATTGAATTTACTTATGATCAAGATTTTATTGATTATCTAGCCGAGAAAGCAATTAAATTAGAAAGTGGCGCGCGTAGTTTAAAAACAATTTTTGATGATGTTATAAGCGGAGCTATGTTTAGAATATTTGCTGGTGATTATTCAGCTATTCATTTAACTAGTCCAAAATACGAAGATGATAAAGTTTATAGATTAACTCAAAAATAATTGCTTTAGAAAATCTAATCAATTATAATAAATTTTAAGAAGAAAGGATATTGTAAATGAATAATATAAAAACAATCAAATTAGAAAATGCTAGCAAGGATTTTTTTCCAAAGACAGGTAGGTGGACAAGCTCGTGTTTTAGCCGGTCAAATGATTATGAAATAACCTATTTGCCATGTCATCTAAGGGATAATAAGTGGCTTGCTGTCATGTTTCAAAAGCAAGAAAATTTAAAATGGATTAATATTGATGAAATTTATGAATATATTTGTAATTCAGATAATTTTAAAAAATTAAGACATGATTACGAATTACAAATTGTGAACTGGCAAATTAACTTTATGCTTAATAAAGGCGAAGGTTGGTTGGTTGATGACAAATATGGTGGAGATTTCTATATGTTTTATCCAACGTGTGATTTGGCTTTTAGAAAAGGAATTGTAGATACTTTAACTGCTATTGGAATGGACCATGAAGTTGTTGAAGAAGGAATTGAAAAAAATGCCAATTTATGGCAAGATAAAGTTATGAAAATGGCTTTTTATAATCAATTTAACGCAAAGTCAGTAGAAAGAATACTAGAAGATAATGAGTATCTCACTAAATGGATGCAATTGCGCAAATATGAATATTATCAACAACATAAAGATGTAGTAGACAAATATGGTAGTGTTACTCCGGAAATGCAAATGTCCAACGAAGATGTAATAGCATTAAAAATATATCTAGACCAAAAGCTTGCTGAAATAAATGCTTACATTCAAAATCATGCATCGAGTGTGTAAGGAAATCTGTGTAAATGAAACTTTCCACGATAGGAAGTAAGTTAAAACTTGCTTCTTTTTTGTTACT
>CANQLL010000009.1 GCA_947624705.1 uncultured Bacilli bacterium | reverse complement strand
AAATAATAATTTATGACAATATGACAGTTGTTTGTGACACCTTCACACATATTGTCATCATGTCATAAAAAGGTAGCTAAGAAATAAATCTCAACTACCTTTTCAACTACCAAAATTTTAAATTTTATTTAATTATTAAGGTAAATAACTAATTTTTAGAGTTTTAAAATAAAAGTAAAAGTATTTAAATAAACTTAGAAGTGCGTGAATACTAACCGCCCCCTGAAGGATCACAATTGTGTTCCGTTTTTTGTATAATCTCTTTATTTATAAGGGTTTACGAAGCAATCAGTTTTAAAAAATTATTTTTAGGTGGCATTTTTCTAAAAATTTAATAATACAATTTAATCTAAAATTTTAGATTAAAAATAGAAAACAAATATATCTATATAAATTATTTTTAATTGTATTAAAAAATAATTATTCACATAAAATATTAATATAGTAAAAACATTAATTGACAAAGAATTACATTTAGTTTAAAATTAGAAGTACCAAGCAATGGGTCTATAGCCAAGTGGTAAGGCGTGGGACTGCAACTCCCTGATTCGTTGGTTCAAATCCGACTAGGCCCTCCAAAATAAAATTAACGAACCAATTGGTTCGTTTTTTATAAATATTTCAACATAACTATCTATCTCTAATTTGATTAATTATTTTAGTTCTGAATTTTTTTCAAAGACTTATAATCAGAAGATATAATTTTATTATAAATAGTAGAAAAATCACTATTATGTTTTGCAAAATCTATAACAATTTCTTTTGAACTAATACCTAACATAGTTTCAAGCTGAAAATCAGATATTTTAGCAATTTCTTCACAATAAATGCATTCAATATTAAATCCATCCTTTATGCTTTTAAGAAGTAAGATTTTTTGTTCGTCTGACAAGGACATTTCTGGCTCTGTGAAATGCTCCTCACTAATTTCCAATTGTTCATTATCAAAAATATTAGTACCAGTATAAAAATTTACTTTTTTCGAAGATAAAAATTCAACTGCTTGAGAAGCAACAAAATCAAAATCAAAATAATTTTGTTTTAAAATAAAATTAATTATATCTGCTATTTTTGAATCCCTTTTAAATGTGCAAGTAACATAATTTGATGATATTCTTTCGGCTATTTCTTGAATTTCTTCTTTTCTATACGCTTTAGTATAAGTTGTATCATTTATAGGAATATGCATTTCAATTTCTTGAGCATTTTTTTCGATAAAATCATTTTTATTTTGATCGTTATTCAAATAAAATTTTTCCAAAATTTCTTCTGGAGTTGATGGTCTATAATTAACCATATTTTTATAAAAAGGTGAATAAATTTGTCTAAAAACCTCTTCTTGAAATTTTTTATCATTTAAAACTATTTCATTGTATGTATCAGACATATTATCTTGAAAATAAGAACTTATATTAAAAAGACTTCTATTTCCAGATATTTTATATATAAAGATTTTATCATTCTTTAATATTGGTAAGATTCCGTTCTTTCTAATATTATATTTAAATTCTGCTTTTTCATTGTCTTTTTCCCAATTACTTAATTCACTTGTGTAGTATTTTTTCATCTCTATAACCTCCCTAAACTTTTTCATCGATTTTTGTTAAATTAAATAACATAATCAATTTAAATTATTATTTTTCTTTTTTATATAAATGCTTATTTATACCTTCTCCTATTGCATTAAATAACCTTGCTTCTCTTTCATACATCTTTTTATATATATCATTTTGAAAAACAATACCTCTATTTCTAAAAGCAGTATATTCCTCACTTAAGTCACCATAAGTATATTCCCAGACATATTCGCCTTTATAGGTACTTCTTTCCTCATTATAAATACCATATCCATCTTCATCAACTGCTTTACAAAGTGAACTTTTACCACTGGCATAAGTCATTCTTATAACATCATCACGACCAGCAACATGACCTAAATAATCAATAGCTACTATATCACCAAAATCTGTATTATGAGTTTTTACCCATTCTTTCAATTCTTCTTCCTTATCAAAATAGGCACTATAAAAAGCTCCTGAAAAACCATATAATCTCATTTGTGATTTTGGTATTTCCGTTAAAGGATTAACATTTTTGGGTTCTTCATCAATCATTTTTTTAATTTTAGAAATTGAACTATTTTTATTTTGATTGTTTTTAAATAATTCTATTGTTTCATTTGAAAATATTTTTTCTTTCATAATTACCTCCCATAATTACTTTAACACAAACTAAATAAAAAAAGAAGAAGAAAACTAATCTTCATCCATTATATTGTACATTTCTTCTTCATCTTTTAATACTTCATCAACGATTTTTTCTTCATCAATAATATCTTCTTCTGGTTCTTCATTTTCTTCTTTACTTAATTTTTCTAAAATAATTCTTATTTTCTTTTTTCGTTTAGAATTTTTATTACATAAAGCTAATATGATAATAAAACTTATACCAAGTAAACCCCAAGAAGATAATATAACAATTGTATAAATATTATTTTGTTTAGTTAATAATTTTACATGTTCATCATTATATAATTGTAAAGTATTATTCTTTAAATCATACATATAGAAATTTTCTTCGCCTGTTTCTAAATCCATACCATAAATAATAGCATATTTAGAATCTTTATTTAGTTTATAACCTTTAATCTTAGCCCCATTCATATCAATATCATATAATTTATAATTTTTAATTTCTTTTTTGGGTTCAATAGGATAAAATTTAATTCCACTAGTTTGAACTTCTTGATATAAGGTAAAATCTTCCTTTTTTTGATCATAAACATATAATTTAATATTACCTTTTTCATCTTTTAAACCAACTAAAGTAAAATTAGTTATTTCACTATAAAAAGCTTGAACTTCTTGATTATCAATTTTAATAGTTTTTAATTCATAATTTTCTGGTTTTTCTACTGATTCTAGATTACGAACAATAGTTAAATTTTCTTTTTTAGTTTTTAAAGGATTTTTTTCATCTACATTTACTTTAATAACATAAGTTTTTTTACTGCCATTCTCCGCTGTTACTTCTATATTTAAAGTATTAACCCCTTCACTAACCTTTACTTCCCCTGCTCCCACAATTTTTGCTGTATTATCTTCAGCTTCGGCTTTAATGTTAAGAGTAGTTACACTACTTTCCACATCTAAGCTATATTCTAAAGTATCTTTCGAAAATTGGGGTTTTAATTCATAGCCTTCGATACTTAAAGAAGCTAAATTATTATTAGATTTTAAATTTTTACTTTCCGTTTTAGCTCCAACTGTTACTTTAGTTGAAGAGCTTATATTACCAGAATTATCATCTTCAAAAGTGCCACTAGCACTAAAAGTACCACTACCCTCACCTTTGGCTTTAAAAGTTAAAGTTACACTTCCATTACCTTCAATTAAACAATTTAAGCCATTACAATTATCACCTGATGAGACAAAAGAGAAGATATCTTGGTCATAACTAACCGAAAAGTTTGAATAAGTATAACTAGAACCTCCACTTATCTTCGCCGTAATTTTAACGGTTGAACCAACACTAACATTACTACTACTTTTGGATAAAGACAAAGAGGCAGCGTTTGCACTGCCTAAAAGGACAAAGTAAGTAGCAATTAAAACAATTAAATAGTATATTTTATTTTTTTGCATAACTGCCTCCCTATTGTTCAATATTTGTTAAATTTAAGATTTTTTTCTTCATCGCCACTAAGTCTTTTAAAGATATTTCGCCATCTTTATTAACATCTGCGGCTTTTTTATCATTATCATCTAAATTATTATAATTTAAAATATATTTTTTAGATTGGACTAAATCTCCTAGACTAATTTTAGCATCAGAGTTTAAGTCACCATATAAGATTATAGTATAATTTTTGTTATTAATCGTAATAACATCACCAGTTGCTAAATTACCATGGGCTTTAGTAGATGTGCTGCCTCCCCCATTATTTAAGGAAGTTACTAAACTATCAACACTCATACCCTCATAAATACCACTGATATAAGTACCATCGGTTTTTAAACCAATACTATTAATTAAACCATTTGAATCAACTGTTGGTGTTGTTTGCTCAGCTTGACTTCCCTCTACTACGCCATTAAATTCCGTATTTGGTAAAACCGTATTACTTGGCATGTTATTATAAACTGGAATAGCAAATTTAAAGGAGTTATTTAAAATATTCATATCTTTATAAGAATTATATGTTGTTAAAGATTCTTGAGCAACAGCTTGAATATTAGTCATATAGCCGTGTTTAAGTTTTGTAAAATATGCATTTGGGTCAACGTTAAATCTTTGTAAATAGTTTGTATATTGACCTTTATTAATATAAGATGAAGCAATAAATTCCGCCCCGCCCATAATTGAAGCACTTATACTGTGCCATGGGCGAGAATAACTAGTATCTGAACCATCTGAGCCACCATTGGCATAGACTAAACCATTGTAAACCGGAGTACCACCAGTTGTTGCCCCAATATTGTAAACATTATATAAACCACTGTAAACTTTACCGTTATAAGTAAATTCTTTACCGCTTGTTGCCGTTCCACCATTAATACCAACTTCTTGACGAACACGGGAAGCTAAATAAATCGGATTAATGTTATATGTGCTACCAGCTCTAACAAAATCTGCGGCATAATCTCCCATTGAACCACCGGCAAAAACATTGCGCACGGCTGCTTCCGTTTGATAGTTGGCATCATAATTTAATTTTTCAAACATAAAGACTTGTTTTTCATTTAAGAAATTACGAGGGTCCATGTAATAAGCTACGACGCCAGATGAAGCCGCATACCAGTTACTACCCTCTAAAGCAATAAATTTTTTACTTTCTGGATCATAAGAACCAGGAGCTGTTGATTTCCAACCATCATATTTTGTTTGAATTAAACTGACACCTACAATACTTTGTTGCGCAACACTATCTGACCAATCTAAATTAGTCTTAATTGCTTCAAATTCCCAATTTGGATGAGCATTGTGTAAATCAGTTAAATAATCCCAATAAGTGGAAGGAAAACCTAAATTAGCTAAATATTGTTCATATTCATTACTTGGACTACTATTTACTTTATTTGATTTAGTATAGATTGATAAATAACTTCCACAAACATAAGCATCATTAGTTCCATTATATTTAACTTGATACCAACCAAAACTACATCCTGAAGTTGAAACTGGGG
Organism: uncultured Bacilli bacterium; assembly: GCA_947624705.1. GTDB lineage: Bacteria > Bacillota_I > Bacilli_A > RF39 > UBA660 > HGM10766. Next base: position 23,907 of record CANQLL010000009.1, on the reverse strand, counting down.
TTCCGGAAACTAATTCTACTTCACTATTATAAACTAATTCGCCAAGTTTTTCTGAACCACTTGTATTGGGAGCATTTCGCACGGTTAAATTATCAGCAGCTAAAACTTTACCATAATAAGTAACAGAGGCCTTTGCTACAAGTGGGGCAAATAGATAGGTAAAAACCATTAAACAACATAAGAATATATTTAAAATTTTCTTTTTCATCACAAAATTTAACTCCTTTCATACTTACTTAAATTATAACAAATATATCGACATAAAAAAGCAATTTAATCTTAAATATTTTCTTTTTTGACACAAAAAGTGTCAAGTTGTTTTTAATAATGAATTATTGTATAATTTATTATTATAATATAAATGAGGTTAGATATGAAAATATTATTTAATAAATTAAAAAAATGTAGTAAACCTTTAAAAGTATTTTTTGTTATATGTTTACTACTTTATTTAGGAAGTTTAGGTTATTTAACTTTTAGTCTTTTAAATTTACAAGGAATTGAAACAGTTATTAGAATTATTGCTCTAATTTTCTTCTTTTTCTTCTTTATAGGTTATTTAATTGGTGGTTTAATTACTTTAATAACTAAAAGAAAAAAAATGTTTATTGTTTTAAGTATAATCACTATTTTATTAAGTGGATCTTTTGTTTTTATCTCTTATAATATTGATAAATTATATAATCATGTCGATAGTATTAGTAAGAAAAATATTACTTATACATCTAATCTAATTGCTTTAAATGAAACTAAAGAAAGTGATATTAAAAAAATTGGGATTATAAGTGATAAAAATGATGTAGAAGGCTATATCTTAGCTCAAGAAATTATCAAAAAAGAAAATATTCCTGATAAATATTTAATTGAATATGATGATTACTATGAAATGTTAAGTGATTTATATAATAAAGAATTAGATGCTTTATTTATTACCAGTAATTATAGTGTTTTATATTCATCCGAAGAATTATTTAGTAATATTGCTTATGAAGTAAAAGTTATTTATGAATTTAGTCAAGAAATGGAAAATCAAGATAAAGAAACTTTAAATGAAAGTGATGGTAAAAAATTAACTGAACCATTTACAGTTTTAATCTTAGGTGTTGATTCGGAAAAAGATGGGTTAAATGCTAATCAAGCTTTTAATGGCGACACTTTAATGTTAATTACTTTTAATCCTAACACTTTAAATGCCACGATGTTTAGTATTCCTCGTGATACATACGTGCCAATAGCTTGCCGAGGCAAAGCTGAGAATAAAATTAATTCTTCGGCTGCTAGTGGAACTAAATGTGTAATTGATACGATTGAAGATTTAACCGATGTTGATATTGATTATTACGTTAAAGTTAATTTTAAAGGAGTCGTTGATTTAGTTGATGCTGTGGGTGGTGTTGATGTTGATGTTCCCGTTGATTTTTGTGAACAAAACTCCGATCGTTTATTTGGCTCGCATGAAATTTGTTTAAAGAAAGGCTATCAACATTTGGATGGCGAAGAGGCTCTAGCCTTTTCAAGACATCGAAAAACATTACCACGTGGAGATTTCCAACGCATTGAGCATCAACAAATGGTTGTTGAAGCTTTAGCTCAAAAAGCTAAATCAATTAAATCGGTTAATGCTTTTAATCAAATCTTAAATGCTATTAGTAAGAATATTGATACTAATATGGAAACCAATCAAATGTTATCATTCTATAGTGTTTTAAAGAAATTAATGTTAGATGCTAATAATAAAATAACCATTGATAAAGCTACTTTAACCGGTAATGATTTAATGGTTTATAACACGAGTACCAAAATGAATATGTATACTTTCCAATATAATCGTTCTAGTTTAAAAGAAATTGTTAATTTAATGAAAGTTAATCTTGAATTAAAAGAACCAGAATTAATTAAAACCTTTAGTTTTAGCGCTAATGAAGAATATACTCCAAGTGTAGCAGGAGCCAATGTTAAAGATGAAGCAAACACTTTAGAATTATTACCAAGTTTTGTAGGTCAAACACTTACCTACGCGCAGTCTTGGGCTACAAAACATAATATTAATTTAAGTATTAATTATATTACATCAGAAAGCAAAAGCTATGATGAGACTTTACCAAATGGTTATATAGTAACCCAAAGTGTGGCCGTTAAAACTCCAATTTCTAGTGTTAAATCATTGACTTTAGGTGTCATTAAACATGAAGAAAAAACAACAACTTCAAGCTCAACTGAACAATCTAAAGAAACAAAAGAAGATGATGATAAAACTGATAATAAAGAAAAAGATGAAGATATAACTGAAAATGTGCCGGGATTAGAATTTGGCACTGGTAAAGCTAATAGTTCTTCGACGGAAGAATCAATCAATAAAAATTCTAGTTCTAATTAATCCAAAAAGCGTTGTCGGAATTTGACGAACGCTTTTTATTTATTTTTGACTTTCTTACTTTTATAATAAAAAATTAAGTGCTACAAATGAGCATCTACTATCTTACATCTTTTGATTTTCATAATTCCCATAGAGGGTTTTGGATTTTTAAGGAAGGTAGATACGTTATGAGAAATCTTATAGTTTTACTAAAAGAAATTATCATTATAAAGTTTTTAAATATCATTAGTGATATTTTTAATTAAAAATGACGCCCGTTAAAAAGAATAATCTTTTTAACATGGCGTCTTGAAAAACAATTTCGTAGATGCTAGATTTGTAGCACTTACATTTTTATTTTAGGAAATTTTTCCTTTTTTTACAACTATTTTCCCATCAATAATAATTATAATGTAATTTTACTTTGATAACTATTTATATAATTAATCCATGTATTCATTTCTTGTTGTCTATTATTTACTATTTCGTTTATCTTATCATAATTATATTCATTAGAAACAACATTTAAAGTTGGTTTTAAATAATTATTAATTATATTTGTTAATTCATCTTTATTTTCGTAATTTATATTTTTTAAAGAATTATTAACTAAAGTTTTAAATGTATCATAATAATCTATTTTTTCTTGACTAAATTTATTAGCTTTTTTTATTTTAACTATTATTTCATTTAATTCTTCTGAATTAGGAATTTTATTTTGTAATTGATTTATATCATTTTGTAATTGTTGCCCATACATATCAAAATAACTTTTAGTATTAAGTATAATTATTGGTTTATTAAAATAAGCGGCATATTGTTTAATATTATCATTTAAAGTGGCACAACCATTAACTTTCTGATCCGTACATAGAAAATAACTTGGCACTACCCCTTTTCGTTGGATATCTATTTCATTATAAACATCAGGATAAAAAGAATCATAAGTTTTTAACAAATCTTTTTTGCTAGCTAATTCTAATGAGGAATCAATATTAGTTCCTTTTTCCATATTAGTTCCTCCATCTCCCAGTAAAGCCCTTTGAGCTTTAATATTATTAAAGCCCATAGTTATTTCCCCGGCTCCAAAAAAATCCATTTTATCAGAACCAACTAAAGACGCGGAGATATATGCAACTCCCTCGGAATTACCCCATAGCTCAGGATTATGAATTAATTGTTCACTTAACTCTTTTTGAGGAGCTAAAGAAGCACTAAGTTCATTTTTATTTACAATGTTATGCACCGCTGCTTCAAAAGGAAGAGCATTAACTTCAATTATTTCTATTTCTTTTTCTTCATTATTATTAGTAATATACTTTTCTTTATAAACGTGAGCTTGAGGATTATCACGAAGAACATCAGGATTTAAAAGTGATTCATTATATTCTTTATTCCGATAATCCTTACATATATTAATAAGTTTATCTATATATTCATCATTTAATTCATTACTAAAACTGGCTATCTCCATAGCATTAGATGTTTCTAAAAAATGTTTATATTTACTTACAATTGCTTGTTCATTAATTTCTAAATTATCTAAATTAATCGAAAAAATAATATCTTCTAATTGAGAAATAGTACGTTTATCTAAATAAATTAATTTTATATTTTCTTTAGCTTTACTTAAATTATTATTTTGTAAAGATTTATCTATGACATAATTTAAATACTCCTGCGCGTTTTGCTTATAAGTATTATTATTTAAAGCGTTTTTTAAATTATAATTATTTTCTTTTAAATAATTAATAAATTCTGAGTTTATTCTACTAAAATTATTATTAATATAATCTATTAAATCTTTTTCTTCAGAAGGAATATTTTCTAATAAAGTAAATAATTTTTTTATTTCATCTTGAGTAAAATTTTCTAAATAATATTTAATATTATTAGCTCCGTTTCTTGCTGTTATTTTTTCTAATTGATTTAATATTTCTAAGTTATTATATAATTCATCTATTTTTAAAACATCGATATATTTGGTAATAATAAATTTATTTTGAGTAATTAATTCTAATTTATAATCTAAATTTTTTTCATCTTTTAACCTTGGTAAAAATAAATCTATTACATCAACATATTGAAAATACAAAGAAATAAACGTTTGATTATTTAAACAATTAATCGAAAATTTATCTTCTAAATTTTTAAATAAAAAGGGATTATAATTAGAATTATATTTACAAAATTTAACAATATTCCGATAATAGTCCGGATTAGTACTTAATAATTTAAATAATTGTTTAAATTCTTTTTTATTAGGTTGATATTTTAAAGTTAAATTAATTAATTCTTCTTTAATATTATTTAATTGATTAGCAAATAATTTCTTTTTTAATAAAAATTTAGGTATTTGTTTTTGACTAACATTATATTTAGTCATTATTTCTTGTTTTAAAGCATTATCAATCATAATTACCTCCTTAATACCAAATATTTTCAATATCAACATTAGTACTTTCTGGCATTGGATCAGGCAAATTCATTTTAATTATTAAAGGAACTTTAAAAGCTGTCCCAAAAACCATAGCCATCCCTGGTCCTAAAGTTTTTATTCTTTCAATTGTATCTTCTGATACATTTGCAGAAATATTAGCAATAATATTTAGATCTGCAGGATGAAACATTCTAAAGACTATAAAGTTTGAGCATTGACTTATAGAAGTTGTTGAAAGCTCACTAGGTCTTTGGGTTATAAAACCTAATAAAATACCATATTTTCTTCCTTCTTTAGTGATTCGATCAAAAATATTATAACCAAGTAAATTAATATCGTTATCATTTTGTACATAACGATGGGCTTCTTCAATGATAATATGAATTGGAAAAGACGCTCTAGGTTTTAAAGTAATAGTGTAGTTATAAAATAATCTAGCAAATATTTTGGTTAAAACTTTAGCAAAACGTTCATCTATATAACTGAAATTTAAATTAACCATTTGGGCCGGAATGCCATCAGAAGCAGTAAAAAATTGTTTAATATATTCTTCTTTACCAATTTTTTTATCAAAAGTAAAATATTCTTTTTGATTACTATTAATGATTGAATGTAATCTTACTTTTAATTGATTAGCTTTTTCAAAAACGACTTCACTACTTAAAATACCCTCACCTATTAAAGCGAATTCTAAGGCATAATATAAATCATCTAAAGTATAGGTAAAATCAGCAGCCGGATCTATTTTTTCTAAATCAACTTTGGAAAAATTTTGTAAGAAATCAATAACTAAACCAACACTATTCATTTTTCCTTGGGTATCGATATTTAAACATTGTTTTATTGTTCGATTATAGCCTGGTTGAGAAATAATTGTGTCTAAATTTAAAGTTTCAGTATTATATTTAGCCAAGACGGCTACAATTTGATCACGAATTTGCGTTGGTGTTTTCCCACTAGCTAAGATATCTTGTAAACTCTTAGCAATAATATCATTTTTATATTCTTGCGTTGTTTCATCTTCAGCTGTAAAGATATAAACTAATTTTATAGCTTGCTCAATAATGGGTAATTGAGCAGAATCCGTACAATTTAAAAGCAAAGCTAAGTCATCAACATCTAAAAAATAAGCTGGAATACGAATTATATCACTATCTCCAAATTCTACTTTCGTTGTATAATGTTTAAATCTTAAATTGGGTAAATTATTCATTTTCTCAAAAGCCCGATTATATTCACCATAAGCATCAAATAAAACAATATGAGCTTTAGTAGGCATAGCCTCATCATTATGATAAAAAATATTTTGTAAAATACTAGCTACTCCACAAGATTTTCCAGCTCCAGTATTACCCACAATAGCAAAGTGAGAAGATAAAAACTCATTTACTTTAGCTGTAACATAATAGCCTTCATAAGTTGTTGATTTTCCTATAAGTAAATTAGCTTTATTCCCAATGTCTTGACTACCTAAAAATAATTCTAATTCGCTTTTATAAATTAAACGAGCGGGGGTTTTAAAACTTGGTTTTTTAACTACTCCCGGAATAAATTCATTATTTTTAATTTCTCCTAGTAATAATATCTTAATATAATCATTATTAATAGCTATAATTTCCCCAACTACTAAACGATCATTTTCTCCAAAAACCACATGAATATTTAAAAGATTAGTTTCAGCTTCTTTTTTTAAATTTATTAAAGTAACGACATTATCTTTAATATCAACGATATTTCCAAACATTCATTATCACCTATTCTTTACTAAATTTTATCATAAAAGAAAAAAAGAAACATTATTGTTTCTAAATTTTATATATTTTTTTACGTCTACCGACAAATTCATAAACTATTATTGAACCAATAACTCCACAACCAATAATCATAAAAGGAATACTTGAACCAGTTGAAGGATTTTTAATATCAGCATTTGTATCTTCCTCGGCTTCGTTATTTGTTCCATCTGATGTATCAGTTACAGCTGTTGAAGTTGCTAAATTAATATTTTTAGTTTGAACCGGAACACTAGCTACTTCTCCTAGCTTAGTTGTTTGTAATGTAATAGTTCCACTTGTAGTGGAATCACTATTCATTTGCACTACAAAACTTGCTATTTCAAAACTATCAGATTTACCCTCAGTCGTTTTTAAACTAAAAATACCATTAGCGCTCGTTCCCGTCCAACCCGATACAGCTGAAGTACTAACAAATTTTAAATTATCGGATAGTTTTACTGTTCCTGTATATTCACTAACAGTTCCATCAGAAACATCAGCAGCAATAGTACAAGTAGATGTATCATTAGGAAAAATAGAAACTGGTGTACAATTTAAATTAACAGTTCCACTAATAGCCATAACTTTCCCAGGAATTATCAATAAACTTAATAAAATTAAAGAATAAAATAATTTCTTCATAACCAACCACTACTTTCATATCTTAGTATACCACAAATATATTAAATTATTAAAAAAAATTAAAATAATTAATAAAATTAATGTAAAGTGTGATATTATATAAATGAATAAATAGGTGGTGATAATTATCAAAAAAATATTAATTACAATTGTTGGACCTTATTTATATTTTGATTATAAATATGAAAAAAATATCACTGACCTATTTAATACTAATATTATTTCAGACCAAAAATTATCTTTTAGTGAAGAATATATAAAAAACAATCAAAATATAGTTTCCTCTTTTTTAGATGAAATAATTAATGAAAAACAAATTTCAAAAATAAGAATCAAAAATCAAAATATAGGTTTACTCATTCTAGATTTATTTACTAAAAATAAAGCTATTAAAGAAATATATATTGAAGATAGTAATCCCATCTCTTTTGATTTATATTTAAAAATTATAAAATGTAAAAGTATTAAAGTTGTTAATTGTTATTCTATTCCTAAATTTATTATTGAACAATTTGATAAAAATAAAGTCAAAGTTACAGCCCGTGATGAAGTATTTTTTACTTCTCACTTTATGCAAATTAATAATTTAATAAATTATGCTAATATTTATTATAAAAGTAGAGTTTTTATTGATAAAATTTTAGATAAAAATGATATTACTGATTTAAATACTTTCTGTTCAATAAATAAGTATTTAAAAGAAATTCATTTAGAGTTTTTTGATAAAGACACAATTAATCGTCTAGTTTCCATTGTTTATAAAAATAATTTAAAAAATGTTAAAATAATGATTCATGAAAATATTACTGATATGGCTTTAATTGATTATTTAAAGAAAATAAATAAAACTTACGGCAAAAAATATAATGTCGAATTAAAGTTAGTTTATAGTGATGAATATATTAGTAATAATTTATTTAGTCAATTAATCGTTAATAATATTAAAATGTGTTGTATAATAATTTTAAGTATTTTTGTGGTTTTTTTTGCCGTTGTTTTATTTAATAATTATAAAGATCGAAAATCTGTAGCTAAAATAGAAGCGAAAGTAAATAAAATAGTGGAAAAAACTAAAGATAATGAATCAAATGTAAATATTATTCCTGATGATGAACCCCAAAGAAAAGTTAATGAATTATTTAATAGTTTAATAGATATTAATAAAGAAACAGTTGGTTGGTTAACAGTTAATAATACTAATATTGATTATCCAGTTGTCCAAGCAACTGATAATGAATATTACTTAAATAATGATTTTGAACATCATAAAAATTATAACGGTTGGATATTTGCCGATTATCGCAATAATATGGAAGATTTAGATGAAAATACTATTATCTATGGACATAATAAATATTTAAATAATACTATGTTTGGATCTTTAAATAATGTTTTAAATGAAGAATGGTTAAATAATCCCGATAATTTAATTATTAAATTTAATAATTTATATCAAGATATGGAATGGCAAATATTTTCTATTTATAAAATTAATAAAACTAATGATTATTTAACTACTTCTTTTAGTAGTAAACAAGCTTATAAAAAGTTTTTAAGAATTATAAAAACTAGAAGTATGAAAGATTTTGAGGTTGAAGTTTCAACTGATGATAAAATTTTAACTTTATCAACTTGTGCGGATAAAAATAAAAGAATTGTTATTCATGCTGTTTTAAAAAGTTAAGTAAAAAGTGATGAAAATAAACAAAATATATTTTCATCACTTTATTTTAATACTTTTTTTAATTTAGCTTTTAATTTATGATATCTATTTTTAGTATCATCATCTAGTATTTTATTTCTATCTATAATTTGATAATCTTTATATTCAATTTTGTCTTTAAATTGACTTGAAGTTAAATCAACAATTTTATTTTCAATTATATTAAAATAATGACTTATACCATCTACATAAACTTTACCTATATTTCCCCCAAAGTAATCATTAATGATTAAAGCAGTTATGGCACACATCCCAAAACATTTATTATTATCATTCCATTTATCTTGAATTTTTGGATAACATAAATCTTTGGAATAACACTTTAATAAAGCTTTTTGAAGCTTTTCAATATTCATAATTACACCAACTTTTACTTTTTAATATGTAGCATTTATTCTTTAGCAAGATTTTCTAAAATTTGGACATTATTCAGCTTTAATAAATATTTACTGGGAAAAGACAACTTTGATTTTTGTAATCCACTTCCACAAATAATATTTTCAACTTTTAAAACTTTAGGGTCAATAAATATTTTCCAATCATTTGGCAGACCAATAGGATTTATACTACCATATTCCATTTTAGTTTGCTCCAATACATAATCTAATAGCGCGACAGAAACCATTCTTGAATTAGTAAATTTTCTTATAGTTGAAGACATATTATATTTGTAACCAGTGGGAACTAGTAATGCTGCGTATGATTTATTTTGAGACCTTTTACATTCACATATTAAACAATTTACACCCATTTTAATATCAATATTATAATGTTCACATAATTTTGTACCTTCCATATATTCGGGGTTTATTTCTGCAACTAAAAAATTATTTTTTTCTTCTTCAGTAAACAATTCATCAATATAACTATATGTACTTTTAGCAACTAAATTTTTATTTTCTAAAACTTTTTTAAATTCTAATTTATTCATTAATTTTATCTCCTCTACTTTTTAATTAAACCACCATGACACTTTAATTCATAGATTTTTTCATTATTTTTATATATTGTTTCAATTCCTTCAAAATAATTTAAATCGCCATTAACTTTAAAATTATATCTATATTCTTCATTAATATATTCTTTAGGACCTCTTAGAGGAATAATATCTTTATGAGTTCCTACTTGCATAAGAGCAGGTCTTAAGACTTTATCAATTACTTCTTCACTCAAGCTTTCATCAAAAGTTACACCATAATAATTCATTCCCCATATGGGAGTTTTATCATCTAAATACACAACTTCTTCACCCATAAAATTTGTACCACCAAAATAAGTATCATGATAAATCATCTTATTATTTGCATATTCATAATCGTATGAGCCTTTTCTAGTTGATATTACTTTTTTCACTTTTTCATTGGCATAAGTTTGTTTTTTGGCTTCAATTAAGAAATTATATAAATCATTATTCATTTCCATTCTCCTCATATAAAATTTTTTAATAATAATTAAAATAACCTAATTTTCTAGACGATGTCTGAAATTTTTTAATCCACTGTTTTTTATAAATAATTCACAATCTATTGAATAAATTATATCTACAAATACCGAAAAAAACAATAATAAAACCATATAATTAATACCTTGTACTAATAAAACATTAATCTTTAAACCTATTGTTAATGTTATTATCATAAAGTATTAACTATATATACCAAGTGCAGCGTATAAAAAAGAATATATCGTTAAAAATATTAATTTCAATTGTTTGGAAATTCCGAACAGTTTATTTTTTTAATTTAAATTAATAAAATTAATTATCTAAATCTTCATTTTTCATAGCTAATAAGAATTTATCAAAATCAGATTCAAATAATTTATCTTGAATAACTCTGTATTTTTCAAATTCTGATAGTGCGAAGCTTTCAGCAACTTTATGTGAAACTTTGCCTGAATTATCTAATACTTCTCGTTGATTAAATTGTAAGAATACATCAAGTCTATTTTTCCAATCTTCCATAGTCATTGGAATATGTCTTTCTGCTTGATCTTCAGCATAATCCAAATACATTGTTACTATTCTTTCAAGAGACTTAAGTTCATCTTTAGTTAAATAATTTTTAGCAATAACAACATCACTAGCTATTATTTTACCATTAGGAGAATTCTTCCAACTTGTTAATCCCATGTGTTTTTTTTCATGATTTGCTCTTTCTACAATAACTTCAGCAGCTGTATTGCCATGGGTTGCATAGTGCATTTTATTTTGAACTGTCTTAAAAAATTCTTGGGTTATTGGTGATTGCGAATTATAATCTAAACTAGTAGAGTATATATCAGTAATTTTTTGATAAAAATTTCTTTCACTAATTCTTATTTCTCTAATTTCTTGTAATAATTCATCAAAATAATTTTCTTCTAAAAAAGCACCATTTTTTAATCTTTCTTTATCTAAAACATAACCTTTAACTGAATATTGTTTTAAAATGTTAATAGCCCATAACCTAAAATCTATTGCTCTTTGACTATTAACTTTGAATCCAACTGCAATAATAACATCTAAATTATAATATTTTGTATTATAGTTTTTACCATCTTCAGCAGTATGTAAGAAATCCTTACATACTGAATTTTCATTCAATTCTTTATTAAAAATATCTTTTAAATGCATAGTGATATTATTTCTAGTTGTTCCAAATAATTCTGCCATTAACTTTTGACTTAACCATACAGATTCTTCATCAACTATTACTTCAATAGTTTTTTCTTTATTTTGTTTTGTAAATATTAAAAATTCTGCTGTTGAATTTCTAATTTGTAAGTTCTTCACAAGTATTCCTCCTTGTCTTAATTTTGTTAAGTTGTTAATTAAATTATACTGTATTTTTAAATATATATCATCATATTTCTTGTTATAATTACCATAATTTCATGTCTTATGGTTGTTAATTTATCTTTTTATAAAAAATATATACCTAAATTATACAATTTTAGAAAACATCCAAGATTTATCATGCAATATAATTCCAAAAATAGAAATTAATTACTAATTTATATCTAATTATTTTAGCTATGTTTACGTATTTTCAAATAAAAAACCATATACTCAATATATGATTTTTATATTACTCTTTACCTTTCAGGTTTAGAGTTTTAATTCACTATGGGGCGAAATATGGGGATCGAACCCATGCATACCGGAGCCACAATCCGGCGTGTTAACCACTTCACCAATTCCGCCACGACAAAGATATATTAACATATTTTATATCTAACGTCAAATCAAGTTTTAAGCAAATTAACACATATTTATTTTTAACAAAATTTTAGCTATCTCTTCTTCCGTTTCATCTAACAAATTAATCGTAAAATTATTTATTCCTAATTCTTGATAATCTTTAATTTTCTCAATTAAATCAATATTTTGATAATTTAAAACATAAGTATGACAATTACGATTTAAAAGAGGAAATAAATTATTTTTTTGATTTTTGAAATAATATTTCTTTTTTTCTTTACAAACTGAACAAGTTTTTTTATCATTTAAAAACATATTTAAAAAACAATGTTTTAAAACCATTAATTCTACTTTACCAAATACTAAAACATCAGTATTTGGTAAAGTATTATTTCTTTCATAATATTCTTTTATAATATTTTTATTATCTTCAAAACTATTTTCAATTGATAAACTTACTTTTTCAACTCCTAAATTATGTAATACTTCTAAAGTATAAGAATTAGTTACATTTAAGTAAATATCACTAAATAATTTATTATTATTTTGATATTTATAAATACTACTTAAATCACTAGATACAATATTTTCATTATTAAAATCTTTTAAATGAAAAGCCGTTCGATCTATAACATAAAATACATTAGGATAATGATATTTTTGATATAATGCTAAATCATTAACATAAATATTTACCTTTTTATTTAAAAGATATTTTAATTGTTCTTCTGTTTGGACATAAAAATTTAAACTTTTGGTTTTAGTTACTTCTTTAATCTTAGGTTGATAAGTTTTAATAATTGCCTCATAATTATTTAAAAGTCTTTTTTCTGTTAATTTAGCCACTAAATTACGACGTAATTCATTCATAAATTTAACCGGAATAAAAATATTATCATCAGCTTCAATAGTTATATCTTTTAAACTAAAAATTGTTTCATTTAGCCTAGAAAACCGAGCAATTATTTCTTTTTTTAAAACAGGTGAATTAATACTTTTTTCAACCATACCTATTTCTTCTGCTATTTCATAATTTCCATCACTAATGATAGCTTTTAAAGGTTGACCAATTTTAGCATAAACTAAAATATTAACTGGAACTGTTCTTTTGGGAATATCATTTATTTTTTCATTAAGTTTAGTATCTAAGGTTTTTAAAACTACACCACTTTCTTTTAAATTAACTTTATTATCAACATAAATGATATTTCCTTTAGAAGCACTATTAATTAATAAATTATTTTCATCATATAAATAATTTATAATCATACCCTCGCCATTACTAAAACGAATTCCATCATTTTGAGCAATATCATCAGTTAAAACAATTTTAATTTTATTATGGCTAGGATAAGCTGTTCCTAAAGGATAACCTTGATGATTAGGTGTTTTAATATTTAAAAGTTTATAATTTTTTTCTGCAAATAAATGGCCTAAAGTAAAATCACGATTATAAAGTTTTTTTAAATTAATTAATTCTTCTTTAGTAATATTCATTTCTTCTTGATTATAATAAGCATCAATTAAACGACGAAATAAATGGGTAACATAACCAACATATTCACTACTTTTCATTCTTCCTTCAATTTTTAAACTATCTATTTGACTATCTATAATTTCTCTTAAGTTTTCTAAAGTATTTAATTCTTTAGGGCTTAATAGATAATTGCCGTCCGTCTTTATTTCTTGCTCATCAACTATTAATTTATAAGGAAGGCGACAGATTCCGGCACACTCCCCGCGATTGCCACTACGATTTAAAAGACAAGATGAAGCTAAACAACAACCAGAATAACTTATACATAAAGCTCCATAAACAAAAACTTCTTTTTCAATATCAACATCTAAACTTTTTATTTCTTCTAAGGAAAGTTCACGGGCCAAGACCGCTCTTTTGACCCCCATTTCTTTTAAATATTGTAATTGCTCTTTATTATGATTATGAAATTGAGTTGAAGCATGAATAACTAAATTAGGATAAAGCGCGTGGACTAAATTAATCATCCCTAAATCTTGCATTAAAACAGCATCGACATTATTTTCATATAAAAATTTAACAAATTCTAAAAATTCTAGTACTTCTTTTTCATATAAAAGAGTATTAATTGTTACATAAACTTTAACTCCATATAAATGAGCTTTTTTTATCGCTGTAATTATTTCTTCATTGCTAAAATTCTCCGCATAGGCTCGAGCTCCATAAAGCTTCCCCGCCAAATAAATAGCATCCGCCCCATTATTTAAAGCGGAGTCAAACATTTTCATATTCCCCGCTGGAGCTAATAATTCAATTTTTTTCATTTTCATCACTAATTTAATTATAAAGATAAAAAGAAAATAAGTAAACTAACTTACTTATTTCTTCGCACGTTTTTGACGTTTTGGTTTCTTTTTCATCTCCATATATTTTAAAATTGACACAATTATTAAACCACCCATTAAAGTTAAAGCCACCGCTATTATTTCATTTCTTTTGTTCCAAAATTGTTTTTTTATTTTTAAAGTATAAGTACTTTTTTCTCCATTAGGAGCTTTAACTAATATTTGGACTATTTTATCTTGAGCTACATTATTTTCAATAATTGTTACTTCACTATTGTCATTATATGGATAAGCACTAATAATTAAATTACGACTTTCTAAAGCAGTTATTTCATAATTCTTTTTATCAGGTTTAAATTCTAAATTAAAACCACCTACATCTAAATCTTGTAATTTTGTTTGATTTTCTTGATTTACTTTTTGCCGATTTACAATAATTTTTGTGGTTTTAATTTCGTTATCTTTTTTAACATTAACTAAAATTTCATTTTCACCTTCATTAATTTTTCCGGCTCCAATTACTTCTACTTGAGCATTTTTATTTTTAGCAAAAGCATAGACATCGATATTATCAATTTCATTAGCGACATCTACATTATATTCGTATTTATCTTTTTTAAAATTAATTTTACCATTACTTAAAGATAAACTTTCTAAATCTAAAGATTTATCATTAATTTCTTCTTTAGAAGATGTTGTTTTAAAAACATTTATTTTATAATCTTTTTCTTCCCCTTTTTCACTTTTAACTTTGATAAAAATTACATTTAACCCATCTTCTAAATCTACTTTTCGAGGAGTATAACCAGAAACAAAATGCGATTTATTTGATTTTAAAGAAGCATTAATATTTATTGAATTAATATTACTAGCAACATTGATATTATAACTAAATTGATTTGGTTTAAAATCAATTTTACCTTCACTTGTTGTTAACATTGAAAGTCGATTTTCACTACTTCTTAAATCAGGTTTATTAATAACTAAAGTATAACTTTTAGTAGTTTTATTATTATTTTTAATTTCTAAAGATACATCAGTATGTCCATAACTTAAAGCGACTTCTCGAGGCCCAAAGCCTTCCACAAAGCCCGTATCAGTATCTTTTAAAGTTGCATAAACTGTGGCTTTATTTGCCTTGCTTGTAACTTCAAAATTAGTTTGATAATTATTATGACTATTGCCATTATTTGTAAGATAAAAAATTATCCCAATAATATTAATTCCTAAAGAAATAAGTAAGATTGCTATTATTAAAGCATAGACATTACGATCTTTTTTTAACTTTCCCATAAAAGCTCCTTAACACACTTAAATTATATATTATATGGGTCAAAAAGTAAAGTTAAACAGTTTTAATATCAATTAAATCACTTATATTAATAACTTCATTTTCCATTGTCAATAAAGTTGTTGGTGTTCGCCCAATAATCGTCTTTTTAACTTCCCCATTACTTGTTTTTAATAAAACATCTTGTTTATAAATATAGTTTGGGGAATTAAATATCCGATTTATCTTAGCAGTTATACTTAAATTATCTTCTTTTACTTCGCGAGTTTCATTTTTTTGATAAAATACTTCTTGCGTGTTTTGAACATCTTCCCCTATTTCGCCTGGAAATACATTAGGTAAATCTTTATTCATTTATTCCACCTCTTTCATAATTAATATATGAAATTAGTCTAGAAAGTTGTATAATTTCTAACTTTGGTTATACTAAAAATATGAAAACAAAAATGATAAAAAAAATATTACCTTATTTAATCCCAATTATTATCTTAATGATTTTAAGTTTATTAAATTTATACTATGCTCCCAATATTTCTAATTTATATAATAATTTTTTTCAAAGACAAATTATTTGGTATAGTTTATCAATTATTTTATTTATTAGTTTATTAATTTTAAAACCAAAATTTATTTTAAAATATAGTTTTTATATTTATGTTTTTAATATTATTTTACTATTTTTAGTTTTATTTTTGGGTAAATCTATTAATGGTTCTAAAGCTTGGTTTAATCTAGGAATATTTTCTTTTCAACCAAGTGAATTTATGAAATTAAGTTTAATATTATATTTAACAAAAGTTATTTCTAATAAATCTTTAAAAACTAATAAAGATCATTTAATTTTATTAATTAGAATAATTATTATTTTTTTAATTCCGGCTTTACTTACTTTTTTAGAACCTGATACAGGAGCTGTAGTTATTTACTTTTTTATAACTTTAGGAATTTTACTTTTAAGCGGAATTAAAAAAAGATATTTAGTAATTTTAAGTGGGATAGGTTTTTTAGGAATTGGTTTGTTAATAGGATTATATTTTTGGCAAAAAGATTTATTTATTAAAATGTTTGGTTCTTCAATTTTTTATCGTTTAGAAAGATTAAGAGATTTTAAACAAGGTGGAGGAATGCAAATTGAAAATGCTTTAACTACAATAGGTAGTGCCCCATTTTTAACTTGGCCAACTAAAGCATTTAATTTGTACTTCCCGGAAGCTACAACTGATTTTATGTTTGCCTTAAATATTAATCATTTTGGTATTTTAGGAGGAATTGTTGTTTTAGGTTGTTATTTAGTTTTAGATTTATTAATTTTAGAAAATATTTTAAATGTTAAAAATACAAGTTGTAAGATTTTAACCGGTGGTTTTTTAGCTATGTTTTTATATCAACAAATTCAAAATATTTTTATGAATTTAGGTATTTTACCCATTGTCGGTATTCCTTTACCATTTTTAAGTTATGGCGGCAGTGGGATGGTTTTATTCTTTATCAGTTTAGCTTTAATTATTAAATTAAGTTTAGAAAAAGAAAAATACCCTTATCGAGTATTTATTCAGTAAATTAAATAAGGATCCGAACTTGTTCCACTTCCTGAAGTCAACACAGAAGCATCAAGATTGATAACAGGAAAAACGAAAAGGGTATCCATATCAACAATGTTATTTTTATTTTCCAATCTACCGAAGACACCTACTAATGCATTAGCCGTTTCTCTGGAATAGCTAGGCGACATGCTCCACCAATATGAACTTATATACCAATAATTACCGGCTGTGGCAGTGATATCAGAATATGGTAATCCTACATAGTTTATCTCATCAGCACTTAGCAGACCAACTTTCAGTTTATACACTCCTCCATATGTATGATATCTTATTCCATTAACCGTTGTTGTATCATCTTCAGATGTACTTCCCATTGTGCCCACGATTGGACTTGGGCAGATTAAAGTTGGTTGGGAAGAATTTCCGTTTACTAATCTCTGGTATGTTCCATAATATAGAGTCCCTGCTTCACTTCCACTTCCAAAACTAGTATCATTACAATAGGTTCCATACGCTATTTTCTCATCAAAAGCTTTCAAATTATTATAATACCATTTCTCTAATTCCATTTTAATATTGCTACTTGTTCCTTCAGGCGTATTTGTAAAGGTTGGGCTATTATTATATGTACTTTGACATGGATTACTTGTTGTACATGGTATAACATTATTATAGGTATAACCAACGTATTTTCGTAAATTATTTGAAGTATTAAATGCTGCATAATCTATGCTTTCGTTTAAAATAAGTCTTATTGTTCCATCACCATTAATACGTATAATCCGCCAAGTTAATTCGTGTTTATTAGAATTATCTGCCGTTTTTCCTTGACCAAATTTTACATAATTACTATTTACATTTCCTCTAAAGTAATAACTTGTTGTATTATTTTCATCTGGAGCACTGAACAACCCACTTCCAGTTGATGTAGTAGTTCCATCTGATGGTGGTTCTCCTTTACTATAGTCTGGAGTTGATGTTTTATATATATTTTTACTTTTTGCATCTGCAATTATTTTGTCACTTAATTTTGGTAGTTGTTTAAAATTAACTGTACATTCGGTATCTTTACTTGGACTTGTTATTGCTAATGTATTGTTTGTTTTATTATAACTTCCACTTTGTCCATTGGTACATGTTACTCCTTTACTTGTATCATATTCATAACCATAATTTGGATATACTTTCATTGTTGTGGTTGTTTTATAATCTGTTGTTTTTTCTTCTGTTCTTATTTTATATGCATTACTTTCACTTGTTCCATTTCCACTTTCTACTATTGCATCTGCTCTTAAATTAATTACTGGTAGGATATAATTACTTTTTTCTATTGCATCTCCATAAATTACTCCGCTTTTAACATTATAAACATATGGACCACTTGTATTTTGCGACATTGACCACCAATAATAATCTCTATATAAATAATTTTTGCTGTTGCTAGCAGCGGGATATTTAGCATATCCTGCTAACCATATTTCATCTGCTGATAATAAACCAATTTTTAATTTATAAAATCCACCATAATTATTTGTTGTATTAGGGCACAATAAACTTGGTGTTTGAGCTGTAAATCTTGTTGTTGCATTATTTACGGATGTATCATCACAGTATACACTATATTCAATGTAATCATCTAATTGACTTAAATTGTTTTTATACCATGTTTCAATAAATGTTTTTATTGAACTATTTTCACCTCTATTATTACTAAAATTTACACCATCAAATGTACTTTGACACGGATTATTTTTTGTACAAGGTGTGTTTCCTACATTATATGTATATCCGGCATTTCCTGAAGTACTGAAACTATTAGATGCTAATCTTTCATTTAAGACAAGTCTTATTGTTCCATCTCCATTAATACGAACTATTCGCCAGATTAAATCATGTTTAGTTGAATTATTCTCCGTTGTTCCTTGTCCAAATTTGACATAATTATCTTCTATTTCGCCTCGAAAGTAATAACTTTCTCCATCATCATCATTTGTTTTAAATAGCCCACTACCTGCTACAGTGCTTCCGCTTGTAGGGGGTTCTCCTTTACTGAAATCCGGATTTGTTCCTTCTTTAAACTTTCCATTATTTTTAGCTTGGGATATTATTTTATCTGCTAAACTTCCCTCTACATATCCATTATTTGCTTTAGCATTTACTTTTATTTTTTTACTGGTAGTTGTTTTAAAGGCTGAATATCTTCCTGAGGAAAAGGAATACATAGCCATACTTCTATATATAAATATACTTAATATTGCTACTCCTATAATACTAAACATTGTTATATATTTAAATCTTTTACTATGTATTCCTTTTCCCTGAACTTTTTTTAATTCTTTTTTATAGTTAAATGGTTTTAACTTTATTTTCTTCATTTTCTTTCATCTCCTATTATGTAAAGTATATTTTCTAGGTTTACATAATAATATTTTAACCCCCCGACTTTTTGTCAAGAAAAAGAAGCTTGCTTTACACTTTTTACTTTTTTACTTGACATACTAAAAATACTCAAAAAGAGTATTTTTATCGATAGTATGGATAACCAGGATTATAATATCCATAATTACTATAATATCCATATCCAGGTCCTGGACCATAATTTGGATATGGACGATTTACATAAACAGGTCGAGGTCTCGTTAAACCAACGGCAGCTCCTCCTGTTACTGCTCCTACTAAAAAGGGAAATATAAATTGTCGATCCCCATTATTGATAGGAGCAGGTGTCATATTATATGTTTGATAAGGATACATCATACCTTCTCCCTTCATTTTATTTTATGAAAAATATAATAATTAGTGAAAATTTATTTTAAAAATAAATCATTTAATGCTATAGCTAAAACATCACTTAATTTATTAACTTCTTCATCAATGTTTACAGAAGTCAACATTTTTTTATTAACTTCAATAACTAAAGGTATACCAATTGAAATTAAAGGAATATTAAAAGTTTTAGAACTAATTTTTTTATTAGTTTTTAAAGCACTTCCCGGAATAATACCTGTATTTGATATTTCAATACAACGATTAAGTCTTTTTTCATTATTTGTTGATAATGAATCAATAACAATTATTAAACTAGGTTTTAAAGAAGCAACTAACATTTTAATTAAATCAAAAGAACTAATTCCGGTTTTTCCTATTACTTCGGGTACAAATAAAGCAACTTTAGGAATAGTTAAATAATTAAAATGATTAGTTGCTATTATTTTATTTGTTGTTTTAGGTCCTAAAGAATCACAAGCAATTGATGAATTTCCTAAACCTATTATTAAAGTAGTTCCATAGTTATTAATAGATTTTTTAAAATATTTTAAAGATTTAATAATTTCTTTTTTTAAAACTTTATTATATTCATTTATTACTTCATCAGTATAACATATAGTAATATATTCTCCTTTACTTCTTTTTAATTTTTTATAGTTTGTATCATCTACTTCATATAAACTAACTTTAATATTTTCTTTAATTTTTTCATTTCTTTTTTCCAAATTATTTTGCCAAAAATTTTCAGCTACATCTAAAAAAAGTTTATTTTTCATTGTCTTCACCCCTATTATTTTGGGCAAAAATGCGTTTTATTATTGCAAAAGTTATAATGTTTTGATAAAATTGATATTGTATTTATGGAAGGGAGATTTTGT
This sequence comes from uncultured Bacilli bacterium, assembly GCA_947624705.1. GTDB lineage: Bacteria > Bacillota_I > Bacilli_A > RF39 > UBA660 > HGM10766. Next base: position 2,986 of record CANQLL010000009.1, on the reverse strand, counting down.
ATGCCTAATATTAAGAGTTCAAAAAAAGCTGTAAAAGTTATTGCTAAAAAAACTGACGCTGCTCATGAATATAAAGCAAGAGTTAAAAATTCGATTAAAAATTTAGAAAAAGCTATTGCTGCTAAAGATTTAGAATCTGCTCAAAATTTAGTTAAAGATGTTCAAAAAAATATTGATAAAGCTCTTAGCAAAGGACATATTAAAAAAGGGACTGCTGCTAGAGAAAAATCAAGACTTACAAATAAAGTTAAAAATATGAAGTAATTGCTTACTTCATATTTTTTTGATAAAATTTAAATATAGGTGATTACATGAAAAGATTTATTATTCCTTTCATTCTTTGTATTATACTTTTAATGGTGGCATTTTACCTTAAACCAATTACATTTAAAGTTGCATCAATACTAGAAAATGAGCCAAGTGTTATTGTTCAACCTAAAAATGAATATTATCGCCCTTATGATTTTGAATTTGTTCAAAGAACTGAAGACTATACACCTTATTCATATCAAGAATTATTAAATATCATTTATAGTATGTTAAATAATGGTTGGGAAAAATTTACCTTTTATTGTCCTAAAGAATATTCTACTTGTATAGATGATATGGAAGAAATTTCGCAAGATAATGTTTTACTAACTCATATAAATAATTTTGTCCATCCTTATAATAATTTTGAAAATATTATTACTAGTTATTATGATTCAGGCGAAGTAACAATTGAAATTGAAAAGTTATATTCAAAAGATGATATTGCTAGATTAAATAGTAAAGTTGATTCTTTGACTAACCAAATAATTACAAATGATATGGATACCGAAACAAAAATTAAAACTATCCATGATTATATTATTAATCAAACTAAATATGACACTATTAGAAATGAAGAAAATGATAGTCCATATCATTCTAATACCGCTATTGGTCCTTTATTTGAAGGTTATGCCATTTGTAGTGGTTATGCTGATGCCATGGAGTTATTTTTAGAAAAATTTGGTTTAAAAAGTTTTAAAGTAGCTAGTTCTTTACATATATGGAATTCTGTTTATTTAGATAATGAATGGAAACAATTGGATTTAACTTGGGATGATCCAATTACATCTACAAAAGAAGATTATCTGTATTATAAATATTTCTTGGTTGATGCTAGTAATCTTTCCTCACTAGACACTGATACAAATCAACATGAATATGATCAAACAGTTTATTTAGAACTAAAATAAAACATATTGGCAAAAATCAATATGTTTTATTTTTCTATATAATTACAAACCTCTTCAATAGTTTTAGTAAAATCTTCATAATTGACATCAAACCATTTAATATTCATTTGATTTTTATACCAAGTATATTGTCTTTTAGCATAATGACGAGAATTTTGTTTGATTTTTTCTTTAGCTTCTTCTAAAGAAATATCTCCATCAAAATAACTATATAATTCTTTATAACCAATCGCTGTCATTAAAGCTTTACTTTTAATTTTTTGATCATAAAATTGTTTAACTTCGGAAACTAAACCATCATTAAACATTTTATCTACTCTTTTGTTAATAAATTGATATAAATTTTTTCGATCGGTAGTTAAACCAATAAAATAAACATTATCATATAATAATTTATCTTTATTATATGAATTATTTGTTTTATTTAAAAACCGAATTAAACGTTTTCGATTATTAAGATGAATATTCATATTTACATCTTTTTTTAAACATAATTCATATAATTCTTGATTAGTTAAATCTTCATAAGTATTATTATTTTCTTCTTCATTAAATTGATAATCATATAAAGCGGCTTTTAAATAGAGACCAGTTCCTCCTACAATAATAATGTTACGATTTTGATTATCCTTAATTATTTTTCTTATATCTTTTTGATAATCATAAACAGTATAATTTTCTTGAACATCTTTAAAATCTAAAAGATAGTGTTTAACTTTCTCTTTTTCTTCTTCCGTAACTTTAGCTGTTCCGATATCTAAACCTTTATAAACTTGCATCGCATCACAATTAATAATTAAACCATTATATTTTTTAGCAAGGGCAATTGACATTTTTGTTTTTCCTACACCGGTAGGTCCACAAACACAAATTATCATAACATCACCTACTTTAATATTAATTTTAAATCTCCAACCGTATTTATTTTTTGATTAGTATATTTTTCTAATTCATTGGTTAATTCTTTAAAGAAGTTATAAAAATCAACGCTCATTTTATAATCAATTTTATCAAGATAACTTCGAAATTTAGCATATTGATTAATAAAAATCATTAAATTTTCATTATCACGTAATAAACTATCAACTAAAGTTTTTCCTACTAAAGAAATATTTTCTTTTAAAATTGAATCTTGCTTTTTAAAATTTTCAAAAGTCCAACCATCACAATCCGTAACAGCTAAAATACCATGATGCATTTTTTCATGATACATAATATTTTTATCATGTAAATCATCTAATTGTAAATGATCATAAGAAATATTAATTAAAATTTTTTCTAATCTTTTAATAGCGGAAAGTAAAGCTTTATAAGAACTTTCATCTTTAATATCTTTTAAATTTAAACCTTTAAAGTAAGGCATAATATAACCTACTATAACATTATTAACTAAAACTAACCTTTGGGCTTTTAAAAGTTCCCGATAAGATTTATAATTAACTAAATCTTTAACATTTTCTCGAAATTGGGCAAGTAAATTTTCATCATTACTAATATCCCATAATTTAAGAACATTGTTTTTATTATAAGGAAAAATACTTCCTCTTTCTCCTCCATCTAAATTTTTAGTAAAATTTAGATAAGAAAAATATTCCGCTTCACTTAAATTAACAACCCCATTATTCATATAAGTTCCCCCTTTTACTAGACTAATTATACAACAATTTAGCAAAAATGTCAAATTGTTGTCAACTACCATGCACTGAAAGTGCATGGCTTATATGAGTGCTGAAAGCACGTTATTACGACTAAAGTCGTTACTG
>CANQLL010000008.1 GCA_947624705.1 uncultured Bacilli bacterium | reverse complement strand
AAACGAAAATCATCACAAAGTCTTATAAACGCTGGACTAAATGGTGATTTTTTGCTTTTTTAAGTACGAAACTCGGGATGTCAAAACTTTGGGCAAAAAACAAGTAATATTCATAATTTATTTGCTTTTTTAAAGCAGGTTTAAAATCTTGATAAACTTGCTTCGCAAAATAACGATGAGTATAAAAAGCCGGCATAATTCACTTTCCTTTCACAATTTTTTAACAAGTAATTCACTTAAAAATTATATCATATAACTGTATTTTGTGATATAATCATAAAATAGGTGAGGAATATGAATCTTAAATCATTTAAAACTTTAGATGAACAAATTGATATTCTTAAAAATAAAGGTTTAGTCATCGATGATATTGACTATGCTAAAGATATTTTATTACGTGAAAATTACTTTTTCTTAAGTGGATATCGGCATTTATTTCTAAAAACTCCGCGCGATCGAATGTTTATTGAAAATACTAATTTTCGAGAACTTTATGCGATGTTTAATTTCGATCGCCAAATTCGAAATATTATATTTAAAAATTTATTAATTATTGAAAACAATTTAAAAAGTATTTTCTCTTATCAACTTTCTAAAAAATATGGTTATCGTGAAAAGAATTATTTAAATCCAAAAAACTTTACCAATATATCATCTAAAGCTAAACAAGTAAATGATTTATTAAAGAAAATGAAAAGACAAATTAGAGTTAATGGGGGTCAACATTCGGCAACGATGCATTATATTTCTAATTATGGTTATATTCCTCTATGGATTGTAGTTAAGGTTTTATCCTTTGGAATAGTTAGTGAACTTTATACTATTTTAAAAGCAGAAGATCAAATTGATATTGCCAAAGTATTTAAAGTTGATGCTGAGTGTTTATTGGTTTATTTACCAATCTTAGCTAATTATCGAAATCTATGTGCCCATGAAGATATTTTATATGATCATAAAACGCAAAGATTAATTGATAATTGTAAATATCATGAATTATTAAACATTCCGAAAATGGATGGTGAATATATTTATGGTAAGGATGATTTGTTTGCTTTAATAATTATTTTAAAACAATTATTAAGAGAAGATGAATTTAATTTAATGTTAAAAGAATTATCTTATGAAATAGATATCCTGGAAGGTAAGTTAAATGTGATTAAAATAGATAAAGTCTTAGATGTAATTGGCTTTCCCAAAAATTATAAAGAAATTGTGAGGTTTTAATTATGAATGAAAAGAATGAAAAATTAGTTTTAATTATTTGTAGTATTATTGCTCTTTTTGTGGGAGCAGCAGGAATGTATTTAGTATTTCACTTTTTTCCTAATAGTACTGTTACTAATGTTAATAAAAGTGAAAAAGAAGTTACGGTAAATGAAAATGGAATTTCCGATGCTGTTGATAAAATTTATGATTCGGTAGTGGTAGTTGAAACTTATCGCAATCAACAACAAATTGCCTCAGGTACAGGATTTGTATATAAAAGTGAAGGAAATAAAGCATATATTTTAACTAATAATCACGTTATTGATGAGGGTGATGAAATTTATGTAGTGTTTACCAATAATAAACAAGTTAAAACTAAAATTGTTGGAGCTGATGCTTATGCCGATATTGGCGTGTTAGAAGTTGATGCTAAAGAAATAATAAGCGTAGCTGAAATTGGCAGTAGTGAAGAAACGAAGTTAGGAGATACAGTCTTTGCGGTCGGAGCTCCCTTAGATAGTGCCTATTCTTGGACCGTAACTCGAGGAATACTTTCTGGTAAAGATCGAATGGTAGAAGTTAGTCTTTCTAATAATAATTCTAGTGATTGGATTATGAAAGTTATGCAAACTGATGCTGCTATTAATTCCGGTAATAGTGGCGGACCTTTAGCTAACTCTAATGGCGAAGTAATAGGTATTACTTCGATAAAATTAGTATCATCAGGAGTTGAGGGTATGGGCTTTGCTATTCCGATTGAAGATGCGGTTGAATGCGCTGATAAAATAATGAGTGGTGAAGAAACTGTCCGTCCGCTTTTAGGTATAACCATGATTGATTCTAATGATATTTATTCTTTATATGCCAATGGATTTAATATTAATAATGCTACTAAAGGAGTAATAGTGGCATCAGTTCAAGATGGTTCCGCCGCTGATAAAGCTGGAATCAAAAAAGGCGATATAATTACTAAACTTGATGATGATGAAATAACTTCAATTGCTATGTTACGATATAGCTTATATAAACATAAGGTAGGAGATACAATTAATCTTACTTACACGCGAAATGATAAAGAAAATAATGTCAAAGTAACATTAACTGCTAGCGAAAGTTAGTAGTTTTTTAAATTTCTCCCAAAATTGGATTTTGGAGCCAATTTTGCGATTTTGCCTAGGCCAAAAAAGCTTTTTGGAGCCATTTTTGCCGATTTTGGAGCCATTTTTAAGGATTTTAGGTTTTTGACTAATTTTTTAATCCTTGGTTTAATACTTGGCGAAAGGAGAAATTGTATGAAAATAAGTACAAAAGCAGTAAAGATTTGTAGTATAGTAGTATTTGCATTTTTATGTAGTATATTTGTAACTCATGTTAAGGCCGAAGGGGCAAGAGCAGGAGGCTATGTAGGTAAGGTTTATTTACGAAAGGAAAAATTGGATGGCAAAAAGGAATATTTAAGGGCTCAATGGATATATCGAACTCCCGATGATCATTTTGTTTATTGTGTTGAACCATGGGAAAAACTTAATGATGGGGGCGGATACGAATTATCGGATGGTATTAATTATGGTTCTTTAACTAAAGAAAAATTAGACCGAATTAAATTATTAGCTTACTATGGTTATGGCTATGAAGGTCATGAAGACGAAAAATGGTATACTATTACCCAAATGTTGATTTGGCAAACTGCTGATCCTGATTCAAGATTTGTTTATACTGATACTTTAAATGGCAATGAAATTTCCATGTTTGTTGATGAAACAGCAGAATTAGAGAGATTAGTTACAGAGCATAGCGTTTTACCAAGTTTTGCTAATCAAACATTCAGTACTTCCATTAATAAAGATTTAATTTTAACTGATGAAAATAATGTTTTAAATTTATTTCATGTGGAAAATAAAGATAATATGATTAAATCAATTAATGGTAATCAAATTATTGTAAATGGCAACTCTAAAAATGATGTAACCTTTACGATGACTAAATCAACAAATAAATATGATACTTATTGTTTATTATATATAAGTTATAATCAAGATGTTTTAGCAACAGGAAATTTTGATGATTTAGTTACTAGTTTTACGGTAAAATTTAAATCGGGAAAAATAACTTTAACTAAAAAAGCCAAAGAAGTTATTGAAAATAAAGGTTTTACTATTGAAGGAGCTGTTTATAATGTCTATGATGAAGAAAATCAATTAGTTGGAACAATTACAACTGATGCAAGTGGTCAAGGTTCTTTAGATAATTTACCTTATGGAACTTATAAAATTGTGGAAACTAAAGCTAGTTATGGTTACAAAGTTGATGAAGAAGAATATTATGTAACAATTAATGATGAGGCTCAGATTGGCGATTTAACAGTTTATGAAGAAATTGACCGAAAAGAGTTAGAGATATCTAAAGAATATTTAGATGCTGTAACTAATAAAACACATCCTGAACCGGATATCTACTATGACATATATGATGCTTCTAATAATCAATTAATTGCCTCAATTAAAACTAATGCTGAGGGTAAAGCAAGCATTAAACTAATTTATGGAACTTATATAATTAGACAAAGAAACTCTCGTTCTGGTTATATAATTGGCGATGATTTTACCCTTACAATTGATGCTGATACTCCCGAAAAATTAGAACAACATATTATAAATTATCCTACTGATGAACCGGATGAACCCGAAGAACCAGAGGAGCCAAAAGAACCAGAAACTAAAATTGTTGAAAAAGTAGTAGAAGTTCCAGTTAAAGAAAAAGAAGTAATTGTAAAAAAAGAAATTATTGAAGTACCTAAAGTTATTTATCTTCCTAATACTAGTAAAGATGATTATCCAAATATTTCTATTTTGACTTATCTTTTAATCCTTATCAAAATTATACTACCGAAAAAATGTTAAATATGAAAATAATTAATCGCTTAACTATAGGATTAATTATTTTTTTAGTTTTATGTATGATTATTGATAAGGAAAGTCAAGATAGAAAGTTAGTTCAAAGCAATGTAAGTTCCTATTTAAATAATACTTCTAGTATTTCCCAAATAGATAATTCAGAAAGTAACAAACATTTTGAAAATGAAGAAGAATATTATGCTATTTTAGAAATACCTAAATTAAATTTAAAAAGAGGTATTTACAACTATGAAAGTAAGTTAAATAATGTTGATAAAAATATTACGCTTTTAGCTCCCACTAAAATTAATGATGTGGGAAAAGATATAATCGTTCTAGCTGCTCATTCTGGTTCTAGCAAAATTTCTTTTTTTCATAATTTAGATAATTTAAATTTATATGATTCTATTTACTTTTATTATGCCGGTTGGAAATATGAATTTAAAGTGATAGCCAAATATGAAATTGCTAAAGATGGAACTTTAGAAATAACAAAAGAAGAGGCAATACTTTATTTAACAACATGCAGTGAACAAAGTAAAATTAAGCAATTAGTAATTGAAAGTAAATTAGAAAGTAGTAGTAAATATTGATGTAATTTTTAAAAATTTTTACTTGCAAAAATTTTTAAAAAATTATAAAATGGATAAGTCGAACCAGCTTGGAAAAGCGTATAAACTGACAAGTTTTATAACTTGTTTTTTCTATGGGAGGAAGAGGAAAATGAATGAACAAGAAAACAATAAATTTTTAGGAGAAGAAAAAATTTCAAAATTATTATTGAAATTTTCAATTCCTTGTATTTTATCTTTATTAATAAGTTCTTTATATAATATTGTAGATCAAATATTTATAGGAAATAGCAAACTTGGGTACTTAGGAAATGCCGCTACGGGGATAGTTTATCCTATAACAATTATAGCTGTAGCCTTTGCATGGTGTTTTGGTGATGGCGCGTCGGCCTTTTTATCTCTATGCCAAGGACGTAAAGATACTAAAAATTCTCATCGAGCAATTGGTAATAGTTTGTTAATAACTTTTATAATTAGTCTTATCTTTTTAGTTTTAGGTTTTTTATTTCAAGATAAATTATTATTCTTATTCGGTGCAAGTTCGGCAAGTATTGACTTGGCTAGAGATTATTTTATTATTATTCTTTCAGCTATTCCCGTTTATATGTTAGGAAATAGTATGAATGCAATTATAAGAGCAGATGGGTCTCCTGGATTTTCCATGTTAGCAACTTCAGCCGGAGCAATTATTAATATTATTTTAGACCCCATATTTATTTTTGGTTTAAATTTAGGAATAAAGGGTGCGGCATATGCGACGATAATTGGGCAAATAGCTAGTTTAATTATCTCAATTATCTATTTTACAAGAACTAAAACTTTTAAATTAAAATGGGAAAGTTTTAAAATGGATTTTCGCTTATTTAAAAATGTTTTAAAGTTAGGCATTTCCACTTTTATTACGCAAATGAGTATTGTAATAATTTCTTTAGTTTGTAATATTATGTTAGCTAAATATGGGGCGAAGAGTAAGTATGGTGCCGATATACCAATTGCTGTTATTGGCATAGCTATGAAAGTATTTTCGATTGTTATTAATATTATCGTCGGTATTATTTTGGGAGCTCAACCTATTCTTGGTTATAATTATGGAGCTAAAAACATTGACCGGGTTAAGGAAACATTTAAAAAAGTTGTAATTGCGGCGTCTATCGTTGGGGTTTTATCTACCATTTGTTTTGAGTTATTCCCGGGCGCAATTATTAGAATTTTTGGTTCTTCAGATGCAATATATTTAGAATTTGCTACTTTAACATTCCGTTTATTTTTAATGTTAGTTACTCTAACTTGTTTAATAAAATTATGTTCAATATTCTTTCAAGCCGTGGGTGAACCATTAAAATCGGCAATTGTTTCTTTAGCTCGAGATATAGTTTGTTTTATTCCTTTAGTTATTATTTTACCAAACTTTTTAGGAATAAAAGGTGTTTTAATTGCAGCCCCAATTGCTGATGTAATTGGCATTGTTATTACTTTTATTTTAGTGTATAATTTCTTTAAACAATTAAATAAAAATGAAAAAGTAGTCAAGAGTAAAGAAAGTTTTAAAAATTCTAAACAAGGTATTATTATTACAATTTCAAGACAACATGGTTCGCAAGGAAAAGAAATTGGTAAATTAGTAGCTCAAAAGCTTAATATTCCTTATTATTATAAAGAAATGATTTCTTTAGCTGCACAAGAAAGTGGTTTAGATCAAGATTTTGTTTCGAAAATTAATCAAAGTCAAGATTATTTACATGATTTATATTTAACAACAGCTCCTGTTAAATATGCGATTACGGCACAAGAAAAAGTAATTAAAATGATTGCTGAAAAAGGGTCATGTGTTTTAGTCGGAAGAGCAGCAGATTATGTTTTGAAAGATAATCCTAATGTTATTAAAATATTTATTCATGCTCCTAAAGATTATCGTATTAAAAAAGTGCAAGAAATGTATAAAGATTCTTTAAATAAAGCCAAGAAGAATGTAGAGAAATCTGATAAAAATAGAGCAAGTTATTATGAATTAATCTCAGGAAAATCATGGGGAGATATTAATAATTATGATTTATGTCTTAACGCTGCATTAGGCAAAGAAGAAGTAGTAGATATTATTTGCAATTATGTTAAAAATCGAGGTGAATAAATGGCAACATTTCAAGATTTTGAAAAATTAGATATTAGAGTCGGAACAATTATTAAAGTTGATTATTTTAAAGAAGTAAAAAATCCGGCTTATAAATTGGAAGTTGATTTAGGAGAAATAGGGATAAAAAAAACTTCTGCCCAAATATGTAAATTATATGAACCAAAAGATTTAATAGGAAAACAAATTTTAGCTGTTGTAAATTTTCCTCCTAAACAAATTGCTAATTTTATGTCGGAAGTATTAATTTTAGGAATTTATAATAAAGAGGGAGTAATTCTTATTACACCTGATAAAAAAGCTAATAATGGGGAAAAGTTAGGTTAAAAAAGTCACGAGATATTCGTGATTTTTTTATATAAGTTGATATGTCGGAATTTGACGAACGCTTTTTGTTTATTTTTTACTTGCTTTTATAATAAAAAATTAAGTGCTACATAGCGGTGTCTACTTCTAAACATTTTTGAAAATCTTAATTCCTAAGGGGTTTTGGTTTGCAAAGGAGTTGATAGTTATGAGTAGTATAATGATTTTACTACAAGATATAATAATTTTAAAAATTCTAAAAGATTTTTTAAAATAAAAAGATACCGTATTAAAAGAGCAATCTTTTAACTTGGTATCTACATCCTTGTAGATGCTAATATGTAGCACTTACATCTTTATTTTATGAAATTTTTGCGTTTTTTACAAGTATTTTTGGATTTAAAAATTACATGTATTATTTAGCATCACTATTTCTTAACTAAATAATTTTCAGCCTTATTTTTATAATCCTTTAAGATATTTGTTTGTTCAATTGAATTTTATTTAATTCATTTTCTTTTGGTTTTTTTATATCTTAAATAGACAAGTGTTGCTGTAGATACTACTATTCCAATAGTAGCTGCACTAAGGATTACAATTAAAAATATTCCCAAAAGTTCGTATAATAAATTTATAGCCATTAATATATTTTTAAATAAAGAATATTGGCTTTTTTCACATACATTCAAACAGAATAACCCACCACTATACATTAAATAACCGAGAAATATACTAAGAACTAAAAAAGCTATCCAACAAAATAAACTTATGATTAAAATTATTTTATTGATTTTCTTTTGCTTTGAAAATTTATTTGCTTGCATTAAATCAACCTCTTTCTAACTTTTGTTTTACTTTCTCTTAAAATAATTATACATGATAACTTGTAAAAAAACAAAAAATTATATTTTAGCAAATTTTTAAGTTATAATTTTCCATTATTGAACTGATTTAAAAATTAGATTATAATAGATTTGAAATAAAGAAAAAACATATGCTATAATAGTAAATCAAAAAGGAGGAATATTTGTGGCAAAAAGAGATATTTTAATTGGAGGAGCTTGGCCTTATGCAAATTACTTTTTACATGTTGGCCATTTAGCGGCTTTGTTACCTGGTGATATTTTAGCTAAATATTTTCGAGGTATGGGAGATAATGTCATGTATGTATCAGGGTCAGATTGTCATGGTACTCCGATTACGGAAAGAGCTCGAAAAGAAAATGTTACGCCTGAAAGTATAGCTACCTTTTATCATAATGAATTTGTAAAGACATTTAATGCTTTAGGTTTTGAATATGATAAATATTCCGCAACAATGAATAAAGAACATCATGAATATGTACAAGCACAATTTAAGAGAATGTATGATAATGGTTATATATATGAAAAAGAAGAAGAACAAGATTACTGTGAAAAATGTCAAACTTTTTTATCCGATAGAGAAATAGAAGGAACCTGCCCGCATTGTGGTGGTAAAAGTGCCGGGGATCAATGTGAAGAATGTGGAGATTCTCTAGATAGTAGCGAAGTTATTGATAAACATTGTAAAAGATGTGGTTCAAAAACAATCATGAAAAATAATAAACATTTATATTTTAAATTACTAGTTTTTAAAGACCAACTACAAAAATTAATCGATGATAATAAAACAACTTGGCGTAAGAATGCTCTTGGCGAAGCACAGAAATATATTGATATGGGCTTAGTTGATCGCGCTGCGACTCGACAATTAGAATGGGGCATAAAAGTTCCGGTTCCCGGTTATGATGATAAAAGAATTTATGTCTGGATTGAAGCAGTTTTAGGGTATATGTCAGTTGGTTATGAAGTGGCTAAACAAAGAGGAATTGATTTTGATCAATTTATGAGTAATGATAATCCTAATTTAAAAACTTATTATGTTCATGGTAAAGATAATATTCCTTTCCATACCACTATCTTTCCCGCTTTAATTTTAGCTATTAAAAATAATTATCGTCTTCCTGATTATATTGTTTCATCAGCTTATGTAAATTTAAATCAAGAAAAAATGAGTAAATCTAAAGGTAATTTAATTACCGTTAATGAATTACTTAAATATTTTGATAGTGATACATTAAGATTTTACTTTGCTTTTAAAGGACCAGAAACAAATGATATAAATTGTTCAATTGAAGATATTGTTACAACGCATAATAAATTTTTAGTAGGAATGTTAGGAAATTTTGTTAATCGAAATTTATCATTTATTAATAAAAAATTTGCCGGTTTAATTAAAGAAGCTAAAATCGATGAAGAAATTCAAAATAAAACAAAAGAAAGTTATAAAACTATTGGTAATTATTTTGAAAAAGGCGAAATTAGAAATGCTACAAATAGTATTATTGAATATATAAACTTAGCTAATAAATATTATGATAGTAGAGAACCTTGGTTACAAGTTAAAGAAAATATGGAAGAATTCAATAATACAACTTATACTTGTTTATACATGATGGCTAATATGGCTAATATGATTCAACCTATTTTGCCTAATGCTTCTAAAAAGATAAAAAAGATGTTAAATTTAGAAGAATATAAATGGGAAGAAGAAATTATTAAAGGTGATTATAAAATAGAAAACTTAGAAATCATTTATGAAAAATATGATGATAAAGAAATAAATATTGATTAAAAACTAATAATTGCGAAAAAATTATTAGTTTTTTTACTTAGAAAGAATTAATAACCAAAAAGGCTATTGTCTCATATTTTATAATAAGGGTGATTAATATGAGTGATAGTTATCAAAGAGCTTTAAAGAAAGTTAATAATGCGAAGCAACCTCAAAGTTATTGTTGCTATAATTGTTCTAATCAAACTGTTCAAATTGGTCCTACTGGACCAAGAGGGGAAAAAGGAGAAATGGGACCGGTTGGTCCGACGGGTCCAAAAGGTAATCCGGGTACCAGTGTAACTATTTTAGGTTCATTTCCTACTTATGAAGAAATGATTGCTCATCATGCCGTGGGAAATGTGGGAGCCTCTTATTTAGTTGGTGATGATTTATATGTCTGGTCTGAAGAAAGTTCCAGTTGGTCTAATGTTGGTCATATCCGGGGACCCCAAGGAAGACAAGGAAAAACTGGCCCAAAAGGGGAACAAGGCATTCAGGGACCAAGAGGAGAACAAGGTCCACCGGGCGAACAAGGAATTCCGGGTATCCAAGGCGAAATCGGTCCCCAAGGAGACAAAGGTGAGCCTGGGGATATAGGACCAATGGGACCAAAGGGTGAACAAGGAGAACAAGGTATACCTGGGCCAATGGGTATTCAAGGTCCACCCGGTCCACAAGGCCCACCGGGTGAAAAAGGGGAGCGCGGTGAGAAAGGCGAAACTGGAGCTCCTGGTCCTACGGGTTGGAAAGGAGACAAGGGGGATCCTGGTCCAGCTGGTCCAGCCGGTCCACCTGGACCAAAAGGTGATAAAGGTGAGGGTGAAACAATTAGTTTAGGAGTTGTTGCTACTGGTGATGCAAGCACTTTTGCCAAAATAGTTGATCATCAAGACGGACTTAATCATCGTTTTGACTTTGTAATTCCCAGAGGGTTTAATGGTAGCAATGGGGAAAAAGGAGATCCCGGACCAGTGGGTCCAGCCGGTCCGCAAGGACCAAAAGGTGATACGGGACCCCAAGGATTAAAAGGTGAACCGGGACCCCAAGGTCCTCCTGGTCCTCTTGAAATTCCCTGCGCTTACTTTTGTACTCTTATGAGCGAAGAAATCCCTGAACAAGGGTTACAAATTTCCACAAAACAAAGAATTCCGATTGAAGTTAAAGTTAACGATATGTTAGATAATATAACTTTAAATGATAATACTTTAACTTTCAACCGAGAGGGAACTTATCGAATTGATATAATGATTCAAGCTTATGTTAAAAGTCAAACAAACTTTAATCCAAGTACGGATATAATTTCAATTGGTTTTAAAAAAGTAGATGAAGAGACTGTTTATGCTGGTACTAGTATTTGGAATTTTGCTGAACCTATTTCTACTGTTAATATTCAAGGAATATTTAATGTTACAGATGGTGATGTATTTGAAATTATCAATACTGGTAAAAATGACATTTATCTAGATGCACCGGAAATAGAAAAATTAGCAACAACATCTTCTTTTGCTAGTCCCATAGTAACAATTATTATTCAGGCTTTAAGATGAAAAAAGGTAGATTTAACAATTTATCTTTTTTAAAGTTTTAATATAAAAGAAAATCACCTAACTCAGCAATGATTTAGGTGAACCAAAATTTATGGTAACACTCAACACTTGCAATATCGAATGTTCCTTTAATATTTTATGCAAATTTCTTGGCTAAATTCACAATAGCATAAAATCTCGTTTTTGACAACATTATTACGGGCAAAAAACTAGTAAATATCTATTATTTTTGTTATAATAAAGCCTACTTGAGGTGATTTTTATGTTATATTGTTTTTATAATTATAAAACGGGAGTTACACAACATAATGACGCAGAAAAAATATATGCTAAAATAAATAAAAATTATTGTGTTTTTGATCCTGAAGATGAAACATTTAAAAATGAATATGATGAAATAATAAATATAAAAGATAAAATTATATTTCCGGTATCTGGTATATTACCTAATGAAAAATTTATCGATAAAATAAAAGAAAAAGGTGGAATTATTCCTGCCGATTTAGATAAACAAGATATTGTAACTAATTGGCTTGATTATTATAAACCGGAAAGAAAAATTTTAAAAATTAAAGGTTATCAACTTTTAGATAACAAATTTTTAGAAAATATAGAAAATTTATTTGGGGAAGAATTCTTTTTTAAAACTTTAGAAAAAAATTATAGTGAATGTATTAATATAAAGTATTTAAAAAATAAAAATTCCGTTTTTTATAATACAATCGTATTACATAAAAATGAAGATTTTATAATAAGTGAAAAACTTAATATTTTAGAAGATGATTTAGGAAAAAAAGAATATCGTATATATGTTTATAATGGTAATATAATAAATATTTCTAGATTTACTATTTCTATGTTACATAAAATAGATAAAGTAATTTATGATAAAGCTTTAGAAATAGTAAAAAAATTAAGTAAGACAAATTTTGCTAAAAGTTATGTTTTGGATTTAGGTGAATACAAAAAAGATGACAAAAAACAAATTGATGTAATTGAATTTAATTCTTTAGTATCTTCTGGAAGATATTTATACAATACAGTCATGCAATTAGAAGAAGATGATTTATTACATGATAATTTATATAAAATAGCTCCTGAAAAACAGGATCTAATTCCTTTATGCTCACATCCTATATATGCTAATCATAATGAATTACAACCTAGTATTCTTTTTAAAAATGAAGATAGTTTTGCATATGACTTAAAACAATTACATGATGAAGGTATATTAGGATTAAATAATGATTTAAATTTAAACAAAAATATTAATCCTAAAATTTTAGAATCATTAATAAATCAAAAAAATAACAAGTCTAAAAAGCAAGAAAAAATTAATAATCCTATCTTAGATATATTAAATAAAGTGAATGAAGAAATGTATAGGATTATGCAAAAAGAATTATCATTAATGACTAAATGTCCTTTAGAATATAGATTTTTAGCGGGAACAGATAGATATAGTTTAGGTGAAGAAAGTGAAGATAATTTAGGTATACCAGATAATGGTTTTTTATATCATATAGTTAATGATTATCAAGATAAAGCAACAGAATTTAGAATTACAGATAATTTTATAGTTAAGGAATTAATTCCTATTTTAAAAAATAATAATATAAATATTAATTATGATAAAATGAAAGTTAATTTTATAAATTATGGCGATACAGAATTAGTCTATGTTATATCAGATGGTATAAATACATACACATTACTTATTGGACAACCTATAACAAAGAAAAATGAAATAAAAGAAGAATATGATAATTTAAAAGAATTAGGAAATAAACATATAGAAGTAATTAAACCCATTTCATATTTAAAAGGTAAAGAAAGAGAAGCATATCTTACGCCATATTTAAAACAAGCAAGATGTATTGCAACAACTAACTATGGATGGGGTTACTATATACCAGAACCTACTTATAGATTTGAATTGTTTAACGACAAAGATAAATCTTTAGTTAATCAAGCTATGATAGCAACTTTAATAAAATTATATGATGAAGAAAAAGAATTAGGTATTTGTAATTGTAAATTAGGTGGTGGAGATTTTATCTTAAATAAGAAATGGGATAATATAGATCATAATATCTATAATACATTAAATAACTTAAAATTAATCGCCGCTAGAAAAATGTATTTAACTTCATTAAAAAATTATATAAATCTATTATCAAATGAATTAGGTAAAATAACATATTATAAAAATATAAAGGATAAAGATAAAAATATTATAATAAATTGTAAAAATAGATGTAATATGGATACTAAAGATATTGAAGAAGGTATTGATTTAGGATTAAAGTTAAGAAAACATAATAGGTAAAATTATTAACTCTCCTTACTATTTTAAAAGAATTTAAATTAATAAAAGGTCAAATAATTTAATTTACTAAATTTAGAAAAGTTGTATAATAAAGTAGATTAGGAGGAGACATGAAAAAAATTATTTTAAAAGTAGATGGCATGAGTTGTGCGGGTTGCTCTAGCCATGTTGAAAAATATTTAAATAAACAAAAAGGGGTTATTGATGCCTCGGTTAATTTAGTTTTAGGCCAAGCTTTAATTCATTATGAAGATGATATTACTATTGATACTTTAAGAAAATATATAAATGATTCTGGTTATCAATATGGGGGAATATATGATGAAAAAGAAGAAAATAAAAAGGATAATAGTAAAAAATATTTAATTATTTTCGGAATTTTAATAATTGCTATAATGTATGTAAGTATGGCTCATATGTTAAAATTACCAATTATATCTTATTTAGATAGTCAAAGTTATCCAATTATTTATGCTGGTTTTTTACTTCTTATGACAATTCCTTATTTAATATTTGGTAAAGATATCTTACATAAAGGTATTAAAAATTTAATCAATAAAGCCCCTAATATGGATACATTGGTTTCTTTAGGTGTTTTAGTTAGTTTTATTTATAGTTTAGTAAATGTAATTTTAATATTTTTAGGTTATCATCATTTAGTTCATAATTTATATTTTGAATCAGTTTGTATGATTATTCTATTTATAAAATTAGGTCGTTACATTGATAAAAATAGTAAAGAGAAAACTAAAGAAGCTATTCAAGAATTAGTGCAAGTTACACCCCAAAGTGCTTTATTAAAATTAAAAAATACAGAAAAAGAAATAACGATTGATGAAGTTAAAGTAGGTGATACTTTAATAGTAAAACTAGGTATGAAAGTGGCTGTGGATGGCTATGTGTTAAAGGGCAGTGCTCATTTTGATGAATCATTTATTACAGGTGAGGCTAAACCGGCTAAAAAAGTTAAAAATGATAAATTAATGGCTGGGTCGATAAATTATGATGGCGTAGTTGAATACAAAGCCGAAAGGATTGGTCCTAAATCCACAATTTCGGAAATGGTCCATTTAGTTTTAGAAGCCAGTAATTCTAAAATGCCAATTTCTAAGATTGCTGATAAAGTTAGTTTATATTTTGTTCCTATTATTATGTTATTAGCTTTATTAACTTTTCTTGGTTATTTAGTTTTTGGTTTTTCCTTTAATCAAGCTTTAATTCACATGGTAACTGTTTTAGTTGTCGCTTGTCCTTGTGCTTTAGGGTTAGCAACACCTTTAGCCGTTGTAATTTCTATCGGCTCGGCAGCTAAAGCGGGAATTTTTATAAAAACGAGTGAAACATTAGAAATTGCAACGGATATAGACACTATTGTTTTTGATAAAACTGGAACTTTAACTAATGGAAAATTAAGTGTGAGTAAAGTCTATAATTTTTCTCAATATCAAGATAAAGAATTATTAAATATTGTAGCTAATATTGAAAAAAACTCTGCTCATCCGATAGCTCAAGCTTTTTATAAATATCAAAATAAAAAATTAAAAGTCAGTGATTATCAAGAAATAAGTGGTCTTGGTCTAAAAGCAAAGATTAATAAAAATACATATAATATTGGTAATGCTAAAATATTAAAAAATATAGCAAATAATTATTTAAAAGAAGAAGAAACTTTAACGACAAAAGGTAATAGTATTATTTATGTTGTTGAAAATAAAAAAGTAATTGGTTTAATTGGGGTAAAAGATAATATTAAACCAAAAGTTAAGGAAACAATCACACAATTAAAGAGCTTAAATTTAGAAGTCATAATGTTAACCGGTGATAATAAGCAAACGGCGAAGATGATTGGACAAGAAATCGGAATTGATAATATTAAAGCCGAAGTTATGCCTAAAGATAAAAATAAATTTATTAAAGAATTACAAAGTAAAGGACATAAAGTAATAATGGTCGGTGATGGCATTAATGATGCGCCTTCTTTAACGACAGCTGATATTGGTTTAAGTTTTCAAAATAGTACCGATATTGCCACCAATTCATCAAATGTTATCATAACCAATGATAACATTGAAAGTATTTTAACCTTTTTAAAAATCGGTAAAAAAACTTTACGAAATATTAAACAAAATTTATTCTGGGCTTTTTTCTATAACATTTTAATGTTGCCTCTAGCTATGGGTTTATTTACAAAATTTGGTTTAAATCTAAATCCAATGATAGCCAGTGGAGCTATGATGCTATCAAGTTTATGCGTTGTATTTAATGCTTTAAGATTAAAAAAGTAGAGGTAATATAAAGTGGAAAAATATCAAGAAATAGAAAGAAGTATTATCAAAAAATATCGAAAAGAAATATGGAGTAAATTCATTAAAGCTGTTAACGATTATGAATTAATTTGCCAAAATGATAAAATTATGGTTTGTTTAAGCGGGGGTAAAGATTCATTTTTGCTAGCTAAATGTATGCAAGAAATAAAAAAACACGGCAAAATAAATTTTGAAGTTTATTTTGTCGTGATGGATCCTGGCTATAAAAAAGAAAATCTTGATTTAATTAAACAAAATGCAAAAGATTTAAATATACCAATTAAAATATTTAAAAGTGATATTTTTAAAGTAGTTGGTAAAATTGCTCAAAAGAGTCCATGTTATCTTTGTGCCCGGATGCGAAGAGGTTATCTATATAATGAAGCCAAAGAAATGGGCTGTAATAAAATTGCTTTAGGTCATCATTTTGATGATGTTATTGAAACTACTTTGTTATCTATGTTTTATGGAGCTGAAGTTAAAACGATGTTGCCGAAATTACATAGTGATAATTTTGCGGGTTTAGAGTTAATTAGACCATTATATTTAGTCAAAGAAAAAGCTATTAAAGCTTGGCAAAATACTAATAATTTAACTTTTTTAAATTGTGCTTGTAAAGTAACGGAAAAGCAAGAAGTTGAAAATGCTAGTAAACGGTATGAAATTAAAAAATTAATTAATCAATTAAGAGAAATTTATAGTGATATTGATTATAATATTTTTAAAGCTTTAGATAATATTAATTTAAATTGTGTTTTAGGAACTAAAAAAGATGGGAAATATCAAAGTTTTTTAGAAGATTATGATAAATAAAAAAGACAATTATGCCTTTTTTAAATAAACTAAGCCAATGCCTCCAGCCGCGATAAGACCTAAGAGTAAAAATATATTAATATCGGAAGTTTCAGGATTTAAATTATCTAAAACTTCTTGGGCAATGGCTGGTGACCAAACAGGGTCATTGCCACTAGTTGGAAGTAAGGTTATGCCTTTTGGTTCAATTTCAATGATAACAAATTGATCATCACTATCATCTTCATCCCAATCAAAGGCATATTTATAAGTTAGTACAGTACCATTAAGAAGAACCTTTTTAAGATTGTTAGGAGTTATTCCGACATAATCTTTATAAGAGTTCTTTTTTATTTGGGTTGTTTTATTATCGGGAGTCGTAACTTTAAAACTAGAATCACTTTTATCGGTTGGTTCGGTTACTTCAAACCCTATCCAAGCAGCAGGTCCTGGTCTTTCTCCATCTGTAGCACTTTTATCCTCCTCTAACATTTTAAAAGTCGCCGCTGAATATCTAATAGTTGTCGTATTACCTTTGGTCTCCATACTACCTTCACCAGTTGTAAGGGAATCACCGGTAGTTTTAGTTATATCCGTTACTTTGCCATAACTATCAGCTAAAACAACCGGAGTTAAAACGAGCATCATGACAAAAGCAAACGAGATAAATATTATTTTTTTCATAAATAGCTCCTTTATTCATAATAAAATATTTTAGTCATAGTTTATATTTGAGGTGATTATTTGTGCGAAAATATATGACTTTCGAAGAGTTTTTTAAGACACAAGCTTTAGAAAAGAATAATAAAAGGAAATCCTTAAAAATAATTTTAAGCTTATTGTGTCTTAGTATTATTCTCTTCTCACTATATACTATATTTAAATGGGGAAAAGATAATTCCCAAATTCGACAAATTAATCAAAAAATTCAAAAAAACATTATGGTTAATAATAATGATGAAAATAAAGAATTAGTTAATCCTCCTCAAAATAAAAAAAGTAATTATTACTACTATGCGGCGATTCCTTTTTATGAAGTAGACTTCTCTGCTTTAAAAAAACAAAATGAAGATACCGTTGCTTTTATTCGTTTAAATAATACTAATATAAATTCACCTGTTGTGCAAACAACGGATAATACATTTTATTTAGATCATACTTTTGATAAAAGCAAAAATAATGCGGGTTGGTTATTTATGGATTATCGTAATGATGTTAATAAATTAAGTGATAATACTATTATTTATGGCCATTCGAGATTAGATCGAACTATGTTTGGTTCTTTAAGAAATACTTTAACTTCTTATTGGCAAAGTAATAAAGATAATTATGTTATATTTCTTTCAACTTTAAAAGAAAATATGATTTTTCAAATTTTTGCTATTTATAGTATTAAAAGTGAAAATTATTATATAACACCCAATTTTGCAAATAATGAAGAAAAACAAAAATGGATTGAAACTATGCAAAAAAGGAATATAGCTCCAATTAAAACGGAAGTAGATGTTAATGATAAATTCTTAACTTTATCTACTTGTCAAAATAATCGAGGAGGAAGAATTGTTATTCAGGCTAAATTAATTAAAAGACAAAAAAGATAATTTATAATACAAAACATGTTTATAAATAATGGTTTTATTGATACAATATTGGTATATTTAAAGGAGAAATTATTATGAATTTAAAAAGATTAACTTTAGGAGAATATCAAAAACGACAAGGAAGATCATATTTAGAAGAATGCTTAGAAAACAATACAGCTGAATTTTATATTATTGATTACAATGGGGAAGAACATGAATTTTTCTTTTATAAAAATCAGGATACAGCTGATATGTGTGTAGAAGAAAGATCACTAAATAGTTTATTTGATCATGAAGATGCTATGCTAGAAATATTTTCTTTCTTAAAAGATAAAGGTTATAAAAAAGCCAAAATTGTTCTAGATAATACAAAATTTAAAAATAGGAAAAAATTAGCTCTTAAATATGGTTTTGAAGAAAAACTAAAGATTGAAAATGGCGATTATAAATTTGTAGAATATTGGAAAAATTTATAATTTTAAAATGTTTTGGGGATATTTTTTCTTTTAAAATCGTATTTAGACATTTTAACTATAAGTCACACAATATAAATTAATATGGTGCAACTTTTTTAAAAGTTGTGTTATACTAGTAATGGTGTAAGGTAGTATGAATAAGAAAAAAATACTTTTTTTAGTATGTTTATTAGGATTTATTTTATTATTAATTTTTGCTCTACTATTATTTAAAAAAGATTTTAAAATTGAATTAGAGGGTAATTCTAATATATCTATTAATGTAAATGACAAATTTGAACCTAAATTAAAAAAAGCTTGTTATGGTAATATTTTTACTTGTTCAAATGTTAAATATGATGTAAAAGGAAAAGTAGATAATACTAAGTTAGGAACTTATAAAATAAAATACCAGGTTAAATATAAAAATAAAACTAAAAGTATTAATCAAACTATTAAAGTAGTTGATAAAAAATCACCTAGCCTTACAGTTAGTAACGAAAATGAATTAACTATTTGTCCGAATGGAAAAATTAAAAATTATGAATATAAAGCTTTAGATAACTTAGATGGTGATATAACTGATAAAGTTGAGATAAAAGTTGAATATGACAAATTAGTTTTTGAAGTAAAAGATAGCGCAAATAATATTACTAAAAAAACTTATGATTATAAAAAAGAAGATAAAGAAAATCCTACTATTAATTTAAATGGCAATAGTGATATTTATATCTTAGTTGGCGAAAATTTTAGTGATGAAGGTGTTACAACTAGTGATAATTGCGACGAAGATTTAAAAGATAAAGTTAGAGTAAATGGATCTGTTAATTCAAATTCACCAGGTAAATATACAATAAATTACGAAGTTACAGATGAAGCTGGTAATGTTGCTAAAGTTAGTCGTAATGTTACAGTTTATAATAAAAATGTAGATGTTACACCAAGTGAAAAAACAATTTATTTAACTTTTGATGATGGACCTGGTCCTCATACAGCTCGATTATTAGATGTTTTAAAAAAATATGATGTTAAAGCGACATTTTTTGTCACCAATCAGTATCCGGCTTATGAAAGTATGATTACTAGAGCAGCAAACGAAGGACATTCGATTGCAATTCATACTTATACTCATAATTATTCTTACATTTATGCTAGTGTTGATAATTATTT
Source organism: uncultured Bacilli bacterium (assembly GCA_947624705.1). Classification (GTDB taxonomy): domain Bacteria; phylum Bacillota_I; class Bacilli_A; order RF39; family UBA660; genus HGM10766. Next base: position 14,909 of record CANQLL010000008.1, on the reverse strand, counting down.
TGCTGATTTAAATAATATGCAAGATAAAATTAAAAGATTAACGGGAAAAGAAACCCGTTTAGTGCGTTTTCCCGGAGGAAGTTCTAATACAGTAAGTAGAAAATATACCCCAGGAATAATGACAACTTTAGCAAACGAATTAGAAGTGCGTGGTTATAAGTATTTTGATTGGAATGTATCTAGTGGTGATGCCGGAGAAACTACTTCAACTGCTCAAGTTATTAAAAATGTTACTTCTAATTTAAGAAGTAGTTACAGTAATGTTTTGCAACATGATGTTAAAAGTTTTAGTGTTGATGCGGTTGAAAGCATTATTCAATATGGTTTAACTAATGGCTATCATTTTGCTCCATTAGATGTAACTTCTCCTGGTGCTCATCAAAGAATTAATAATTAAAAAGGGTAGTAATCAATATAATTATTACTTTTTTTTATTACTTTTTTTACAGCAAAATACCAGCTAATAATATTATTAACTAAAAAATTATATCTTTCTCCATTTTTCAAATCAAATCTTAAAACATTTATTCCTCCAATAGATACTTTGTCTACTTCAGAAAGAATAATTTCATTCATTTTGCTTTCTTCATCTATTTCTAAATAAATTCTTATATTTGTTAATATTAATTTTCCATTAATATTTCCTTTTTCACCAAAACAATGGCCTTTACTAGTTTTGTAAATAGTTTCAACTATTCTTCCATCCATATATAATCACCAAATCAATATTATCATATTTAAAAAATAATTAAAAGCTGATATAATTTTTATTAGAAAAAGGTGGAATATGAAAAAAGATGAATTTTTAAAGAAACTAGAAGAAAGTTTAACAAAATTACCAGATGATGATTTAAAAAAAGTTTTACGTAAATATAAATCTACTTTTACTCGAAAATTAAAAACCGGTAAAAGTGAGGAAGAAATAGTAACTGAATTTGGTAATTTTAATGATTTAGTTAATACTATTTTAAAAGAACATGGTATAGATACACCAGTTCAAGAATCTGCTAATACAATTAATGACTTTTTTAATGAATTTTTAAAAGTAGTAGAAGATATAGTTAAATATATTGCTAGTAAAGATGTTAAAGAAGTAATAAGTTTGATTTTAAAATTAGTTTTGACTTTAATTTTAATTTCTTTAATCAAATTACCATTCTTATTTATTAGAGATTTAGGAACAGGTATATTTAGTATTTTATTTGCCCCGCTTAGTACTGTTTTGATATTTTGTTTTAGATTTATTTTAGAAATATTATATATAATATTTGCTATTACTATATTTGTCAAAGCATTTGAAATAATTATTAAGCCAACCTTAAAAAAACGAAAATAAATCTATTGCCAAAGGATTGGCGAATGTGTTAAAGTTAAAATAGGGATAATATGAAGGTGATATAATGCGTCTTAAAAAATTTAACTATAAAAAAGAATTAAAAAAAATTCAAGGAAAAGGTATACATAGTAAAAAATTTAAATATTATAGTATTTTAGGAGTAGCAATATTAAGTATATTTATATATACTAGTTTTGCTATGTATTTGTTTTCATCAGATAGATATTCCGCTTTTAAAACAACTACTAGTAAAAAAATAAAAATTAATACTAAAGCAAATGGTGGATATGTAGAAGGAAGTTTAGTAGAAAAAATATTAACAACTCATCAAGTAACTAAACCAACAACAACACCGGGTCAAAGTGTAAGTGCTAGTGATGAAGCGGTCTTAGCGAGTGCTGAAGATGATTATGGAACAAGTTATTACTTTCGCGGAGCTATAACAGATAATTATGTAAGTTTAGCAGGATTTACATGGCGAGTTGTAAGAATAAATGGGGATGGAAGTGTTAGATTAATATTAGATGGAGCATTAAATAGAACATATTATAATGGAAGCTTAAAAACTGATATAGCATCAAAACCAAGATTTAATGAAACATACAATGCTAATAAATATGTCGGCTATACATATAGTGATTCAAGTAATGATGTAAATGAAACTGTCAATAAAAGCAGTACAGATAGTACAGTAAAACAAACTATTGATAAATTTTATGAAGATTATTTAACAGGGTATGAAGATATAATGGCAGATAGTATATATTGTAACGATCGAAGTTTATATAATGGAGATGGAATAGGAACAAATTATACAAATTATGGAGCCTATGGAAGAAGAATAAATAATCAAGTAAGTTTAAAATGCGAACAGAAAAATGATCGATATACAGTAAATGATACGACAATAGGAAATGGCGGATTAAAATATCCAATTGGATTATTAACATACGATGAACTAGTATATGCTGGCGCATATTATCAAAATGGAAACAAAAGTTATTACTTGTATAATAGTTTATCAGATGCGATAGGCGGATGGTATACAATGACGCCTCAATCATTTGAAAATTCAAGTAGTGGAAATAGTGTAATAATGAATTATTCAGAACCAGGATGGTCAGTTGCGGGAGCAACAGTTGTTTTTGGCGGAGGAGCTATAAGACCAGTAATTAATTTAAGAGCAGATGCTATAGTAGAAAGTGGAAATGGAACAAGCGAAAGTAAAGCTTATAAAATAAAGACAAATGAAAAAACAACAGACTATAAAACAACGACAACAATGAAAGTATATCCAAATTCTGGCTATGTATATGATACAAGTAAAGGAGTAACCTGTACCAATGGACAAAGCGGAAGTTATAATGAAGCAAATAACACATTAACAATAACTAGTCCAAGTAAAGATACCGAATGTACAGTCAATTTTAAAGAATTACCTAAATTAAAAGACAAAGTAATAGCTGATGCACAAAGAACTAATACATATAAAGTTGGAAAGACACCAAATTTCACCCAAGGGGAGCCACTATCAGATGGTACTTCGACATCAACTGGAAGTGGACTATTTAGTGCTATAGATGATAAAGGAACAAGTTATTATTTTAGAGGAAATGTAAATAACAACTATGTAAAATTTGCTGGACAAGATTGGCAGATTGTACGTATTAATGGAGATGAAACAATAAGATTGATTTCAAAAACTCCAGTACGTCCGTCTGTATTTAATTTATCAAATAACTCACGGAAATATGTTGGTTATACATATGATAATACACCATGTACAACAAACGACCCATGTGAAAGTACCTATAGTGCAAGTGATAATACATTTAGCAATACCCATAATGGAAAGGATAGTAGAATTAAAATAAGCTTAGAAGATTGGTATAGAACAACCTTAAAAGATTTTGACGATAATATTGCTTATGGAACGTATTGTAATGATACAAGTTATGCAAGGGGAAGTGAAAATGGAACAAACGATATGTACTATGGAGCTTACGAAAGAGTTCATAATTCAGGTTCAAACTACGGTTACCCAACTTTAGTATGTCCAGATTCAACTGTAGGTCCAGATTATTTAGAAGAAGATACAACAGTGGTTAAAGAAACGAGATATCATACGTATGGAGGCGTGTACAAATTAAAAATTGGATTATTAAGTGCCGATGAAATGAATTATGCTGGATTGTCTTGGGAAGGCGCTGGATCTAATTATTTATATAAAAATGATTTTTCGATGAGTCTGACACCTACTGATTTTAGTAGTAGCAGTGGTAGTGTTAACATATTAATCAGTGGCTACGGCGGTTTTGGAAATGAAAGTGTTGATAGTATGTACTCTTTGTTTCCTGTTATTAATTTAAAAGCTGATACATTGGTTACCAATGGAGACGGAAGTGTAAATAATCCATATGAGGTGCGATGATTTGGAATCTCATAAAAATAAAAGTAATTAAGTGAAAGTGTTAACTTTGCTTTGTCAAAATAAATTTACATCATTTTAAAGATAATAAAAAACTTATTATCTTTTTTGTTGTTTTCACTTGTCAAAATAAGGGTTTTGTTGTATTATCTAAAGTGCGTAAAAAGGAAGTGTTAGTTATGGATAAAATTATAAACATTGCTGTTGTAGCTCATGTTGATGCTGGTAAAAGCACTTTAGTTGATGCTTTATTAAATCAAAATGGTGTATTTCGCGAAAATGAAGAAGTAGCCGATTGTGTTATGGATAGTAATGACTTAGAAAGAGAAAGAGGAATTACTATTTATTCGAAAAACTGTGCTATTCGTTATAAAGATTATAAAATTAATATAGTCGATACACCTGGTCATGCTGATTTTTCTTCCGAAGTGGAAAGAATTATTAAAACTGTTGATACTGTTATTTTATTAGTTGATTCAGCTGAAGGTCCAATGCCTCAAACGAGGTTTGTGTTAAAAAAAGCTTTAGAACAAAATTTAAGACCAATTTTATTTATCAATAAAATTGATAAAAAAGACGCGCGAGCTGAGGAAGTTGTTAATATGACTTTTGATTTATTTGTGGAGCTTGGCGCAACTGATGAACAATTAGATTTTCCAATTATCTATGGAGCAGCTCGCGATGGAATTGCTAAACTTTCTTTAGAGGAAGAAGGTAAAGATATTTCGCCTCTTTTAGAAACAATTGTTAATCATGTTAAACCTTTTGCAGGAAATAGTGATGATCCTTTACAAATGCAAATTTCCCAACTTGGTTATGATGATTATATAGGTCGCTTAGGAATAGGCCGAGTTAATAAAGGAAAAATTAAATCAGGGGAAACAGTTAGTTTAATTAGTAATAATGGTAATATCTCTTCTTTTCGAATATCTAAATTATTTGTCACTGAAGGGATAAATAAAAAAGAAGTAAATGAAGCTTACTTTGGTGATATTGTGACAATTGCGGGCTGTGCGACAATTTCCATTGGCGATACGATATGTGAAAAAGATGTAATTAATCCTTTACCGCCAATTGAAATTGAAAAACCTACTTTATCGATGAATTTCCTAGTTAACAATTCCCCATTTGCGGGGCAAAGTGGTAAATTCTTAACTAATCGGCATATTAAAGAAAGATTAGATAAAGAATTAGAAACCAATGTTGGTTTAGAAGTTGAAGAACTTCCTAATGCTGATGGTTTTAAAGTTTCGGGCCGGGGTGAGTTACATTTATCGATTCTTCTTGAAAACATGCGACGAGAGGGTTATGAACTATCTGTCTCTAAACCCGAAGTTTTATATCAAGAAATTGATGGGGTAAAATGTGAACCTTTTGAAAATGTTATTATTAATTGTCCAGATGAATATTCGGGAACAATCATCAATGATTTACAAGAAAGAAAAGCTATTTTACAAAATATTTCGAATACCGAAGATAATTACACGCATTTAGAATTCTCCGCTCCAACCCGTGGTTTAATTGGTTATCGTAGTGCCTTTATTACCAACACTAAGGGTGAGGGTATCATGCTACGCAGTTTTGATTCTTATAAACCTTATGTTGGGGAAATTAGTGGGCGAAAAAATGGTGTATTAGTATCAATGGAAAATGGTAAAACCTTAGGTTTCTCTTTATATAACTTACAAGAAAGAGGAACTATGATTGTTGAACCAGCTGTCGATGTTTATGTAGGCATGATCGTGGGTATTAATAATCGAGATAATGATTTAAATGTTAATCCTTGTAAAAATAAACAATTAACTAACACTAGAGCTAGTGGAAGTGATGATGCTATTGCTTTAGTTAAACCAAAGAAATTTACTTTAGAAGAAGCTTTAGAATTTATTGAAGATGATGAATTAGTGGAAATTACTCCCGATGAAATAAGATTACGTAAAAAGATTCTTGATCCAAAAGATCGTTTCCGAGATAATAGATAAGAGGTTAGTATGAAACATAAAATGAAATTATTAGAAAGACCATTTAATAATATTTTAAATGGTACGAAACAAATTGAATTTAGATTATATGATGAAAAAAGACAAAATATTAAAGTTGGTGATATCATTGAATTTGCTAAATTACCTGATTTAAAGCAAACAATAAATGTAGTTGTTGAAGATTTATATCAATATCCAACTTTTCAAGAATTATTAATTTCTTTAGGATATCAAGATGAAAAATTAACTAAACAATTAATAGAAATATTTAATATTTATTCAAAAGAACAAGAACAAAAATATGGAGTATTAGGAATAAAAATAAAATTAATTAAATAGGTGGGTTATGAATTTAGAATATGAAGAAGTTTTAAAACTATTAATGACTGATTTATATGAATCATTTGCTCGAGATATTGATAATTGTTTTATTATTAATGATAATAGTTTTAAAAAATATGTTTTTCAAGCTGATGACCAAATAAATATTTATGAATTATACTATGATGAAATAGAAGAAAAAATTAAATTTAAAAAAATAGTTTTATGGTTAAATAATAATACTTTGCAAAGTTTTTATGATGGTCAAAAATCTATTTATTTTGAAAAAAATGTAATTCAAGTTACACAAAATAATTTAAGAGAAACTTTGCAAACTAGTTATAATACCGTTTCTTACATTCATGATGATTTAAAAAATAATAAAACTGTGGCTGTAGGTTATAATCATCCCTTTTTTGAGGATAGCAAAACTATAATAGGGTATTATTTAATTCAAGAACCAATTTATGTGGGTTTTAGTCAGAAAAAAGTAGTTCAATATGAGCAAATAAATGAAGATGATCATTACTTTATCTATAATTTTCATAAATTAAAAAATGAATTTATTCCTAATCATTTTTATGTCAATATGAAAAACGTATTTGGTAAAAGTTATAATTTAGAAGATTTAAAACAAATAGATAAATTACCTGAAGTAAATAATTATTTAATTAGAATTTATAATGGGGAAGATTTAGAAATTGAAAATATGAAAAAAATCGTAAATATTGTTTTAGAAAATGCAAAAATACCTGAAGAAGAAAAAGTAAAAATATATTGGAAAGACGAATAAGACAATAAAAAGTCTTATTTTTCGTTAATATTTGTTATAATATAAAAGGAAGTGGGTGAAACTTATGAAAAAAACTTATGTCTTTGGTCATCGTAAACCAGATACTGACTCTGTTTGTGCTAGTATTGCTTTATCTTATTTAAAAAATAAATTAGGGGAAAATACGGAAGCTAGAGTAATTGGAACAATTAATAATGAAACAAGATTTGTTTTAAAATATTTTAAAATTTCTGAACCTCTTTATTTAAATGATGTTAAAGTTCAAGTTCGAAATATTAATTATAAAAAAGATATTATCTTAAATGAAAAATCATCAATTGAAGAGGCTTTTCATTTTATGAATAAAAATAATGTTACAGCTTTACCTTTAGTAAATGAAAAGAAACTTTTAAATGGTTTAATTACTTTAAAAGAAATAGCTAAAAATTTAATCAGTGGAGATATTAATAAATTATCTACTTCTTATCAAAATATCGTTAAAACTTTAAAGGGGCAAAAAGTTTTATGTTTTGATGAAGAAATAGAAGGTCATTTAATGATTGCTGCTTTTAATAGTGAATCTTTTATTAAAACTATTAATTTAGATAATTACGCTATATTAATAGTTGGAGATCGTTTTAATATTATTAAAAAAGCTCTAGAAAGTAAAATTAAATTATTAGTTGTAGTAGGCCAAAATGAATTAACGAGTGATATGTTAGAACTAGCGAAAGCTAATAAAGTAAATGTAATTTATACTGATTTAGAAACATATAAAACCGCAACTAAAATTAGATTTGCAAACTATGCCCAAAATATTAAAATTAAAGAACCAGTTGTTTATTTTAATGCTAATGATTATCGAAGTGAAGTTTTAGAAGAAATTAATAAGCAAGGGCATACTAATTATCCTATTATTGATAAAAAGGGAGTTTGTTTAGGCTTACTTAAAGTTACAGATACTTATAGTTTTGAAAAAAGAAATGTTATTTTAGTTGATCATAATCAAAAATCCCAAAGTGTTGAGGGGATAGATGAAGCTAATATTTTAGAAGTAATTGATCATCATAATTTAGGAACTATAGGAACATCAACGCCCATAAGTTTCCGTTCGATGCCGGTTGGTTGTACTTGTACAATTATTTATAAACTTTATGAAGAAAATAATATTGCCATTCCTTATGATATAGCCGGCTTAATGTTAGCAGCAATATTATCAGATACAATGATTTTTAAATCACCAACAACAACGCAAGTTGATAAAGAAGTTGCTACGAAATTAAGTGAAATGACGAGAATTGATATTGATCAATTTGGTTATGAAATGTTTAAAGCTGGTTCAACTATTAGTGGTATGACTCCAGAAGAAGTTTTAAATCAAGATATTAAAAATTATAAAGTCGGCGAAGAATCTTTAGCAATATCGCAAGTATTTACGATGGATTATGAAGATATTAAAAAAGAATTAGATTCTTATATAGCGGTTTTAAATAATTTAGAACAACAAGGTTATAAAGTAGCTGTTATGTTTATTACCGATGTTATTAAAAATGGTTCTTATATATTATTTAATGATTCAGCTAAAGAAATTATTGAAGAAAGTTATAATATAGATAATGTTTATCAAGGAATATATTTACAAGATTTAGTTTCTCGTAAAAAACAATTAGTTCCTAATATAATGGATGCGATGGAAAGAAAAATATAGTTGTCGAATAATGTCGATGACTTTTTTGAAAAAACCAAAAAAAATAAAGGGATTTGCAAATAAAAAGATAATATATTAATTAGAAGGAGGAAATTTTATTTGCAAACTTTACTTGAAGAAGAAACAACAAATGAATATGCTTATAAACCAAAAAGCAAATTACCAAGGCCTATTCATATTCCGCTCGTCAATGATCGCATGTTTAAAAAAATGTTTTATAATGAAAATCATAAAAATTTTATAGCTATGTTACTATCGTATATCTTAGATGATTTAACATATGAAGAAATATTCCAAAATCTTATTTTTATAAAACCAACTATTGATAATCAAAATTATTACGATGCAATATCTACTGTTGATTTATTAGTGGAAATAAAGAATAAAATATATAATATTGAAATAAATAATATTTTTTCCAAAACAGCTTTAGAGAGGAATATAGATTATGCTAATAAGCTATATTCTAGCAAGAGAAAAAAAGGAAAAAAATATTTATTTGATTATAGTATTCAAATAAATATCAATAATTTTCAATTTAAAGAAGATAGTGAGGTTATAAGAACATTTTATATAAGAGATAATGAATATATTTTAACTGACAAAATAAAATATGTTTATATATCTCTATCCAAAATAAGAGAAAAATATTATAATAAAGAAAAGTTAAATGATTTAGAACGTATATTGCTAATATTAAATGGAGAAAAAGGGGAAAAATTAGAAAATATGATAAAAGTAAATGATGTATTGGATGAATATAGGAGGAAAGCTATGGATGCAAGTGAAATAGAAGAGTTATGGAAATATATGTCCTATAACAAAGAAGAAGAAGCTGAAATGATTAGACAAGGCGATTTATATTATGCAGAGGAAAAAGGGATAAAAAAAGGAATAAAAAAAGGGATAGCTCAAACTATTAAAACAAATGCTATTAATTTACATAATAATGGCGTTTTAGACGAGTTAATTTGTAAATCTTCAGACATAAGTCAAGAAGAATTAGCTAAAATATTAGAAAATGATTAGGATACGATATTTTCATAAAAAATAAGAACTATAAAAAGTCCTTGTTTTTTAATATCTAGATAATTTTCTAATATGTCCTTCTTGTTTAGAAGGTTTAAAAGCATTTATTTTTTCATTCCATTCAATGGCATCTAATATCCCGCTGTCGCCTAACTTATCTAAAACATCAAAGTATTCTCTTGGTAATATTCCTTTGCTAACCCCGGAAAAAGATCGATGCCCTAATTTTTGGGAAATTTTTTCTTGAAGAATTCTTAATTTTAATTCTTTAGGATTAGTAATTTTAACTCCGTGGTTTAAGTAAGTATAATCTTCTGGTTTACTTTCTTTATAACCAAACAATTCACAATTATCTTTAGCAAATTTGCCAGTAAAAAATTTTTTTCTGATACTTAGAATGTCTTGATAAGTTAATTCTTCTTCATATTTAAAATATTTTAGCAAAGCTGCTAAATTACAAGCATCTTTTATTACGATACTTTTTTCTCCAAGTCCTAAACATGTTTTATCATCAGTAACATTAAGTATAGGATAATTAGGACTTTGATATAATAAATCATTGGCTAAATTTTCTTCGTTTGGAATAAATAACATACTTCGATATGGATTATAAACTGATACATATATTTGACCTGGTTCAACAGTTAAACAATTAACTTCCCCTTTATACTGATTTACCTGGTCAGTCCTTACAACTTCTCCAACATAAATATTATCTCTACATACTTTATAATTTCTATTTTTCATTACCTAATGCCTCCTTGGTATATTATTTTAGCACATATATTAATAAAATCAAGTAATTATGTTAGAATATAAATGAGGTTGATATAAATGAAAGCATTAATTACGGGAGCTAGTAGTGGAATAGGTCAAGATATGGCTCGTTATCTTTCTTTTTTAGGTCATGATTTAATTCTTGTTGCTCGTCGAACTGAGCGTTTAAAAAAGTTACAAGCAGAATTAGCTACTAAAGTAGAAATTATTTCTTTAGATTTAGCGATTGAAGATAATTGTTATAAACTTTATGAGAAAGTAAAGAATCAAAATATTGATATTTTAATTAATAATGCGGGCTTTGGTTTATTTGGAATGTTTAATAAAACCGATTTAAATCGCGAATTAGAAATGATTAATGTTAATATTAAATGCGTTCATATTTTAACTAAATTATTTTTACAAGATTTTACCAAAAAAAACAAAGGTTACATTTTAAATGTTGCATCATCGGCCGGCTTTCTAGCTGGTCCTCGTTTAAACACTTATTATGCCACTAAAAATTATGTTTTAAAATTAACTATGGCTATTTATGAAGAATTAAAGCATCAAAATAGTAAAGTAGTTATCAGTGCTTTATGTCCTGGTCCAGTTGCCACTGAATTTACTAAAGTTGCCAAAGGAAAATTTAATATTAATGAAATGTCTAGCGAAAAAGTGGCTAAAATTGCTATTAAAGGTTTATTTAAACATAAATTAATAATTATTCCTGGTTTTTCCAATAAACTTTCTATTTTCTTAATGCGTTTTATACCTTACAAATTACAATTAAAAATTATCTATCAAATTCAAAAACGAAAAAGTTAATTTTGACTAATTTGCACTCTCGATGCAAATTAGTCATGTTTTTTATTAAAAACTTTATAATTGTAAAATTATTAAATGTATCTATTTTATAGATTCAATTTAAAAAATAAGGTATACTATAAATGTGAGGAATTATGAAGTTAAAATTATTTAATGAAAAAATACTTATTAAAATATTTTTAATATTTTATACTATTTCAGTTTTTTTAGATTTACATCTTTTTTATAATTCAATTTCTACTTTAATAAGAGCTTTATTTATTAGTATCTTTTTTATCTTAATTATTATAAATAAAGGTAATTTTAAAGAAAAAAAATATATATTTATCTATGGAATTATTATTTTATTTTATCTTTTATTTCATCATTTAAATGCTTTAAATTTTAAATCTTTAGTTCCTAATAATTTTAATTATAATCTTTTAAATGAATGTTTATATTTCTTTAAAATGTTATCTAATGTCTTTATCTTTTATATTGTATATAAACTTAATATAAAATATTTAGATTTTAAAAATTATTTAAAAGTTATTATCTTATTTTTAACATTAAGTATTATTATAACTGATATTTTATCTTTATCTTATACAGCTTATAATTTTGAAAGAACAACTATACCTTTTTATCATTGGTTTAGTTTAGAAAAATATGATTTTATTTTAGGTTCATCTAAAGGTTTATTTCATATGACTAATCAAGTTGTAGCAATATTTTTACTTTATTTGCCTATTATATCATTTGAAACTTTTAAAAATAAAAAAACAACTGATTATATTTTAACTTTATTAATTGTTTTAAGTATGTTATTAATTGGCAATAGGTTAGCTATTTATGGAACTATTTTAGAAATAGTTTGTTTAAGTGTAATCTATTTTATAATTAATTTTAAAAAGAAAATTAATTATAAATATTATTTATTTAATAGTTTAATTATTTTAGGAATATTTTTAATTATTCCTCATACTCCCCTTTGTATGCGTGAGTATTATTATGAATCAGTTTATAGTGATGAATCTTTAGATTTTATGAATAGTAATATTAATGTTTATGATGATTATGATGAACCAGAAACTTTAGAAGCCAAATTTCAAGCTAAAGAAATTGATCCCCAATTTCCTTTTGTCTCATATCCATATAAATATGATAAGAAATTTTGGGATAATATTTTAAAACAAGATGTAACTTTAACAGGTAATGCTAGATATATTGAATTACAAATGGTTAAAAGAGTTAAAGAAATAAACAACAATAAATTAGATAATTTATTTGGCTTAACTTATACAAGAGTAATGAATATTTTTAATATTGAAAAAGATTTTGTAATGCAATTTTATACTTTAGGTATAATAGGTTGTCTTTTGTTTTTAGGTTTATATTTTATTTTATTTATTTATATTGGGATAAAAATATTATTTGATTTAAAACATAAATTTAATGAAAAAAATATTGCTTTATTAATGGGTAGTAGTGTATTGTTTATTTCTGCTTATTTTAGTGGTAATTTATTAAATGCTATAAGTATAATTATTCCTTTAAGTTTTATCTTAGCTATCTTAGTTAATGAAGTAAGAGTTAAGAGAAAAAAAGAAAATTATGAGAAAGTATTAGGTTTTAAAGTTAGTACTTTAAATCAAGAAGAAATAGTTAATAAAATTATGGAAACTAAAAACCAAATGTTTATAGTTAATATTAATCCTTTTATAGTTTTAGATAATAAAGATAAAAAAGAAATTTTTAATCAAGAAGAAATAAATATTCCGGATGGTGAGGGTATTGTTTTGTTATCTAAATTACGGGGCGGAAATGTTGGGAAAAGAATAGCTGGTATTGATTTAATGTTAGATTTATGTCAAAAAAGTGAACAAAAAATATATTTATATGGAGCTAAAGAGGGAGTAGCTCAAGAAACAAAAAAACAATTAGAAAATTTATATCCTAAAATTAAAATTGTGGGAACAATGAATGGTTTTAGTAAAGAAGAAGAGGTTATTAAAGATATTAATAAAACCAAACCAGAAATTATTTTTGTCGCTTTAGGTTCCCCTAAACAAGAAAATTTTATTATTAAAAATAAAGATAAATTAAAAAGTGTTAAAGTGTTAATGCCAGTAGGCGGAAGTTTTGATGTTATAAGTGGTAATCTAAAAAGAGCTCCTAAGTTAATTCAAACTTTAAAATTAGAATGGTTATATCGAATGATTAAAGAACCTAAAAGATTTAAAGGAATAATTAAATTAATCCAATTTATTATTATGGGAATATTTTATCAAGAGTAAAGATATGTCAAATACACAAAAAGATTATTTTAAATAATTTTTTATAAAAAATAATTATGATATTATAAAGATAAGAAAAGAGGTATGGTTAAGTGGAAACTAAAAAAACAAATAAAGGAATAATTATTACTTTAATATTATTTATAATAATTGCTCTTGTAGAATGTTGGTATATTTTAACAATAAAAAAGGTTATTCCTGATTATTTAAAAATTGTAAAAGAAGAGAAAGTAGTAGAAGAAAAAGTAGAAGCAAATGAAGAAGTAAAGGAAGAGCCAAAAGAAGAAGTAGATTTATCTTTTGATATTACTAAATGTCAAAATTGTGATGATGACTTTGAATATGTGATAAATGATTTTGGAGATTTTATAACTGCTGAGCTAATTAATGATAAAACTGTAAATATTAATTTAAGAGATATTTCAAAATTTGATTCTTCAATTCAAACAAGTGAGCAAAATGAATATACCATTAACTTTGATAAAAAAATAAGAAATATTTATATTATTGGTTATGGACTTGATGCAGCAAATGAAACTTTAATTTACTTAATGGAAGATGGTACGTTGGAATATACTCCAATTATTAATGCTGTAAAAAATAATACTATTAAATCATATGGAACAATAAATAATGTTAAAAATGTAGTTTCTATTTATAATGTTAGAAAAGATTATAAAGGACCAGTTGGAGGTAGTACTTCGTATTTAGCTCAAAGTAGTGATGGAACCTTATATGATTTAGCAAATTTATTAGATAAAACGGGAAATTATAATTAGTATATTTCATAGCACTTAATCTTTGATTAAGTGTTTTTCGTATGTTGTTAAAATATTAGCAATAAAAAAATAGACACTCATTACACATTTGCTTAGATAGAGTGTCAAACCACTTTTTTAGGAGGAGACATTCACTTATCTGCTTTAAATGTTCCTCTTTTTTATTTTATGCAAGTTTTCTTGCTAAATACATCTTAACACCATAATAACAGCTTGTCAATATGCCGATTTGGTCGATGTTAATCCTTAGTTAAAATGTTACCGAATATTCATTAGTTAAAATGTTACCAAAATATATTAAAATATAACTTTGAAAGGAGGAATATTTTAATATATGCATAATAAAGAATATGCATTAAAGCTTGTTCAAGAAAAGATTAATGGTTTAAATAATTATTCTTATTCTAAAATTGCTTCATTAACAAATTATACAAAAATGCAAATTATTCGATTTTCTAAACAATTAAATGAAAAAGATATTGATTCTATTTTAGTTCATGGTTTAACTAATAAACCTTCTAATAATTCTCCATCTAGCAAAGAAATAGAATTTATTAAGAACTTTAAAAATCAATATCAGTCAATTAGTATATCACAATTTCAAGATATTTATCATGAAGATATTATTTTTAATCCAAAAATGAAGAAAATTATAGAAGAAAATCATTTAAAGCAAAGAAGTTATTCTTTCTTT